>WHTP01000100.1 GCA_009377695.1 Hyphomicrobiales bacterium | reverse complement strand
TCGAGCTCGGCGTTTTCGTCCACCACCAGCGCGCCCTTGAGCCAGGCCGGTGGGATGTCGTCCTCGGCCACCTCCTCCACCCGCTTGAACACCTTGAATTGGTGGCGCTTGTCATCGATCCAGAATGCAACCACGGTCTCGAGCGGCGGGCAGCCGGGCAGCCGGCAGGACACCTCGACGGCCATGACAGCCGCGTCCTCAGGGAGCTTGAAGCGCGCACGCGTCCAGTTTCGCACCTGCTCAAGTGCCGCGACGTGCTCGGGGCTGCGCTTCAGCGCGGGCCTGATCCGGAACCCCTCAGGCATGCCTCCGGCACCGCCAGGCTCGTTGCGGCCGTTCTGCCAAGCCTTCAAGGCGGTATAGTAGTCGCTCATCGTCGCTTCGTCGCTCGTCGGCGGGGTTCGCGCGGGCCTCGGATGCACTCTATATAAACGGCCTGCGATCTTCGCGTAACCCGACATTGCAGCGCCACCCAAGCCCTTGACGCCATACAGCGCGGTCCTATGGTGCCCGTGGCTTTTCAACAAGATACGGAGACTTCTTCAGTGGCTGAGAAAGTGCTGGCGGCGGTCCGGGTGGGGCCGGGCAAGACCGAGATCCGGGAATATCCCATGCCGGATGTACCGGCGGACGCAGCCCTGATGAAGATGGAAGTCGCCGGCATCTGCGGCACCGATGTGCGCCTCTACCAGGAGCCGCCGAACAACAAGCCCACGATCATGGGCCACGAGAACATCGGCTACATCGCCAAGGCCGGCCGCGAATTCACCCAACGCAAAGGCTTCAAGGAAGGCGACCTCGTCTTCGTCGAGCACTATGTGAGCTGCGGCAAGTGCGAATGGTGTCACGCCGGCCAGTATCGCCACTGCGAGAACACCAACTGGCGCACCAACCCAGACGCGATCCGCTACGGCTACACCTCGGACGAGAAGCCGCCGCACCTATGGGGCGGCTTCGCGCAATATGTCTACCTGCCGTGGAATTCGGTGATCCATCACGTGCCCAAGGGCGTGACGCCCGAGCTCGCGGGCCTGGTGACCCCGATGGCGAACGGCGTCGAATGGTCGCTGTTCGATGGCCAGGTTGGCTACAACTCGACGGTACTGATCCAGGGACCGGGCCAGCAAGGCCTCTCGCAGACCGTGATCTGCAAGCAGGCAGGCGCGTCGCTCATCATCGTCACCGGCACCGCCAAGGACAGTGCGCGCCTCAAAGTCGCGAAGGAGCTCGGCGCCGACTACGTAATCGACGTGACCAAGGAAGATCCGCTCGCCCGCATCATGGAGATCACCGGGGGCAAGGGCGTCGACGTTTCGCTTGATTGCACAGCAGGCGCCGGCACCATCCCGATCCTGCTCGGCATCGAAGCGCTCAAGCGCAAGGGCGGAATCATCGTCGCCCAGGGCGAGATGGCGCAGTTCCCGAACTTCCCGCTCGAGAAATTCACGGTGAAATTCATCACCATGAAGAGCGCGCGCGGCCACAGCTACAAGGCCTGCGAGCTCGCGCTGGAGCAGATCGCGTCGAAGCGCTTCCCGCTGGAGAAGATCACGACGCATCGGTTTGGCCTGAAGGACGTCGATCTTGCCATCCGCTCGGTCGGCGGCAAGGGCGGCGTGCCGGACGTGATCCACGCGTCGCTGCTGCCGTGGGAGTGAGGCATACGCCGGCCTCATGGTGAGGAGGCGCGCGAAGCGCGCCGTCTCCGAACCATGGCTGCTAACTCCGGGGCGGCCCCTATCCTTCGAGACGCTCGCTTCGCCCGCCCTCAGGATGAGGCGGAGGACGGCTACAGGAACTCCTTCGGAATTCCCGTCCACGTCTTCCGGCCGGAATAGAACAGCGGCTTCTTGCCGTACTTCTCGCGATATGCCAGATAGCGTGCGCGCATGCGCTCGACGCGCTGGTGCGGGATTTTGATGCGCTGGTGCGGGACGTCGATCAGCGTGCGCTCGACCTTCCACATGTTCCGGCGCGCGAACCGCCAGTCGTAGCGTCCGAGCTTGCGCAGATTGTACGACCCAAAACCCTCGATGCAGCCGGTCGGATCGATATAGGCGTCGAAGTAGCTCATGGTGAGCGCGCGCAGCGTCCGGAATACCGGCTTACGGCCGTGCAGGCCGGGATCGCGCGAACGCGCCACCGTGCCCCAGCATCCATTTCGACGATAGAGGAAGAGGACATGATCGAGACCGTCCACCGACTCGAAGGTCAACAGCAGCGGCGGATAGCCGTGCTGCTCCAGCACGCAGGCGGCAAACAGCGCCGCTTCGAGACAGTGTGAGGTGCCGCGCCGGACGACCTGCCGAAAACTCCGCAGCGTGTCGCCGCGCGGCTCGGTGTTGTAGCGCATGCGGTTGAGATAGCGCTGCACCGCCTCCGGCGTGCGAAGCCGTCCGATCAGGCGGCGTTCGGCGGGGGTAAAGGCCGCGCGCGGGGAAGTAGCAGTCCTGGTCAAGCGCGCCCTGCTCTATCCTGCCGTTCAAATCCCGCCATGGACGCGCGGCCATTGGCGTCCTGTGATTCTCGACCATAGAATAGGCGATGGCTTCCGACAAACCGATCATTGCGATCGCGACCGGCGACCCCGCGGGTATCGGGCCGGAGATCAGCCTGAAGGCCGCGCTCGATCCGACGGTGCGGGCGGCCTGCCGGCCGATTCTGGTCAGCGACGCGAACATTCTGAGGGCCCACGCCGAGGCTTGCGGGATCAGGGTTGATCTGCATCAGGTCAGCCGTCTCGAAGACGCCGGCGAGGCTGGCTATCAGGTCGCCGTGCTCGACCACCCGCAAAAGGGGCACGTCGCCCTGGGCAAGACCAGCGCGGTGGCCGGTCGCGCCTCGATTGCGTTCTGCGATGCCTCGGTGAAAGCCGCGCTTGCGAAACAGGTGGATGCCGTCGTTGCCGCTCCGCAGAACGAGACCTCGATCGCGCTCGCCGGCATTGCGTTCGACGGGCACCCGTCCTTTGTGGCGCGCGCGACTGCAACGCCCGAGGACGACGTCTTCATGATGCTGTGCTTCGGAAACATGAGAATATCGCATGCCACCCTGCACCAAAGCGTTCGGCAGGCGCTTAGCGCAATCACGCGCGAACGCGTGCGCCGTGTCATTGACGAAACCGCCCGGACGCTGCGGCGAATTGGCATCGCTACACCGAGGATCGCCGTCAGTGGCCTGAACCCTCATGCCGGCGAGGGCGGGCTGTTCGGGCGAGAGGAGATCGAGATCATCAACCCCGCGATCGATGCAGCAGTCGCCGACGGTCTCGCCATCGCCGGCCCGTTCGGCGCCGACACGATGTTTCACATGCAAGGCTTTGACGCCTTCGTCGTCATGCTGCACGACCAGGGCCACATCCCCGCGAAACTGCTGGCAAAAAACGCCGCAGCGGCGCTGACCATTGGCACGCCGATCCTGTTCTCATCGGTCGCGCACGGAAGTGCGCATGATATTGCCGGCAAGGGCATCGCGGACCCGAACGCCATGATCGAGGCGGTGCTGAGGATGGCAGGGGCGCGGCGGTGATCAACCCGGCCGCGGGCCATCGGCCGGCCGTTGGCTCGAAACCCTCACGAACGTCGCGACGATCCGCGCGCCGGCGCGCAGCGTACCCCCGAGACTACCGGCGACCTTCGAGCTCCCGCCGCTGCGGCGGCGATAAGGAACCGGGACTTCGAGGATGCGGAGCCCTGCCCTCGCCGCCCGCATCTGCATCTCGATATTCCAGCCGTAGGTCATCTCGCGCATGTCGAGCGCGAGCAGCGCATCACGGCGGATGGCGCGGAACGCGCACATGTCGGTGTAGTGCACGCCGTAGAGGAGCCGCATCCCGTAACCGGCGGCAAGGCCTGCGCCGATTTGATGCCATGAGATGCTGCCGGGCTCGCGCTCGCCGCGCACGCGCGAGCCGATCACGAAATCGTAGTCACCCGACCGGATCGGCGCGACCAGCGTCGCGATACTGGTCGGATCGTCGGCGCCATCCCCATCCATGAACACCATGATATCGGCATCGACTGCGTTGACGGTCGCCATCAGGCAAGCACGGCCATAGCCGCGTCCGGCATCGATCACGTCGGCGCCGCCACGCAGCGCCTCTTTCTTGGTCTGATCCATACTGCCGCCGTCGGCAACGATGACGCTGTCCACCACGTTGCGCGGAATCGATCGCACCACGTCGGCAATCGACTCCTGCTCATTCAACGTGGGAATTGCGACGGCGATCTGCACGACTATAAGCTCCAGCGCAGGCCACAATTGGCGCACGCCGTAGGCGGTTGATCAGACAACAGCGCTTCGCGGAACGACGAATAGCCGGGCCCGTTCCAGATCTCGTGCAGCGTCTGTTGGGTGGCGTCGCCGAGCGTGTAGTTCTCGTAGCCGCGCTGCGAGAATGGCGCGATGCAGCACGGCAGCGCACGGCCGTTCGCGGTGAAATACATCACCGACCATGGCCGGCGGCAGAGCGACCAGGGCGAGCCGTCGCTGGCACGGGTCAGGCTCATGCCTGGCTCGGAGGCGGCCCCGGAGGCGCTGAATGTCATGCCGAGCGAGCGCGCCAGCGCCGCCGCCTCGTCCAGATAGACGGCCTCGCCGGCCGTCATCCGCTCGAACAAGGCTTGATCGGGCCGCGCATTGCCGATGGATTCATTCTCAAAATAGACGAGACGCTGGAGATAGACCTCTTTCACGCCGATATCCGCGGCGACCCGCACGAAAGCCGGAAGGTCGGCAATCGTCTCCTTGAGGCCGGTGAGCCAAGCCGACACGCGCGGACGCTCATGGCCTTCGCGCACCTGCAATTCACGGAAGCGGCGCACATTGCGCAGGATCCGGCTAAAGAAGTCGGCGCCGCGGATCGCCATGAACGCTTCTGCATTGGCGGCGTCGAGCGAGACCCGCAGTTCGTCGAGGCCGGCATCGATCAGGGCACGGCCGTTCCTGTCGTTGAGTACCGTGCCGTTGGTGTTGAACAGCACATAAGTGCCGCGATCCTTCAGGTAGCGCACCATCTTCGGCAGGTTCTTCACCAGCATCGGCTCGCCGACACCGTGCATCACCGCGCGTTCGAGATGCGGAATCTGGTCGACGATGGAAGTGAATAACGCCCAGCTCATGTCTGCCGGAGGCTCGAGCTCGGCATACGTGCGCGGGCAAGTCGTGCACAGGAGATTGCAGCGGTTGGTGGTCTCGAGATAGACGCAGACCGGCAACCGTTCCGCCTTCTGACTACGCTTGGCTTCGACGCTCTCGAAATAACGCCGTGGATCAACCGCTTGCGCAGGGGCCGTCGCGGTCATGATGCGAGCCTTTCAGATGCCTTGCGCAACACTCCGAGTCGGGTGCGGAGATCGGTGCTCACCAGCAAATCCTGCATCAAAGTCGCCGTGTTGGCCGCGCAGAACGGCGTCAGCCCAGGATCGAGCGAGCCGCCGTCGAACAACTCGGCCTGCAGTTGCCGCAGCGCCTGTGAATCATCCACGTCGTACCACGCAGACAGATGATGCACGTCGAGGCCGATCTCGCGCGCGCGCTCGACCGTCTGGCGTGCGACACGATCCGTGCTCCAGTCGATGTCATCGAACAGGCGACGGTGCGCCTGCTTGATGCCGAGAAGGTAATAGCCGCCGTCGATCGACGGCCCAAGCACGGCGCGGTCGCCGGGCTCCGCGAGCACCTGTGCGGTCTCAACCAGCAGCGCCGTCGGCAAGGTCGGACTGTCCGAATTGAGCACAACGGCCGATGCATGTCCGGCGCCGAACAGACCGTTGATCGCCCGGAACAGGCAATCCCCGAAATTGGGCAGCCAGGCTTCGATCAGCCCAATCTCGTGCGGCAGGTTGTCGGTGAAAAATTGTTGCGATCCTGGTGGCCCGTAGGCCATGTAGCCATGGATCGACGCCCGATCGCTTGCGGCCAAGGGGTTTGCGGCCAAGAGCTTTGCGGCCAAGAGGTTTGCGGACACATCCTTGAGGAAGGCGGTATTGAAGGCGGCGGCTTCGATCGCGGTGAGCGGCGGCGTCAGACGTGTCTTGGTGCGGCCCGGAACGGAGGCCTTCGCCATCACGGCAATACCGCAGGAGCGGTGGTCCCCGAAACCCGGCATGACGTCGAATCGGTCCGTTCCAGCCATGCGTTGATTGTGCACCACTCCTCCAACGCGTTCGATCAACTCTGGTTCAAAGGAAATTGAGCAGCCCCGCTTGTCTATTGAGGGTTCTGTGGCATCACTCGGTCGTGAGCCAATCCTGTGTCGCAGAATGCCGGTCCTTCAGCTAACCTTTGATCCCAGGCCCTGATGGCATCGACGATTAACGTCATTCTGGGCAGCGCGATCGCCCTTCTGGTGTGGACCTCGATCGGTCTGGCGGTGGCGCGCGCCGTTCTCTCGGAGCGCGCGCTGACCTGGCCGGTCGCGCCGGTCCTCGGTTGGGCGGTGCATAGCGCGGCGACGCTGCCGCTGTTCATGCTGATCGGATTCAACCGCGCCACCGTCACGATCGTCACGCTGCTGTCGATCGGTGCGAGCGCCTATGCGCTCTGGCAACGCTCCGGCGCGTTGAAAGGCAATAAGCACGAGAGCAGCGTTCCCGCTTGGGCGTGGCTCGGCGCATTGATCCTCGCTCTCGGTCCCGCCTCCGCCGTCCTGCCGAAATTCGTCGATGGCGCGGTCGTGCTCTCCGGGCCGATCTTCGATCATGCCAAGGTTGCGATGGTCGACGAGATGATCCGGCTCGGGCTGCCGCCGGGCAATCCGTTCTTTGGCGAGGAAGGTCAGCCGTCGCGGCTCGCCTACTACTACCTCCTTCACTTCAGCGCCGCCGAGATCGCTTTGCTGCTCGGGATCAGCGGATGGGAGGCGGATGCGGCGCTCACCTGGTTCAGCGCGTTTGCGTCGCTGATGCTGATGATCGGCCTCGCGACCTGGCTCAGCGGGCGCAAGATTGCGGCGCTGTTCGTGCTGCTCGTCTGCACCACCGGATCGCTGCGGCCGTTGCTCGGTCTCATTCCGAGGATCGACTCGGTGGTCATGCCACAAACAGGGTTCGCGGGCTGGCTGTTCCAATCCGCCTGGGTGCCGCAGCACATCGCATCGGCTTCCTGCGTGGTGCTGGCGATGGTCTTGCTGTCGGAGCTGGTGCGGCGAGAGAGCATCGCCCTGCTCGCGGCGTTCGTGCTGGTCGTCGCCGCCGGCGCTGCAAGCTCGACCTGGGTCGGCGGCGTGACCTTCGCGGTCGCCGTTATCTGGATCGGTGTCGTTCTGCTCGCCAATGCGGAGCCGCAACAGCGGCTGCCCTTGCTCGGACGGTTCGCCCTCGCCGCGACCTGCGCGGCCCTGCTGGCGGCCCCAATCCTCTACGATCAATTGGCCACCATGGGGACACGCGGCGGCGGATCGCCGGTAGCGCTGCAGACCTATCAGGTGCTCGGCGAAGCCTTTCCACCGGCCTTGCGGCAAATTCTCGACATGCCCGCCTTCTGGGTCATCCTCCTCGTGATCGAATTGCCCGCAATCTACCTGACCGGCGTCTACGCGATGCTGCAATTGACGAAGACGCTCGAACCCGATCGCAAGCGCGTCGCCGTGATCCTGATCCATCTTGCCGGCGCAAGCCTCGCGGTGGCGTGGCTCATGGTCAGCACCATCGGCGGCAACAACGATCTCGGCTGGCGCGCGGTGCTGCCGGCCTGCATCGTGCTGACGGTGTTTGCGGTCGCGGGCCTCGCGCAATGGATCAAGACCCGCATCGGGCTTGCGATCGCCGGCTTCGTCGCCATCGCGCTCGGGCTGCCGAGCGGCATCCAGCTTCTCGCCAACGACATTTTCGGCACGCGTGGCGGCCCCGGCCAGGCCTTCGCCGCGACACCGGAGATGTGGGCGGCGGTGCGCCGTTACGCCGGGCCGGCCGATCGGGTCGGCAACAATCCGGCGTTCCTGGAAACGATGACGCCGTGGCCGGTCAATATCTCCTGGGCGCTGCTGTCGAGCCGGCGCTCCTGTTACGCCGGATACGACCTTGCGTTGCCGTTCGTGCCGCTGCCGCGCCGGCGTTTGCGGGAGATCGACGCGCAGTTCCATCGCGTCTTTTCCGGCGAGGGCTGGCCCGACGACCTGCGCGATCTCGCGACCAAATACGGCTGCCGTGTCGTTGTCGTAACGGCGCTCGACGGCGCCTGGACGCGCGATCCGTTCGCCACCAGCCAGCACTGGCGTCTGGTCGAGGCCAGCGCACAAGGCTGGCGCATCTACGTCGCCGGAGCGGTCGCGGTGGCGGCGCGATAATGCGCAGCGAGCGCGACCTTTGTTGTTGCGCCCTCTCCCCTCGAGGGAGAGGGCTGCTCGCCATGTCAGCGCATTCGAATCGGGTGAGGGGGTCGCTTCGCAAAAACACTTCTGCCGAAGAGACCCCCTCACCCGATCACAACTCGTCGGAAGCTTTTTCATGCCCTCTCCCTCAAGGGGAGAGGGCGCAACCTCGGCCACCGCCTGCGCGGCGATGAAGGCGGTCGCCGCGTCTAAAGCCCGCTGTGCCAATTGAAGCCGCGATCCTCCCAATATCCGCCCGGATAGGTATTGGTGACCTCGATCGAGGTGATCCATTTCGGATTCTTGAAGCCGAGCTTGGTTGAAGTCCGAAGCCGCAGCGGAAAGCCAAATGGATCAGTGATCGGTTCCTTCGCGTATTTGGTCGCGAGGATGGTCTGTGGATGCAGCGCGGTCGCCATGTCGATCGAGCCTGAGTAGTCGTCGGCGCAGCGGAACATCACGTATTTGGCATTCAGATCGGCGCCGACACGCTCCAGGAACTGCTTGAGGTTCGGCCCGGACCACTGGCCGATATAGTCCCAGCCCTCGACGCAGATTTGGCGGACGATCAGTTCCTGCTCCGGCAGATCGAACATCTGCTGCGCCGACCACGGCCGCTTGTCGGCGATGCGGCCCGACAGTTCGAGCTTCCAGCTCGCCACGTCGACCGGCTTCACCTCCTCGATCCCATAATAGGCGTTGAAGCGCGGCGGCCGCAGCACCTGCGCCTCGGTGTAGGTCGGCGCGAGCTTGTTGGGATTGAACAGGAACGCCTGCACGCCGTCGTTCCATTCTGAGACGGCGCGCAGCACGCTCTGCACCGCGTTGCGGTCGGTGACGTTGCAGCCAGTGAGCATCGACAGAGCGCCGAGGCTGACGGCGCCGCGCAGGATTTTCCGCCGGTCGATCTCGTCGATCAACTTTCGGTTCTCATCCAGCACGCTCTGGTCGATTGGCTGTACCGGCCGGAACATCGATTGCGAAGGAGTGCGTATCGGCACGTCACCCTCCCCTATGGTCGTCATTTTCGGCGGATACGTCTGCCGATGCTTTCGCTCTATTCTGATCTTCATCGAGCACCGGCCCGCCGGTGACCATCGCAGCGAGTGTCTTGGGCACGACGAGCGCCAGCGCGACATGAACGATCAGGAACAGCACGATCAACGCCATCCCGATGAAATGCACCAGTCGCGCACCCTGGAAATCGTAGAACAGCGCAGTGATCTCTTGGAACTGCACCGGTTTCCAGATCGCCAAGCCTGACATGATCTGAACGATCATGATCAGGATAATGCCGATATAGAGCGTGCGCTGGATGGCGTTATACTTGGTGACGTCGTCATGGCCCAGCCGGAAGCGCAGCGCCGCGCGGGTATCGGCAATCACCTGGTGCGGCCAGACCGGTAGCAATTTTCGCCAAAAGCGGCCGGTCACGAGGCCGTAAATGACGTAGCAGATGAGATTGAGCGTGAAGATCCACATTCCGAGAAAATGCCATTGCAGCGCGCCCTGGGCTTCGCCGCCGATGGTAATCACTTCTGGAAAATGCAGCCAGCCGAACAGCACTTCGTCGTTATAGATCTTCCAGCCGCTCCCGATCATGATGATCATGGCGACGGCATTGGTCCAATGCATGACGCGGATTGCGAGCGGGTGCATCCGGCGAACCGATGGCGAGCGCACTCGAATAGCGACTTCGCTCATGGCGTTGCTCCGCAATTCAACATGTAGCGTGTCGGCGCCAAGCGCTTGCATGAACACGCGAACGTCATTTGCACTTGACCTCCGGTTGCGAACAATCGCACGGTCAGTTACTCAATCGATGATAGCAACCTATTCGATGAACCGATGTATTAACTCACGCCCATGAGACGTTATCTGATCACTTCCGCTTTACTGGCCGGCGTCCTTTTCGTGATTGGCGCAGTCGTTCCGGATTCGGCGCGGTGGCCAGCAGCGCAAGCGGCATCGACCCAGACGCCCTCGGATCAGGTAGAAGAGGAGAACCTCTCGCCCGAGGAGAAGATGCGCCGGCGCTTCCCGCAGCCGGCGCGCGTCCGCGATCTGGTCGGTCTGCCGGTGCTCGACTGGAGAGACAACGCCCTGGGTTATGTTCAGCGTGTCGTCCGGACGAGCGACGGCAAGATCCAGTTGATCGTCCGCTATGGCGGATGGTTCGGCTGGATCGGATGGTGGCAGCGGCCGGTCGCGGTGCCCATCGAGCGCGTCGCGCTGCTCGGGCCGCATGTGGCCGCCCTCGACATGTCACCCGAACAATTCCGCATGGCGCCGACCTGGCAACCGCCCGCAGGCAGCAGCGACGTCGGTCCCGACGAAGCCATCCGTGTGGCCATAACCCGCAGGTGAAGGACTCTCCCATGGGCTTTTCCCGACATCCCGAAAAAGCCTAAGATCGGAAAAATTCGATCCACTGGGAGGATGCAATATGAAGCAACTGATCACGCGCCGCACGGTGGGCAAGCTTGGCCTTGCCGCATTGGCGACTCCTCACTTCGCCACGACAGTGGTCGGACAGTCCGACAAGCCGATCCGCATCGGCTTCAGCATGGCGATGACCGGCGGCCTCGGCCCCAACGGCAAGTCGGCACTGTTGGCGCAAAGGATTTGGGAAGAAGACGTCAACGCCAAAGGCGGCCTGCTCGGCAGGCCGGTGCAGCTCGTCGTTCGCGACGACCAGAGCAATCCGTCGACAATTCCGGGCATTTACTCGCAACTCCTCGACGTCGAGAAAGTCGATATCGTGATGGGCGGCTATGCCACCAACATGCTGGCGCCTGCCATGCCCCTGATCATGCAACGGAAGCGCTTGTTCATCGGCCTGCTCGGACTCGGCGTGAACTCCGAATTCAACTATCCGAACTATTTCGTGATGATTCCTTCCGGGCCAGATCCAAAGCCGTCGTTCACCAAGGGCTTTATCGATCTGGCGATGAAGCAGAATCCGCGGCCGACAACCGTCGCGATCGTCGCGGCCGATGCGGAATTCGCCCTCAATGCCTCCGATGGCGCTCGCGAAAACGCCAAGAGTCACAAGCTCAAGATCGTCTACGATCGCCGCTACCCACCGAACACGACCGACTTTTCGCCGATCGTGCGCGCGATCGCCTCAACCAATCCGGACATGGTGGTTGTATGCTCGTACCCGCCGGACTCGGTCGGCATCGTGCGCGCCGTCAACGAGATGAACTTCCGGCCGAAGATGATCGGCGGCGGCATGGTCGGTCTGCAGAACACGTCGATCAAGGCGCAGCTTGGACCGGCGCTCAACGGCTGGACCAATTACGACTTCTGGCTCCCGGTCCCGAAGATGAACTTCCAGGGCGTCGCCGACATGATGGCGAAGTACCAGAAGCGCGCTCCTGCCGAAGGCGTCGACCCGTTCGGCTATTACATGGCGCCGCCCGCCTACGCCCAGTTCCAAGTGCTCGAGCAGGCGATCGCAGCGACCAAGAGCCTCGACGACGCCAAGCTCGCCGACTACATCCGCAAAAACACGTTCCGCACCGTATTCGGCGACATCCGGTTCGGAAAGGGCGGCGAGTGGGCGGAGTCGCGCGTCCTCCAGGTGCAATTCCGCAACGTCAAGGGCGACGATCCCACGCAATTCAAGGACATCTCTAGCCAGGTGGTGGTGACACCGCAGGCCTACGAGTCGGGCAGCTTGATCTATCCCTACGAGAAGGCGAGATAGCGTTCGCAGCGCATCGCGCTCGGCTGCCTATGCCGCTGGTGCCGTTGCCACGCATGGCAGTTTCCGCGTGAGAAAATCGCTGAAGATCGCGGCGATGTCGTCCGCCATCTTATACCACTCTTCTGCCGGCACGAGATCAACGTTCTGATCCTCGACGTTGAGCCGATGCGCCTCGCAATCCGGCATCAGCCGCGCGGCCGTCTCGCCGGTCGCGCTGCCATGGGTGAGGTCGTTGCCCGGGATGATGCAGGTCGGCACCTTGATCGAGTGCAGGTCGGCCTCGGTCGTCCCGATCAGCGGCAGCTCGGCGCCGGCGACGAACGGCGCACGCCACGCCTGCATGATCTTGATGAACGCCGTCGGCTCGATCGCCATCAGCCGCTCGCGATTGGCTGGCCGGTTGCGGATCAGCTCGGCGAAGTGCTCCTCGGCGCAGACCGCCGCCATGCCGCCCTCGCCCGCGAGCCGGACGTACTGGTCGTAGTAGCGCTCGGCGAGCCGCTTAACCGCAAAGCCGCCGCCGGTGACGCGCCACAGCAGCAGCGCCCGCACGGACTGCGGATGCCGCAGCGCGAAGGTGAGCGCAAGCCGCGCTCCCGACGAACTGCCGCCGATGATGGCCGGCGCCATGTCGAATTGCCTGAGCAATTCGTCGAGGTCGTCGGCCCACATTTCGTATTCCGATTTCGAGGGATCGAACGACGCATCGGACGCGCCACAATTACGCCGGTCGTGCAGCAGCACCCGGTAACCTTTTGCCGCCATCCGTTCGGCTATCGGCATGGCATGCGGATAGGGATTGCGCCCGCCCGGCGACAGCGCCATCGAGGGGCCGCTACGCCCAAGGATTTCATAGTTGATGGCGACACCGCCAATATTCGCATAAGGCATCGTTCACACCCCGTTTCTTGTTGCAATCAGTTCGGCTGGATGCCGGCGGCCTTCACCGCCTCGCCGGCCGCCTGGACTTGCTGGCGGAAAAATTCCGCTGTCTGCGCTGCCGTGCGCCCGTCGGGTATATAACCCGCCTTCTGCACGACGTTGGCGACTGCCGGCACCGCCAGCGCATGTCGGATCGCCCCGTTGAGCTTGTCGACGATCGTGGCCGGCGTCTTCGCCGGTGCGAAGAAGATGCCCCACGTGCTCGATGGCGGATTGCTCGGCACCGACGCGGTGACCAGCGGCACGTTCGGCAGCTCCGGGAACGGCTTGCGTCCATTGAAGCCGATCGCCCGCAGCTTCCCCTCTTCGATCAGCGCCACCGTCGTTGCCGGCGACAGGAACGCGACCTGAATGCTTCCCTGCAACAAAGCATTGATTACGTCCGATGCCCCGCGATACGGGACATGCTCGAGCTTGATACCGGCTTTGAGATTGAACAGCTCGGTGACGATGTGCAGGAGATTACCGACGCCGGGCGAACCGTAAAGCGTGCGGTTCGCTTTGGCATAAGCGATGAGGTCGTCAACCGATTTGATCGGCAGCGCCGGATTGATCACCAGGACGTACCCGTCGAGGATTCCAGCGGTCGCGATTGGCGCAAAGTCGCGCAGGACGTCGAACGCCGCCTTCTTGTAGATGTACGGCGTCGTCGCAAATCCGGAGCTGGTATAGAGCAGCGTATAGCCATCCGGCGAGGCGTCAGCGACCGCCTTGGCGGCGATCGTGGCGTTTGCGCCAAGACGGTTCTCGACAAAGAAATTCTGACCGAGATCGGTGCCGAGCTGCGCGCCGACCGCGCGCGCGACGATGTCGGGTCCGCTGCCGGCGGCAAATCCGACAATGATCCGCACCGGACGGTTGGGATATTGCTGCGCCTGCGCTGCAGCCGTCATGCCGATGGCGCAGGCAAGCACCGCGAGAACCCAATTGATCGAACGCTTCATTGAGCGTCCTCCCCATTTCCGCTGATCATTCCGGGCCCTCCATCCACTCGGATGGCCGGAGCCCGGAATCCATGTCCACCTATCGAGATTATGGATTCCGGACACAGCTTCCGAAATGACGATCCCGAGAGTTTCTACTACAGCCCGAGATAGAACCTCTTGATCAGATCGTTGTCGTTGAGCTCCTCGGCTGAGCGGCCCTCGAACGCGATCTGCCCGTGCACGATCACATAGCCGCGGTCGGCGATGCGCAACGCTTGCGGGAAGTTCTGCTCGGCCATCAGCACCGTTAGCTTATACCGATCCTTCAGTTCCTTGATCTTCTCGATCGTGCGGCTGACCAACACAGGTGCCAAGCCGACCGACGGCTCGTCGATCAAGAGCAGCCGCGGCGCCAGCATCAAGGCACGCGCGAGCGCGAGCATCTGCTGTTCGCCGCCGCTCATGGAACCGGCAAGCTGCGATTTGCGCTCCGCAAGCCGCGGAAAGCATTCGAAGCAGAACGCCATATTGGCCTTGATCTCCGCGCGCGCCTTGCGCCGGAACGCCCCGAGCAGCAGGTTCTCCTCGACCGTCAGCCGCGGAAACAGCCGCCTTCCCTCCGGCACCAGCGCGATCCCGAGATCGACGATCTTCTCGGTCGGCAGGCCGACCAGATCGTGCCGTTCACCATCGATCTCGACGACGATGCGGCCACCGCGCGGCCGTACGATTCCCATCACGCATTTCATCAAGGTGGACTTGCCGTTACCATTAGTGCCAAGCAGCACCACCGTCTCGCCTGCATTCACGCGCAGCGATACATCTTCGAGCACGCGCACCGCGCCATAGGCCGCGTCGACGTTCTCGATGGTCAGGCTACTGGCCAAGATACGCCCTCTCAACCTCGGGGTCCTGGATCACGACATCCGGTGTGCCATCGGCGATCTTCTTGCCCGAGACCAGCACCACCAGCCGCTGCGAGAAACTCATGACCGCACGCATGATGTGCTCGATCAGGATAATCGTGATGCCGCGCTCGTTGAAGTTGATCAGCAATCCAACGATGTCGTTGACCTCGGCCTGCGACAGCCCGGCCATGGCTTCGTCGGCGATCAGGAGCTTCGGCTCCGCCGCAAGCGCGCGTGCAAGCTCGAGCTTACGCATCTCGACCTGCGTGAGGTCGCGCGGCAAATGAGTAGCCTTGTTGTCGAGGCCGACCAGCCGCAGCAGCTCAGCGCAACGCGCATCGATATCGGCGGCCGAGAGATGCGTGCCGGGCCGCGCATTGACGGTGTAGACCATTGGAACGCGCAGGTTTCCCGCGACGGTGAGGCTCGTGAACGGTCGCGGAAGCTGGAAGCTGCGCGCGAGGCCGCGATGGGTGCGTTCATGCGCCTTCAACCCGGCCAGCGACTCGCCATTGAAGCGAACGGTGCCGCTCTCGTTGACGAGCGTGCCGCAGATGCAATTCACCAGTGTCGACTTGCCCGACCCGTTGGGACCGATCAGCCCCACGCGCTCGCCTTCGGCCACCGCGAGATTAATGCCATCGAGCGCGACGAAACCGCCGAAGCGCTTGCCGAGACCGGAAATTTCAAGGAGCGGTGCGGTCATGAGCCTGCCTTCTTGCGCCGCCAGCCCTCGACCAGACCGACGATGCCCTTCGGCGCCAGGATCACGAAGCTGACCAGCAGCACGCCGACGATGAGCACGCCGAGTTCCGACGAGATCGTCACCGTCGCCCATTGCTGCAGCGTCGCCAGCAGGATCGCGCCGATCAATGGCCCCACCCAGCTCGTGGTGCCCCCAATCATCGGCATCGCAATCGAGTTCACGGCGTATTCCAGGCCAAAGGCGGCACTCGGCTGGACATAGCCGAGATAATAAGGAAACGGCGCGCCGGCCATCCCCATCAAGCCGCCGGAGATCGTTGTCGCGATCAGTTTCAGGCGCAGCGTCGGCACGCCGGACGCCTCGGCTGCGAGCTCGTCGTCGCGGATGGTGGCGAAGCCGTAGCCAAGCTGCGAGCGCTCGATGCCGCGCGCGATCGACAATGCGATCACGGCGAGCGCCAGCATCAGCAGGAACAGGTATTGGCTGTAGGGACCGAGGAATTCGATCTCCCCAGGGCGGATGACATAGGCGCCGCGGGCGCCGCCGACATAGCGCCAGTTCGTGACCAGCGTCTGCAGCACGATCGCCAGCGCCAGCGTCCCGATCGCGAAGAACGCGCCGCGCAGCCGCAGTGTCAGGTAGCCCATGCCGAGCCCGACGATCCCGGAGACGACGCCGCCGATCACGATCAGCAAGGGAACAGGAAGAGGAAAGGCCTTGTTGAAGAAGATCGACGAGTAAGCGCCGAGCGCGAAGAACGCGGCCGAGCCGAAATTCACGTAACCGGTATAGCCCCCGAGGATGTTCCAGGCAGTCGCCAGCACGATGAATTGCAGGACGACGTAGCCGGCGACGAACAGGTAGTCGTTGCCGACCCAGCGGATGGCCGCGAACACGAACGCGGCGACGACGGTGCAGAGAAGGATGAATGTCGAGGATCGCACGATGGCCGTCCTATCGTCCGAACAGACCGGATGGCCTGAATGCAATCACCAGCAACAGCACGCCGAACGCGACCGCCGGCGCCCAGGATGGTCCGTAGAAGGTCGAGGTGAAGCTCTCGAGGATGCCGAGCATCATGGCGCCGATCAGCGTACCGGGAATGCTGCCGAGCCCGCCGAGCACGCAGATGGCAAAGACCCGCCCGATATATTCGCGCCCGACCGACGGCTCGACCGGCTGGATGATAATGAGCAGCGCGCCCGCGATCGCCGCGGTCGCAATCGAGATGGCGAAGGCGATCCGTTTGATGCGGGTCGGCGACGCCGCCATCAGCTGCAAAGCGAGCTGGTCCTGCGCCACGGCCATAATGGCGCGGCCGATGAAGGTCTTGGTCAGGAACAGTTGCAGACCGGCGATCAGCGCCAGCGACACCAGGCACGGCACCAGCATCCGCAGCGGGAGGTCGATGATCCCAATGTTGATGCTTGGCCCGATATAGGCCGCGTGCACGTAGCGGTAGTCGACGCCGAACACCAAGACGAGCGCGACTTCGGTGACGAAGAGCAGGCCGAAGAAGAATGCCAGGCCGCGCAGCGAGTCCTGCCCTCGCCTCTCAAACGACGCATGATAGACCTGATAAATCACGGCGCCGAGTGCATAGAACACCGGCAGCATCGCGATGCTGACCAGAATCGGGTCGAAGCCGAGCCGCGTGTTGACAATGTAGGCGATATAGGAGCCGAGAATAACGAAGCCGGGATGCGCGATGTTGACGATGTCGAGAATCCCGAACGAGATGGAAATCCCGACCGTCACCGCGGCGTAGAACGCGCCGAGCAGCAGGCCCGCGACCAGCGCATTGACGAGCAGGTCGTATGGTATGTCCACCAGTTCCCCCGGATGGCGCACGCGACGATGCGCGTTCGCTTCATTGTATCCGGCGCAGCGTCGAGGCTGCGGCGGCCGATGGCGGCAGGCTTACTTTACGCGCACGGAGTCGGGAACGGGCAGCGGCTTATTGGCGCTGTCGAGGAACTCGACGGTGATGAAGTTCAGATCGGTGTCGCCGATATTCGCGAGATCGTGCACCTTGAACGTGCCCTTGGCCGTGGTCTCGTGACGCGTCTCGCCAGCCTTGTATGTATGTTCCACCATGCTGCCATCGCTGACATAGGCTCGCGCCTTTCCGTCTGTCGTGACCGACCAGAAATAGTCGAGCACATGGCGGTGGAAGCCGAACCGCTGGCCGGGCTTGAGCCGGATCTCCCAAACGCGCACGCGCTCGTTCTCCGACAGGAGCCGTTGCCCGACGCAGCCATTGGGGGTCTCGTTTTCGCGCTCGAACTCGGCCGCGATCTCCGGCGGCCAGGCTGCCTTCTCTGCCTTGACCGGCGTCTTGTCCAACATGGTCAGCGCCATGATTTCCTCCAATGCTTGGTGCGTCCGATTATAGTGTCGTCACCACAAAACGCAGCAAGATTCAGTTGCTTACAATGCAGTGCTGATGCCCGTTGCGGTTCGCGGCGCGGCGGGTAAGCTCCATGGGAACCGCTGGGCCCGAAGACCTTGCAGACTCTCAAAATCAGCGTTCCCCGGGGAGAAACATGCGTCATTTGGCACGTCACATCAACCGCCGCACGCTGGTGAAAGGCGGCGCTGCCGCGATTGCGGCGCCGGCGCTGCTCGGCCCAGGCGCGGCCCGTGGGCAGAGCCGCGTCATCAAGATCGGCCATGTCAGTCCGCGCACGGGCCCGCTCGCCGGCTTCGGCGAGGCCGATACCTTTATCATCGATCAGGTGCGCGGCATCCTGAAGAACGGCCTGCAACTCGGTGGGCGCAACTATCACGTGGAGATTGTGTCCAAGGACAGCCAGTCGACCGGTAGCCGCGCCGCCGACGTCGCCTCCGAACTGATCCTGAGCGACAAGGTCGATCTCCTGATCGCCGCCGGCACGCCGGACACCACCAATCCGGTGTCCGACCAGGCGGAGGTCAACGAGGTCCCGTGCGTCTGCACCAATTGTCCGTGGCAGCCTTATTTCTTTGGCCGCAAGGGCGACCCGAAGAAAGGCTTCACCTGGACCTACCTCTTCTTCTGGGGTCTGGAAGATGTGATCGCGGCATTCCTCGCCCTATGGGACGGCGCGCCGACCAACAAGGTGGTCGCGGGCCTCTTCCCCAACGATGCCGACGGCAATGCCTGGGGCGATCCGAAGCTTGGTCTGCCGCCGGCGCTCGCCGCCGCCGGCTATAAGCTGATCGATCCCGGCCGCTATCAGGTGATGAACAACGACTTCTCCTCGCAGATCGCCGCGTTCAAGGCGGCGGGTGCGGAGATCGTTACCGGCAACATGATCCCGCCCGACTTCTCGACCTTCTGGTCGCAGGCGGCTCAGCAAGGCTTTCGGCCGAAAATCGTCACCATCGGGAAGGCGCTGTTGTTCCCGTCGGTGATCAATTCGCTCGGCGCGCGCGGCAACGGGCTGACCACCGAAGTGTGGTGGACGCCGAACCATCCGTTCAAGTCCGGCCTCACCGAGCAAAGCTCGGCGCAGCTTGCCGATGATTATACGAAAGCGACCATGCGGCCGTGGTCGCAGCCGATCGGATTCCAGCATGCGCTGTTCGAGGTGGCGATCGACGTGCTCAAGCGGGCCAAGGCGCCGGAGCCGAAGGCGATCCTCGATTCGATCATCGCCACCAACTACAGTTCGATCGTCGGGCATGTGCAATGGACCGGCAAGCCGGTGAAGAACGTCACCAAGACGCCCCTGGTCGCCGGCCAGTGGCAGCGTAAGGGCGACCGTTTCGAGCTCGTCATCACCGCCAACCGCCCGGCCCCGGAGATTCCGGTGGGTGGGACGCTGGAGCTGCTTTCGTAGTTTGCAGCACGCGCTACCCTGTCTCCGTCACCCTGAGGTGCGAGGCCGAAGGCCGAGCGTCGAAGGACGACGGCCCGTACATCGCCACAAAATTTGGGGCCGTCCTTCGAGGCTCGCTGCTACGCAGCTCGCACCTCAAGATGACGGAGAGAGATATGTGCGTGAGGATATGACATGACACCCTCCATCCTCACCCTCTCGAAAATATCCAAGCGCTTCGGCGCCGTCATCATTGCCGACGGCATCGACCTCGCGCTCGCCGAAGGCGAAGCGCTCGGCATCATCGGCCCGAACGGCGCCGGCAAGACCACGCTGTTCGGCATCATGACCGGCACCGTCGTGCCTGATGCCGGCCGCGTCTTCTTCCAAGGCCAGGACATCACCCGCACGACGCCGGAGCGGCGCTGCCGCATGGGGATCGCCCGTTCGTTCCAGATTCCGCAGCCGTTTGGCGGCATGACCGTGTTCGAAAATCTCGTGGTCGCCGCGGCGTTCGGGAGTGGCAGGCGCGAGCGCGATGTCTATGCGCGCTGCGCCGCGCTGCTCGAGCAATGCGCGCTTGCCGACAAAGCCAACCGCCAAGCCGGCGGCCTCACGCTGCTCGACCGCAAGCGCCTCGAACTCGCGCGTGCGCTCGCGACCGAGCCAACCGTGCTCCTGCTCGACGAGGTCGCCGGCGGGCTGATCGAGCATGAGACTGCGGAGCTTGTGTCCTTGGTCAAGGACGTGCGCGCGTCGGGCGTGTCGATCATCTGGATCGAGCATGTCGTGCACGCGCTGATCGCTGCGGTCGACCGGGTGGTGGTGCTGCACGGCGGCGCGCTGATTGCCGAAGGCCTCCCCGCCGAGGTGATCCGCCGTCCCCAGGTCGCCGAGATCTATATGGGGATCGAAGCCGATGCCTGAACACCATCCACCGTCATTCCGGGGCGCGAGCGAAGCGAGCGAGCCCGGAATCCATCATGTTTCAAAAGTGGATTCCGGGCCCGGCCCTTCGGGCCGTCCCGGAATGACGAAGGGGATCGAAGCCGATGCCTGAGCGGCTGCTCGAAGTGCGCGCACTCGACGCCCGTTACGGCGACTTTCAGGCGCTGTTCGGCGTTTCCATGGACGTTGCTGATGGCGAGGTTGTCGCCGTGATTGGTGCGAATGGCGCCGGCAAATCGACGCTACTCAAATGCATTGCCGGTGCGATGCGCGCGCAGCGCGACGCAATCGTGTTTGCCGGTAGGTCGATCGGTGGACTGCCTGCGCATGACGTCGTGGCGCTCGGCATTGCACTGGTGCCTGAGGGCCGAAGGCTGTTTCCCTCGCTCACGGTGGAGGAGAACCTGCTGATCGGCGGCCAGCTTGGTCGGCGAGGTCCGTGGTCGCTCACGCGCGTCTACGACCTGTTTCCGATCCTCGCCGAGCGGGCCAAGCAGCCGAGCATGTCGCTCTCCGGTGGCCAGCAACAGATGGTCGCGATCGGCCGCGCGCTGATGTCGAATCCAAAGCTGCTTCTCTGCGACGAGATCAGCCTCGGCCTCGCTCCCATCGTCATCCGCGATATCTATGCGCGCCTGCCGGCGATCGTCGCGGAAGGCATTTCGCTGATGATCGTCGAGCAGGACATCGTGCAGGCGCTCAGGGTCGGAAACCACGTCTACTGCCTGCAGGAAGGTCGCGTCGCGCTCGCCGGCGAAGCAAGAACGATGACGCGCGAGAAAATCGCTGCAGCGTATTTCGGAGTGTGACGGTGGCTAGGACGTTCAACAAGCTCTGTCACCTCCCCCTTTCAGCAGGAGGGAGCGCGAGGCCGTGCCTATTTGCACACAAAACGTGGGGCGCGTCATGGAATGGCTGAACACCATCCTGCAAGGCGTGCTGCTCGGCGGCCTCTATGCGATGTTCGCCGCCGGGCTGTCGCTGATCTTCGGCGTCATGCGGCTCGTCAACATCGCGCATGGCGACCTCATCGTGCTCGCCGCCTACATCGCGCTGGTGACGGTCGAGACGCTCGGCATCAATCCCCTCACCTCGCTCGTGATCGTCGTGCCTGTCATGGCGGCGATCGGCTATGTCCTGCAACGCGGACTTCTCAACCGGACGCTCGGCGATGACTTGCTGCCGCCGCTCCTGGTGACGTTCGGGCTATCGGTCATCATCCAGAACGCGCTGTTGGAATTCTTCACCGCCGACAGCCGCAAGCTCAATGCCGGCCAGGTCGAGATCGCGAGCATCCACATCGGCGGCGGGCTCGCGGTCGGCGTGCTGCCGCTGATCCAGTTCGCGCTCGCGGTCGCCGTCATCGCGGCCCTGCAATGGCTGTTCTACCGCACGGCGCTTGGCCGCGCGTTCCGCGCCACCTCCGACGACCAGCCGGTTGCGCAGCTCATGGGCCTCAATAATTCGCACGTCTTCGCGCTCGCGATGGCGCTATCGTTGGCGATCGTCGCCGTCGCGGGTGTGCTGCTCGCGGTGCGCGCCAATTTCGATCCGTCGATCGGCCCGGCGCGCCTGATCTTCGGATTCGAGGCCGTCATCATCGGCGGGCTCGGCAGCATGTGGGGCACGCTCGCGGGTGGCGTGATCATCGGCGTCGCGCAGGCGATCGGCGCCAAGCTCGATCCCGGCTGGAACCTGCTCGCCGGGCACATCGCCTTCCTGCTCGTGCTGGCGCTCAGGCCCGAAGGCCTGTTCCCGAAGGTGCAAGGATGAAAAGCGCATGAGCGCAAGTGGGCCTGCCATCCGCGTCGAGCATTCGAACCAGGCGAGCCGCATCGGCGTCGCCATCGTCTCCTGCGCGCTGATCGCGTTCGCGGCGGCGCCCTGGTGGGCCGACCGCGCGAGTCTGCGGCTGCTCTCAGAAATCTACGCCTATGTCGCGCTCGCGAGCCTGTGGAATCTTTTGGCGGGCTACGCTGGCCTCGTCTCGGTCGGCCAGCATGCTTACGTGGGCCTCGGCGCTT
>WHTP01000011.1 GCA_009377695.1 Hyphomicrobiales bacterium | reverse complement strand
TCCTTGAGATAATGCTTGCGCATCTCGGGACGGAATTTTTCCATGATCGCGCGGTTGAGCGTAACCGGCGGCTTCTGGTCCGCCGGCAGCATCGATTTGTATTCAACGCCGCCAAGCTCCTCCTTGAACGTACGCTTGGCTTCCGCGAGCACCGCTGGATTGGTGAAGCATTCGACCACCGCCGCCGCGAACGCCTTCGATCCCGCCACCGCGCCCTTGTGCGCGATGGAATGTGCCAATGCGACGCCGGCCGCCCAATGATGAAAATTGATGTTGGGCACGTTCGACGGATAATAGAACTTCGCCATCGGCACCTTCCACGAGATATCGCCGGCGTCGTTGGCGGATGTCCGCGGGGTCTTCAGTTCGCTCAACGACGGGACCTCGCGCCTGAGGCCGTCCACCTTGGCCTTGGCGTTCGTCTGCAGCGCGCGCGCCAGCGCCTCCTCGTCGGCATTCCATGCCGGCATGCCGACGGTCTCGATATTGCGCTGGAGGAGCTCTGAGACGGTGCGATTGCAGCGCAGGGGCCACACCGCGCTGAGCACGTCCACCGTTACCTCGGTGTTGCTCATCAAGGCCGCGCCCTGCGCGATCTTCTTCGCCTGCTCGAACAGCTTCGTCGCGCCTTCCGCGCTCTGGTCGCGGAAGAACCACCACACTGCGGCCGTACGCGGGATGACATTGGGCTGATCGCCGCCATTGGTGATGACCCGGTGCGCGCGCATCTCCGGCCGCATGTGCTCGCGGTATTGCGCCATGCCGACATCCATCAGCACCACGCCGTCGAGCGCGTCGCGGCCTTTCCAGGGCGCGACGCCGGAATGCGCGGTCTCGCCGTGGAATGTGAAGGTCGCAGAGATCAGCGCAGATTGTAAAAAGCCATGCGTCGCGCTGAATTCTCCGCCGATGTGATTGTGAAAGGCAAGATCGACGTCGTCGAACCAGCCGTCGCGCACGAAATAGGGGCGGCTGACGAGCTGCTCCTCGGCCGGACCGCCAAACACCTTCAGCGTGCCTTTCAGGGCGAACTTCGCCATCGCCTGTTTGGCTGCGAGCGCGGTCGCGACCAGCACAGCGGCGTTGACGTTATGGCCCTCGCAGTGACCGGGGGCGCCTTCGACGATGAATTTTTGCTCGGTGACGCCGGAGACCTGCGAATTGTCCGGGCAGGAATCGTATTCGGTGTGGATCGCGACCACCGGTCCACCCGACCCATACGTCGCGCAGAAGCCGGTCGGGAAACCGGAGATGCCGCGTTCGACCTTGAAGCCACCCTTCTCCAGCAGGTCGGTCATCAGCCCGGCGGTCTCGAACTCCTGCATGCCAAGCTCAGCGAAATAGAAGATGTTGTCGCCAGTGAGCGCGATCGCTTTGGCGTTACGATCCATGTAGTCGTAAATGAACCGCTGCTCGGGCGTAAGATTGGTCATCGCTAGTTACCTCCGGCTCTCGATGGAGCAAAGGCTCGTGCCACAGCGTCCCCTCCCCCGCTTGCGGGGGAGGGACAGGGAGGGGGCATGCACGCCGGTCAGTGCAAAGTCACCCTCTCCCCACCCCTCTCCCGCAAGCGGGAGAGGGAGCAGACCGAGCTCGCGGCCATGACGAGATCACATCATCCAATGCGCTTCTTCAGGAACGTGAACACCTTATTCCAGCCATCCGCCGCCTGCTCAGGCCGATAGGACGGCCGCGCCCAGTTGAAGAATGCGTGCCCGCAGCCGTCGTAGCGATGGAATTCGTAGTCCTTGCCGAGCTTCTTGAGCACGGCTTCAGTCTTGTTGACGTGCTCACGGTTGGGATTGGCGTCGTCGTTACCGAAGATCCCGATCATCGGGCAATTCAGCTTCTCGGTCAGGTCGATGGGTGCGACCGGCTTGCGGGCATCGAGCTGTTTCGCCGGGTCGTCCACCACGACGTTGCCGCCCCAGCAGTCGACCAGCGCATCGAAGCCTGGCGCGCTGCAGGCCGTCAGATAAGCATGCCGGCCACCAGAGCAGAAACCGATGATCCCGACCTTGCCGTTGGAATTCGGCTGCGCGTGCAGATAGGCGGCCGCACCGACCGCGTCTCCGACCACCTGCGCATCGGCGACGCCGCCAGCCGCGCGCACCCGCGCGCCGATATCGTCGGGACTGCCCGACCCTTCGCGGAAATAGAGGTGGGGCGAGATCGCCGCATAGCCGTGATGAGCGAACTTGCGCGTCACCTCGATGATCCACTCGTCCCAACCCGGCAGGTGCATGACGACCACGATCCCGGGCACCTTTCCGGCGCGCGTCGGACGCGCGTAATAGGCCTCGCCGGTATCGCCGTTGTGGCCTTTGAACGGAACGACTTCGGCCTGCAGACCCTCGTACGACATGCGCTACCACCCCTTGGCATGATTGCTGGAACCCGGGCGGCACAATATCATGGCCGCATGGGCTGCAAAGCGCGACTGCGCCGGATTAGAGAGCGCGCGAAAACATACCTCTGGCGGAAGGCCACGGCGTAAGCTGAAGAGCCGCAAGGATCGCAACCGATGCTCAGAAAAGAACAGAACGATCTCCTCACCCAGACCGGCCCCGGCACACCGATGGGTGCGCTGTTCCGCAGCTACTGGCTGCCGGCGTTGCTGGCGCGCGAACTGCCCGAGAACGGATGTCCGCCGGTGCGGGTGAAGCTGCTGTCCGAGCGGTTGCTCGCCTGGCGTGATGGCAACGGCAATTATTCGCTGATCGATGAATTCTGCGCCCACCGTGGCACGTCGCTCTGGGTCGGACGTAATGAGGATGATGGACTGCGCTGCCCCTATCATGGCTGGAAATACGACTACACCGGCCAGTGCATCGAGGTGCCGTCGGAGCCGGTCGAGTCCGGCTTCTGTGCAAAGATCAAGCTGAAGTCCTATCCGCTGATCAAGCGCGGCGACGTGCTGTGGGCCTATATGGGGCCACCGGAAAAGCAGCCGCCGGTGCCGGAGTTCGAGTTCGCGACGGTGCCGCCCGAGCAGAGCTACATCTCCAAGCGGCTGCAGGAGTGCAACTGGCTGCAGGCGCTCGAAGGCGGTATCGATTCGAGCCACAGCGCCTGGCTGCACGGCGGCGAGTTTGCCAACGATCCGCTTTACGTGGGCGCCAAGGGCAACGATTACACGCTCGGCGACGTGCAGCCACACTTCGAGGTGGTGGAAAGCCCCGGCGGCCTCCTGATCGGCGCGCGCCGCAATGCCGAAGCCGGCAAATACTACTGGCGCATCACGCAGTGGATCATGCCCAACATGACCATGATCCCGCCGCGCGGCGACCATCCGACCGGCGGTCACTACTGGGTGCCGATCGACGACGAGAACTGCTGGATCTGGAACTGGGACTACCACGAGACCCGCGCGCTCACTGAAGCCGAGGTGACCGCGATGAAGAACGGCGCCAGCCGCCACGTGATCTACGAGGACGGCAACACCTGGCGAGCGCGAGCAAACAAGGACAACGACTACCTGATCGACCGCGCCGCCCAGAAGGCCGGCCGCACCTACAGCGGCATCGCCGGCTTCGCCATGCAGGATTCCGCCGTGCAGGAGCTGATGGGACCGGTCGTCGACCGCACCAAGGAAAACCTGGTCTCGTGCGACAACGGGATCATCATGGCACGGCACCGCCTGATGCGCGCTGCCAAGGCGCTCATTGAGAAAGGCGAGCAACCGCCCGGCATTGCCCCCGAGCACCAGCGCGTGCGCGCCGCCGCGATCGTGCTGCCAGCCGATGCCGTGTATAAGGATGCCGCCAAGGACGCGCTGAAGGTCCGCCCGGGCATGCAGCACGCGCGGGTGTAGAGCGCGAAGCGACCAACACCAGGAAGGAACGCCATGGCAAAAATCGTGCTCGGGCTCGGTACGTCGCACACACCGATGCTGCTCGCCTCCGACGAGACGTTGGAGCGCTTCGTCGAGACCGACCAGAACATCAAGCACCGCGACAAGGAAGGCCGTCCGGTCACCTACGGCGAATTGCTGGAGAAGGCCGATCCGAAAATGGCGCATCTGGTCGCGCCCGCGAATCTCGTGGCCCGGCAGAACGTCGCGCGCGACGCCATCGCGCGCGTGGAGCAGACGCTCGCCAACAGCCATCTCGACGCGCTGATCGTCTTCGGCGACGACCAGAACGAAAGCTACAAGGAGGATTGCCGTCCCGCCTTCGCGATCTATTACGGCGACACCATCCGCAATTCGAACGAGCAGCACGAGGAATACCGCAAGCGGTTTCCGGAATGGTACGTGCAGAACCGCCAGGGCTTCTTCGAGGACGAAGGACCGCGCGACTATCCCGTGCACTCTGCCCTCGCCACCCAAATCATCGAGTCGCTGATGGACGCCGGCTTCGACATGGGCGCATCGAAATGCCTGCCGGAGGGCGAAGGCGAAGGCCACGCCATCGCGTATGTGCATCGCCGGGTGATGGATGCGAAGAAGCCGATCGCGGCGGTGCCGATCTTCCTCAACACATATTTTCCGCCGAACCAGCCGCGTCCCCAGCGCTGCTACGAATTCGGCCAGGCCGTGCGCAAGGCGGTGGAAGCGTTTCCCGGCGAGGAGCGCATCGGCGTGCTCGCCTCCGGCGGCTTGAGCCACTTCCTGGTTGACGAGGACCTCGACCGCGCGATCCTGAAAGCTTGCGCCGACAAGGACGCAAAGTTTCTGCAGACGCTGCCCCGCAACAAGCTGCACGCGGGCTCATCGGAAATCCTCAACTGGGTCGCCGTCGCGGGCGCAGTGGAGCATCTCGAGCTCGACTGGTTCGAATATGTTCCGGGCTACCGCACGCCGGCCGGAACGGGAACAGGTTTGAGTTTCGCGAGCTGGATGTAGAGACGCGCAATGGGTCTCGTGTCCCGGACGCGGTGCAGCGCGACGCGAAGCGGAACGGTGCGCCGCTGATCCGGGACCCCGGTTTCATTTTTTAAGGAATCGAGCAAGCTGGGTCCCGGGTCTGCACAGCAGCACTACGTGCTGCAGTGCGCCCGGGACACGCACTTCCCTGCGCCGCATCACCACTGTAGTTTGCCGCACCATCATCAAGCGTACAGGCCTTTCCCCCATGCGACTCACGCTCAGCCTCGCCACCGCGGCCAATCCGCGGTCATGGCCGATCCTCGACGGTACCGTGAAGCCGGACGGCATCGATCTCGTCCCGACCGTCATCCACCCATCCGAGATGTTCTGGCGGCAGTTGAAGTTCCAGGACTTCGACATCTCCGAAATGTCGATGTCATCGCTGATGATGGCGACAGCACACGGCAACGACGACTGGATCGGCATCCCGATCTTCACCACGCGCAAGTTCTTCCACACCGAGATTCTGGTGCGCCGCGACGCCGGGATCAATGAGCCCAAAGATCTCAAGGGCAAGCGCGTCGGCGTGCCCGAATATCAGCAGACCGCCGCGCTTTGGACGCGCGGCGCGCTCCAGCACGAATTCGGCGTGCACCAGACCGACATGGAACACTGGATGGAGCGGGTGCCGACCCACAGCCACGGCGGCGCCACCGCATTCAAGCCGCCGCCGGGCACGACCATTCATCAAGTTCCAATCGAGAAGAGCCTCGGGCAGATGATGGTGTCGGGCGAACTGCAGGCCACCATTCACTATCTGCGCGACAACAATCTGGTCGATCGCTCGCGCGTCGACCTCGAGCACCATCCCGACATCAAGACGCTATTCCCCGATCCGATCGCGGAGGGCGTGCGCTATCACCAGAAGACCGGCATCTTTCCGATCAACCATGGCATGGTGATCCGGCGCGAGATTGCGGAGAAACATCCCTGGACCGTGCTCAACCTGCTTAAAGCTTACGATCAGGCCAACGAGATCGCCAACCGCCAGCGCATCGCGCATGTCGAGTATCACGTCTGGGCCGGGCTGATTTCGGCGGAAGCCGGCAAGGCGCTGCGCGAGCCGGCGATCCGGCAAGGCATCAAGGCCAATCGCAAGACGCTCGAAACCGCGGCGCAGTATTCGCACGAGCAGGGCCTGACCCCTCGGCTGATGAAGCTCGAAGAACTATTCGCGCCGAGCGCAATGGGGCAATAGCCGCCGATGAGCGCCGCGGACATACGCCTCGACGGAGCGGTCGCCATCGTCACCGGTGCCGCGCGCGGCCTCGGGCAGGCGATGGCCGCTGGCCTTGCCCGTGCCGGCGCCAACGTGGTGTTGGCAGATGTCGATGCCGCGGCACTGTCCACAGCGACGGGAGCGATCGCGGGTCAGCCGACTTGCGGCGCCGCGCTCGGCATCCGCTGCGACATCACCAGCCGCGATGATTGCGAGAACGTCGTCGGCAAGACGCTCGAGACATTCGGCGCGCTGCATGTACTCGTCAACAATGCCGCCATGGGTCAGGTGCATCTCGAGCGTTCGCCCAACACCAGATCGCTTAAGTTCTGGGAGTCCGATCCGGACATCTGGCAGAAGGTCATCGTCACCAACGTCAACGGCACCTTCCTGATGGCGCGCACGGCCGTGCCGCACATGCTGCGTGGCGGCTTCGGCCGGCTCATCAATGTCACGACCAGCCTCGCGACCATGCAGCGCCGCAACAACTCGCCCTACGGGGTGACCAAGGCCGCGATCGAAGCCGAAACGCTGATCTGGGCGCAGGAGCTCAAGGACACCGGCGTCACGGTGAACTCACTAATCCCGGGTGGCGCCGCCGACACCGAGTTCGTGCATGAGGCCTCGCGCAAGGAACTGGCCGCAATGGGCCGCACGCTGCTACCACCATCGGTGATGGTGCCGCCGGTACTCTGGCTTGCCTCGCGAATGTCCGACGGCATCACCGGCGCGCGCTTTGTCGGCAAGCTCTGGAATGACACGCTGCCGCCCGGCGATGCAGCCACGAAGGCGCGCGAGCCGTCGGTGCTGCTGCCGGCGACCGACGGGCGATAGGAGATCGCCTCGACCAGCGGAGGACATCCATGCAAGACGCTATGCAACCAATCTCCAAGACCGCGCTCCGGACCGGATGGATCATGAGCGGACTCGTTATCGCGTTTTTGCTGTTCGACGGCATCATCAAGCTGATCCCCCTCGGCATCGTCACCGAGACCATGGACCAGCTCGGATACGGCGCGAGCCCGACGCTTGCACGCGGCCTCGGAATCCTGACGCTCGTTTGCGTCGCTCTCTACGCGTTTCCACGCACCGCCGTGCTTGGTGCGATCCTGCTGACGGGATTGTTTGGCGGCGCGATGACAACGCACTTGCGCGTCGGGTCGCCGATCTTCAGCCACTTCCTGTTCGGCCTCTATCTTGGCCTGCTGATGTGGGGCGGACTTTACCTGCGGGACGATCGGTTACGTGCGCTCATTCCCTGGCGGCGAGATTGAGATCGCGTCCGCTCAATCCGGGTATCTAATGACCGCATGCCTGCTAGTCCAAAGTCTTACGATCAACCCGGCTTGCATTTTTCATGATGATCGGCAATTTTAGACGTCACGGCACTGTCACATTAATCTCCGAATCGCGCCGTCTCTCTGACCCTTTCAGCCAGCATCGCGTGGGCAATGAGTTTCGAAATCGAGCGAAAATTTCTTGTGCGTAGCGATGACTGGCGAGCGCACGTATCGAGTCAGACGACGATTCGGCAAGCCTATCTGGCTGCGAACGGCAAAAGCTCGATTCGGGTCCGAATTCAGGGAAACGCAACCGCGACCCTCACGATCAAGTCTCGCCCTGCTGAACTGCGTCGGCTGGAGCTGGAATACCCAATTCCCGTCCTGCAAGCCGAAGCGCTGATGCAGCTCCGGGAAGGCCCTCTCATTGAAAAGGTGCGCCACGTGGTTCCTCACGGCCCGCTCACCTGGGAGGTCGATGTTTTCTCGGGAGAGAATGAGGGCCTCATCATTGCGGAAGTCGAATTGAAGGACGTCAATCAACACGTCGACCTGCCCTCCTGGGTCGGCCGCGAGGTCACCGCATTGCGCCAGTATTACAACAGCTCTCTCGTCAACCGGCCATTTCGCTCGTGGTCGCTGCAGGATCAGTCGATCGCGACCGAGAAGCTGGCCTAAGCTGGCAGCCCCCGATCGGGGGCATGACTTTCGTCAATGCAGGGCCGCAATTGGCGCAAGCCTAAGCATCAAGCCTAGGCATCCAGCACGCCACCGCTGCCGATGCCGAGACCTTTCATGAAGCGGTTACGGATCAGGGCGGGATCGCGCGGGGTCTGCGCCGCGCCGGGCTTATCGTCGATCTTCACCGCCAGCAGCACCGGGCCGCCGTCGTCGAAGCGTCGCGCGATCAGCTCGTCGAAATGCGTGTCGTCATGCACCCAATGGCTCGCCGCGATGCCGCAGCCGCGCGCCACCGCGACGATGTCGGTGCCGCCGCCGGTCGCCGTCGTCTGCTTGCCGGTGATCTGGTAGAGTCCATTGTCCATCACGATGATGGTGAGGTTGCGCGGGCGCACGGTTGCCACCGTCGTGAGACATCCGAGGCCCATCAGGAGCGAGCCGTCGCCTTCGAGCGCGATCACGCCGCGCTCGGGTTGCGCGATCGCCACGCCGAGTGCAATCGGGATTGCGATGCCCATGCTGCCGAGCATGTAGAAGTTCTGCGGCCGATGGCCGGCTGCGAACAAGTCGAAATTGGTGTTGCCGATTCCGGCGACCACCGCTTCCTCATGCTTGAGCTGTCCGACCAGACGCTTGGTCAGCTCGGTGCGGTTGAAAATTTTGTTCGATTCCGACACGGGCGGGCTCCTACGAGGACAGCTTGGCATGCGCGACCGGATTCCCCCCAGTCAGCAGCGGTGACAGGATGAAGGCGACCGGCGCTTGGGTCTTGACGGCCTGCTTGATCGACGCATCCAGGATGAAGGGCAGCTTGGACTCGTCGTCGAGCGTGTGGTTCTCGACCGATAGCGTGTCGAGCGTCGGCCGCATGATGCGCGCCACTGCAACCTGTCCGATGTTGAACTCTCCCATCGTGCCGCGCTCGGAAATAACCAGGATCGCCGGGATTTGATACGGCACGATCAGCGACGCGAGCGTATTCGGCGTGACCGCGAAACCCGACGTCTGCATCATGACCGCACCTTTGAGCCCGCCCATCCAGGCCCCGGCGACCATGCCCATGGCCTCGTCCTCGCGCGTGGCATTGACCGAGATGAAATAATTGTCGGAGGTGACGCCCTTGATCAGCGGCGTCAGCACGTTGTCGGGGACATAACTGATGAACCTGACATCGTTCTTCTTGAAAACGTCAAGGAAAGTCTCGGACCACGGCATCGAACGGCGGCTCCTGTTGCACGCACAATCGCGCCGGACAGCGGCGCTTTTGTCGCCTTTCCTTATCACGGCGGATCGGCGACAGTAACCGTCGCGGCAGAGCATGATCCCGAAAAAATGGGCGCCGGTTCTCGCAGAGATCATGCTCAGACAAAAGAATAGATCCGCGACAAAGCGGAAACGCCGGGAGGAAGACCATGTATTGGCGATTGTTGCTGACCTCGCTTGTGTGTTCGGTGGCGATGGGCGGGACGCTCGCTCCGGCCGCCGGTCAGAGCTACCCCAGCCGACCGATCACCCTCGTCGTCCCGTTTCCGCCTGGCGGGTCGACATCGATCGTCGGCCGCACTGTCGCCGACAAGATGAGCGAGATTCTCGGCCAGCAGATCGTGGTCGACAATCGCGGCGGCGCCGGCGGCACGGTCGGCACCCGCGCGGTCGCCAAGAGCGCGCCTGACGGCTATACGATCCTGCTCGGCTACACCGGCACGCTCGCGATCGGCCCAACGCTCCGCAAGAACGCCGGCTACGACCCGCGCAAGGATTTCGCGCCGATCGGCATGATCGGCCACGCGCCGAATTCGCTGGTGGTGCACCCGTCGACCCCAGCGAAGTCGGTGCAGGAGCTGATCGCCCACGCCAAAAAGAATCCCGGCAAGGTCAATTACGGATCGGCAGGTGTCGGCACCGTCAGCCACGTGTCCGGCGAGTACTTCGCCAATGCCGCCGGCGTGAAGCTCATGCACATTCCCTACAAAGGTACCGGGCCGGCGCTTGCCGACCTCGTCGGCGGCCACATCCCGATGGCGTTCGCGCCGATCCCGGCGACCCACGGACCGATGTCGCAGGGATTGCTGCGCGGGCTGGCGGTGACCAGCAGCAAGCGATCGAGCCTGGTGCCCGACCTGCCGACCATCGCGGAGTCCGGTGTCAAGGATTTCGAAGCGTCGCTGTACTACGGGCTGGTCGCTCCGGCCGGAACGCCGCGTGACGTGATCGATCGTTTGAACAAGGCATTGCGCGAGGCGCTCGCCACTGCCGACGTCAAGAAGCGCCTGACCAATGACGGCGCCGAAGCAGTGCCGGGCTCGCCCGAAGACTACGGCGCCCACATCGATCGCGACGAGAAGCGCTGGTCGGCGGTGGTCAAGGCGTCAGGCGCCAGCGAGAACTAGCGTGGCGGTTTCAGAAAGTCCGCATCATTCTCGCGGCGAGTCCGACATGCGGACTTAGCCACACTAGAATCAATCCTTCGATTCCGAAGTTCGTTTAGGAGGCCGCTGCGAAATGGTACGAACTTCGGAATCGGGACACTAGGGGAGGCAGCAATGATCCGGATTCTGAAAGCGTCGTTCGCGGCCATCGCGCTCGTGGGCATGCTCTCCTCGGCATCCGCGCAGCAATATCCCAACCGCCCGATCACGCTGGTCGTTCCGCTGCCGCCGGGCGGCACCAACGACATCATGGCGCGCATCGTCGGCGAGCACATAAGCAAGGCGCTCGGCCAGCAGGTCGTGGTCGAGAACCGCGCCGCCGGCGGCAGCGGCACCGTCGCAACCCGGCAGGTCGCGCGTGCGACGCCGGACGGCTACACCATCCTTTTGTCCTACACGACCACCTTCGCCACCGGGCCGAGCATGTACAAGAATGCCGGCTACGATGTGCGCAAGGACTTTGCGCCGATCGGCCTCATCGCAGTGTCGCCGAGCCTCGTGGTTGCCAACAAGGATTTCCCGGTCAAGACCATCCCCGAATTGCTCGCGCATATCCGCAAGACCAATGAACCCTTCCAGTACGGCGCGCCCGGCATCGGCAGCGTCAATCATCTCGCAGCGGAACTGTTCGCACGCGCTGCCAAGATCAAGCTGCAGGCGATCCCCTACAAGGGCTCGAATCCGCTGGTCACCGACCTCATCGCTGGTCACATCAAGATGGGTTTCAACCCGATCCCGGTGTCGCGCGGCGCGCTCGAAGGCGGATTGATCCACGCGCTGGCCGTCACCTCCGCCAAGCGGTCGGGCGTGCTGCCGAACGTGGCCACGCTGGCAGAGCAGGGATTGCCCGGCTTCGACGTGTCACTGCACTACGGCCTGTCGGCGCCGGCCGGCACGCCATCCACCATCGTCGACCGGCTGAACAAGGCGCTCAACGCGGCGCTGGCGGACGAAGCTGTAACCAAACGCATCCGCCACGAAGGCGCGGAACCCTCGCCGGGAACGCCGCAGCAATACGCCGCCGACATCGACGCCGAGGAGACGCGATGGTCCGCTGTGGTGCGTGACCTCGGCATCGTCGGCAAATGAGGCGAACGGAATCGGCCACCATGATTGCTCGTGCTGCAGTCGTCGCGCTCTTCGCCGCTATCGTCTTGCTCGGGAGCGCACAGGCGCAGGCACAGGACTATCCCACCAAGCCGATCACGTTGATCGTTCCGTTCACGCCGGGCGGCAGCACCAGCGTCATTGCTCGCGCGATCTCCGACAAGCTCAGCGAGGCGCTCAAGCAGCCGATCGTGATCGACAACCGTGGCGGCGCCGGCAGCACCATCGGTGCCCGCGCAGTCGCGACCAGCCGGCCGGATGGCTACACGCTCCTGCTCGGCACCAATGCGACGCTGACGATCGCGCTCCGCCTCACCCGCAACGCGGGCTATGAGCGCAAGGACCTGGCATCGATCGGTTTCGTCGGCGCGGTCCCGAACGTCGTTGCGGTCAACGCGAAGTCGCCGGTGCGCTCGATCGCGGAGCTCGTCAAACAAGCCAACAATGCGGACAAGCCCATTCAATACGGCTCGCCCGGTATCGGCACTGTCAATCATCTGTCCGGCGAGCTCCTGGCGCACACGGCAACGATCAAGATGGCCCATGTGCCCTATCGCGGCGCGATGCCGGCGTTAAGCGATCTGCTTGGCGGCCACATCTCGCTCCTGTTCAGCGCGATCCCGAACGTGCACAGCCATATCGGCGCCGGCACCGTGCGGGCGCTGGCGGTGACCAGCGCCAAGCGTTCATCGCTCGTTCCAAACGTGCCCACCGTCGCCGAATCGGGGTTCCCCGGCTTCGAGGCCGTGCTGGGCTATGGGCTGCTCGCGCCTGCGGCCACGCCGCGCCCTATCATCGACCGGCTCAATCGTGAGCTGCGCGCCACGCTCGCGAACGAGTCCGTTCTCAAGCTCCTCGCTCAAGAGGGTGTCGAGCCGCTTGCGACCACGCCTGAAGAATTCACGACGATAATCGACCGCGAGGAGCCGAAGTGGTCGGCGATCATCAAGGACCTCGGCTTAGCCGCCAACTGAACAACCCATGACAGGATCGACAACCATGCTCTCGTTGCTATCAGCGCTCGTGGCCGCCGCGTTCGGCGTGACGCAGGCACAAGCACAAGCCCAAGACTATCCCAACCGCCCGATCACGCTCGTGGTGCCCTACGCGGCCGGCGGCGGCAACGACGTGATGGCGCGCACCGTCGGCGAGAAGATGAGCAAGACCCTTGGCCAGCAGGTCGTGATCGATAACCGTCCCGGTGCTGGCGGCGCGCTCGCAACGCGCCAGGTCGCAAAGGCCACGCCCGACGGTTACACCTTGGTGATCGGCGGCACTGGTTCGCTGGCGGTCAATCCGACGCTGCTGCCAAACGTCGGCTACGACGTGCGCAAGGATTTTGCGCCGGTCGGGATGATTGGATCGAGCGCGTTGATCGTCCTCGTCCATCCGTCGATCCCCGCCAAGACCGTTCCCGAGCTGATCGCGCTTGCCAAGAAAGAGCCGGGCAAGCTCACCTACGCCTCGGCGGGCGTCGGCTCGGGCATTCATCTCGGCGCGGAGCTGTTCGCATATATGGCGGGCGTCAAGCTGGTGCACGTTCCTTACAAGGGCACCGGTCCCGCGCTCACCGACCTGCTCGGCGGACACGTGTCTATGTATTTCTCGTCGCTGCCGTCGGCGATCGGCATCGTCAAGGACGGCAAGGTGCGCGCGCTGGCGGTGACCGGCACGGCACGCTCAAAAATCTTCCCGGACTTGCCGACGGTGGCGGAAGCGGCCCTTCCCGGCTTCGAAGCGGTGCTGCGCTACGGCATCGTCGCACCCGTCGGCACGCCGCGCCCGATCGTCGACAAGCTCAACGCGGCGCTGCGGCAGGCGCTTGCCGATCCCGAGACGATCGCGCGCATGGCCCGCGACGGCACCGAGGCATCGCCGGGAACCCCCGAGGACTACGCCACCGTGATCGACCGCGAGGAACGCAAGTGGTCGGAGGTTGTGAAGCGCTCGGGAGCGATGGCGAAATAGCATATCTAGCGTGAAAGGCGTTGGCACGCTCATGGACTAGGTCGGGAGGCCGCACGCCTTTGCCCACCATGTGCCGCGCCGTGCTATGGTGGGCGAAGGCGCCCTCCTGTGAAAACATCTGTGTTGCGCCTTCGCCCACCCTACAGAATGTGCAATCGGGTAGCCCATGAATTTCGACTTCACCGAAGAACAAAAACTATTCGCCGACTCCGTGCACAAGTTCGCGCAGGCGCATCTCGCCAAGGATGCGCTCAAGCGCGCACACGAACCGCGGTTCCCTTTCGACGTGGCGAAGCTGATGAGCGAACAGGGGCTCATGGGCATCACCATCCCGGAGAAGGATGGCGGCATTGGCGGCACGCTGATGGACGCGGTGATCGCGATCGAACAGGTCGCGCTGGTGTGCCCGCGCAGCGCCGACGTCGTGCAGTTCGGCAATTTCGGCCCGATCCGCACGTTTGCGGAATACGCCACGCCCGCGCAGAAAGAGCGCTGGCTGCCGGCGCTGCTCTCCGGCGGCGCCGTCATGAGCCTTGGCATGACCGAGCCCGCCGCCGGATCGGCGGTAACGGAGCTCACGACCAGCGCCAAGCAGGACGGCAACCATTACATCATCAACGGGTCGAAACTGTTCTCGACCTTCAGCCCGGATGCGAAGGTGTTCCTGGTCTATGTGCGCTATGCGCCCGGCCTCGGCGGCATCGGCTCGGTGCTCGTCGAGCGCGACACACCTGGATTCACGGTTGGCACGCCGTCGAGCTTCATGAGCGGCGAGGAATGGTCGGAGCTGCATTTCGAGAACTGCCGCATCCCGGCCGAGAACGTGCTGCTCGGCCCCGGCGGCTTCAAGAAGCAGATCGCGAGCTTCAACGTCGAGCGGCTCGGCAATTCCGCCCGCTCGCTTGCGCTCGGCCGCTATGCCTACAACACCGCGCGCGATTACTGCGCCACGCGCGAGCAGTTCGGACGGCCGTTGTGCGAATTCCAAGGCCTGCAATGGAAGTTCGCCGAGATGGCGATCAAGCTCGAAGGCGCGCAGCTCCTGCTCTACCGCGCCGCCACCAATGCCGACCGCGGACTGCCATCGGCCTATGAGACCGCGATCGCCAAGGCGGCCTGCAATCAGACCGGTTTCGAGCTCGCGCACGAGGCGGTGCAGGCGATGGGCGCGATCGGTTACAGCCGTGAGGCGCTGGTGGAGTACTGCATGCGACGCTGCCGCGGCTGGATGATCGCCGGCGGCTCGATCGAGATCCTCAAGAACCGGATCGCGGAACATGTGTTCGACCGCCGCTTCGACCAGCGGCCGCCCCGCAGGACCGGGGCGGAAGCGGCCGAATGACATGAACACGTTGCGTGAGGCGCTGTTCGCGCCGCAATCGGTCGCGATCGTCGGGCAATCGAACGATGTCTCGAAGACCGCCGGCCGGCCGCTGAAATTTCTGCGCCAGATGGGCTATGCCGGGCGTGTCTATCCGATCAATCCGGGCCGCGACAGCGTGCTCGGCGAGCGCGCATGGCCGACGCTTGCGGCGCTGCCGGAAGTCCCCGACCATGCCTATGTCGTCACATCGTCCGACGCAGCCGTCGAGGCGGTGGCTGCATGCGGCAATCATGGCGTCAAAGTTGCGACCGTCCTGGCCGACGGCTTTACCGAGGCTGGCGAAGCGGGCGACCAGCGGGTGGCGCGACTGCGCGCCATCTGCAAGGCCACCGGCATCCGCGTGGTCGGACCGTCAAGCCTCGGCATTGTCGATCTGCGCACCCGCGCAATGCTCACCGCCAATGCCGCCTTCGATGAACCGGAGCTACCGGCTGGTCGCATCTTTGCGGCCTCGCATTCCGGCAGCATGATCGGCTCGCTGCTCTCGCGCGGGAAGGCGCGCGGCATCGGCTTTGCGGGCCTGGTGTCGGTCGGCAACGAGGTCGATCTCTCGCTCGGTGAGATTTGCGAAGCCACGCTCGATGATCCGGGCATCGACGGCTACATGCTGTTCCTCGAAACCATGCGCAACGCCGAGGCGCTGCGCCGCTTTGCGCTTGCCGCCCACGAACGCGGCAAACCAATCCTCGCCTACAAGCTCGGCCGCTCGGAGGCGGCGCGCGAACTCGCGGTGTCGCACACTGGTGCGCTTGCCGGCGAGGACGATGTCGCCGACGCCTTCCTTGCCGACTGCGGGATCGCGCGGGTGACGACGCTCGATGGCCTCATCGAGGGCTTGCCGCTGATGATGCGGCTGCGTGCTCCTGCGTCGCGGCGCGCCGCGGTCGGCGTAGTAACAACCACCGGCGGCGGCGCGACCATGGTGGTCGATCCGCTGAGCGTGCAGGGCGTGTCGATCACGCAGCCGAGCGCGGAAACGCTGGCGCGCTTCAAGGCCGCCGGCATCGACGTGAAGCCGGCCCGGATCGTCGACGTGACGCTCGCCGGCGCGCGCTATGACGTGATGAAGGCAGCGCTCGATATCCTCACGACGGCGCCGGAATACGACGTCATCCTGGCGGTGATCGGCTCCTCGGCGCGCTTCCACCCGGAGCTTGCGGTCAAGCCGATCGTCGACTGCGCCGGCTCTGCGAAACCGCTGGCGGCCTGCCTCGTGCCCGATGCGCCCGATGCGCTCGCGATGCTGAGCGAAGCGGGCGTGCCGAGCTTCCGCACGCCCGAAGCCTGCGCCGATGCGATCGCCGCGGCGTTGAGAAGGCGTGCGCCGCGGCCCGCTCCGAAGCAGGTCGTCCGTCCTGCGCCCGGCGGTGGTCGCATGCTCGACGAGGTCGAGGCCGGCGCGCTGATCGAACGGTTCGGGATTCCGCGCGCGCCGGCGGTGGTGCTCGATGCTGGCATCACGCGGGTGCCGGCCCTGCCGTTCGCTTATCCCGTCGTCGTCAAGGCACTCTCGGCCGAGATCGCGCACAAGACCGAGGCCGGCGGCGTTGTGCTTGGGGTCGCCAACGACGACGCGTTGCTCGCGGCCATTACGCAAATTCGCGCCAATGTCGCGCAGCGGGCACCCAACACGCGCATCCTGCGCCTGCTGGTTCAGCCGATGGTGTCAGGCATCGGCGAGGCGCTGATCGGCTATCGCGTCGATCCCGCGGCCGGCCCGCTGGTGATGGTCGCTGCCGGCGGTATCCTCACCGAGCTCTACCGCGACCGCAGCCTCCGGCTCGCGCCGGTCGATCTTGCAATTGCCAGGGAGATGATCGGCGAGGTGCGCGGGCTGCAGGCTTTCGCTGGTTTCCGCGGACGGCCGAAGGGCGATCTCGATGCGCTTGCGGAGGCGATCGTGGCACTGTCGCGTCTCGCCGAGGAACCCTCCGTCGTCGAGGCCGAGATCAACCCGCTGATCGTGCGCACCGACGGCGTGGTCGCGGTCGACGCGCTGGTGAAGCGCGCCTGAGCGGGGCATAATGCACCCAACTGGAAGACCCGCGGTTTCCAATTGCGTTTGGCTTCCGCTCGTCCCCGCGAAAGCGGGGACCCAGAACGACAAAGAAGATTCTGGATTCCCGCTGCGCGGGAATGAGCGGAGGATAGAGCCGATCGACATGGGAATTGCCTTAAGGGAGGAGCGCTCATGTCACACGCTGAAGCCTTGCACACCCGCCATCCCGCCGATGGCGCGACCGACAACATCATCACGTTCGTATCGACGTTGCGCCACGACGCGCTCAGTGACGAAGTTCGCCACTACGCGCGCCGGCATCTGCTCGACACCGTTGGCGTGATGATCTCGGGCGCGCAGGGCAGCATCGCGACGCAGGCGGAGACGGTGCTGATCGCGACGCGCCCCGCCGGTCAGATTCCGGTGGCGGGCCGCGCCCGCCGTGCCGACCTGATCGACGCCGCCTTCCTTGGCGGCACCGCTGCGCACGGCATCGAGCTCGACGACGGCTACACCAAAGGCTCCGTGCATCCCGGTTGCACCGTGGTGCCGGCGATCCTCTCCGCAGGCTACGTGAAGAAGGCGAGCGGCGCGCAACTGATCGAAGCGATGGTCGCGGGCTACGAGACCGTGACGGCGATCGGCCGCGCGGTGCATCCCGATTTGCGCCATCGCGGCTTCCATCCGACCGGCGCGGTCGCGGTATTCGGCGCGGCGATGGCGATCGGCAAGTTGCGCGGGCTGACGCAGCAGCAGTTGTCGAATGCGCTCGGCATTGCGGGATCGAGCTCGGCCGGGCTGTTCGCCTTCGTCAACGGTGGCGCCGATATCAAGCGGCTGCACGCCGGCCACGCGTCGCGCGAAGGCCTGCAGGCGGCCCTGCTCGCGGAGGCCGGCGTGGAGGGACCGCCCGGCGTGATCGAGGCGCGCGACGGCTTCATGCAGGCCTATGCCTACAACGCCGACCGCGCACGCCCGGTGGAGCTGCCGCCGGCGGTGCCGTTCGGCATCACCGATTGCTACATCAAGCCGAACCCGTGCTGCCGTCATATCCAGCCGGCGGTCGAGGCGCTGATCGGGATTCTCAACGACGAGACAATCGCGAGCGACGAGGTGAAGCATGTCGCGGTCGAGACCTACCGCATCGCCGCCGAACATGCCGGCACCGGCTGGGACGACTACGCCAGCGCGCAACTGAGCTTCAGATATCTGATGTCGCTGGCGCTGAGATTCCGCAACATCAAGGTCGCCTATTTCGAGGACACCGTCCGCAACGATCCGGGCTGGGCGGCGCTGGCATCGAAGTTCGAGATCAGCGCACCGCACGAGGTCGACCGGCTTTATCCCAAGCTGCGGCCGGCGCGGGTGACCGTGACGACGGCGAAAGGCAAGTTCGTGCGGCAGGCCGACGAGGCGATGGGCTCGCGCCTCGTCCCGCTCGACGACGAGGGTCTCAAGGCGAAATTCATCGGCCTGGTCGAGCCGGTGCACGGCGGCGCAAAGGCGCAGAAACTGGCGCAGCGCCTCTGGTCAATCGAGGACATGGCGGACGTGACGCCGCTGATCGACGCGCTGGCGAAGCCGGCGCGTTGACGTCATGCCCAAGCGCATCTTCCTGGTTCATCCCACGCCGCTTGCAATGCCGCCGGTCGAGGAGGCGTTCAGGACGCTGTGGCGTGAGGCGCAGGTGCTGAACGTGCTCGACGAGTCGCTTTACGCCGACGTCGGCGCCAATGGCGAGCTCACGTCCCCGCTCTATGCGCGGCTGGCGAGCCTGCTGCGGCACTGCGAGGCAAGCGGCGCCGATGGCATCGTGTTCTCAGGCTCGACCTTCGGACCAGCGGTGGAGGAAGCCCGCAAGGGCATGACGGTACCGGTGCTGCGCATCGAGGAAGGCATGATGGACGAGGCGGTCGCCCGCGGCGGCTCGATCCTCGTGGTCTCGACCCAGAAGCGCGCGCTGCCGGTAATTCGCGGCACGCTCGATGAGTTGGCGAAGCGCGCCGGCAAGACGCCTGAGATCAAGGAGATCTGGGTCGCGGGCGCACGCGACGCGCTCATCGCCGGCGACAACGACCGCCATGATCGGCTGATCGCCGAGCAGACAGCCGCGGCCGGCGATTTCGGCACCGTGGTGCTGGGCATGATCTCGATGGCGCCGGCGCGCGCGAAGATGCCGCCCGCGCTCGCCGCGAAGACATTGACCAGCGGCGAAGCTGCGGTCGCGCGTATGCGCAAGGTGTTGGGGGAATGACGCCATGCTTGTCTTGATCCGCTGTTCGCTCGCGATTGCCGCGCTCGCCGTCGCGGGCCACATGCCTGCCGCCGCGCAGCATTTTTACAAAGGCAAGCAGATCACTATCCTGGTCGCCGGCACCGCGGGCGGCGGCATCGACATCGGCGCGCGCGTGATGGCGCGGCATCTGGGCAAGTACATTCCGGGCAACCCGACCGTGGTGGCGCAGCTGATGCCGGGCGCCGGTGGCATTCGCATGATCGATCACATGAACCAGATCGCTCCGCGCGACGGTACCGTCATCGGGACGGTAGCGCCCGGACCGATCATCGAACCACTAATCGGCAAGCGCAAGATCAACTACCGCATGACCGACTTCACGATGCTCGCGGCCATGGACAAGGACGTCACGCTTTGCCTCGCCTGGGGCGCGTCGAAGTTCAAGACGATCAAGGATGTGATGGACACGACCATGACGGTCGCCGGCACCGGCGCTGGCTCCTCGACCGACATCTATCCCATGTTCCTCAACGAAGTGATGGGAACGAAATTCCGGGTCATCACCGGCTATCTGGGTTCGCAGGAAACCATCATCGCCATCGAACGAGGCGAAGTGGACGGACGCTGCGGCTGGGGCTGGTCGAGTCTCAACAGCACCAAGCCCGACTGGGTACACGACAAGAAGGTCACCTACCTGCTGCAGCTCGCAATGGAAAAGAACCCGAAGATCGACGCGCCGCTGGCGCTTGATTTCGCCAAGGACGACGCGACCAGACAGATGATGACCATGATGTTCGGCCCGCTCGCGCTCAACAAACCGTTCTTCGGGCCGCCCGGCATGCCGGCCGAGCGAACGGCCGAACTGCGCAGAGCCTTCGCAGAAGCGCTGAAAGACAAGGAGCTCCGCGCGGAGGCGCTGAAGACGTTCGGTGACGAGCTTACGCCCACGACCGGCGACACCGCGCAGAAACTGATTGCCGATATCTACGCAACGCCGCCGGCAGTGACGGAACGGCTGCGCGCCATCTTGTCGAAGTAGTTCCCCGCTGGCGGTCGGTCCAAGCATCGCGCGCCGACGGCGAGCCAATCGAAGCCGCGCCGGCGTGCTTGCGCGCCGTCGCTTTCCGGCATTGAATCTGCGCTCGATGCATGGCGACCGACACATGAACGACAAGACCGCCATCGTTAACAACTGGCTGCCGCGCTATACCGGCACGCCGCTCGAAGCGGTCGGCCAGCACGTGCTCCTGACCAATTTCGGCTATTACGTCGAAATGTTCGCGCAATGGCACGGCGTTGCCGTGCAGGGTCGCGACCGCCCGATGCCGAACGCGACTGCGGATGGAATCACGATGATCAACTTCGGCATGGGCAGCCCGAATGCGGCGACCGTGATGGACCTGCTGTCGTCGATTGCGCCACGCGCGGCGCTATTCCTCGGCAAGTGCGGCGGGCTGAAGAAGAAGAACCAGCTCGGCGATTTCGTGCTGCCGATCGCGGCGATCCGCGGCGAGGGCACCTCGAATGACTACCTGCTGCCGGAAGTGCCGGCGCTGCCGGCGTTCCAGCTGCAGCGCGCGGTGTCGACGACGATCCGCGACCTCGGACATGACTACTGGACCGGCACCGTCTACACGACGAACCGGCGCGTCTGGGAACACGATGTCGCGTTCAAGGACTACCTGCGCAGGACGCGCAGCATGGCGATCGACATGGAAACCGCAACGATCTTCGCGGCCGGATTCGCTAACCACATACCGACCGGCGCGCTGCTGCTGGTGTCGGACCAGCCGATGATCCCGGAAGGGGTGAAGACCGAAGCCAGCGATAAGCTGATCACGCAGAACTTTGTCGAGGCGCACATCAAGGTTGGCGTCGAGGCGCTCAAGCTCGTCCGCCGCAAAGGTCGTAGCGTAAAGCACCTGCGCTTCGAAGACGACTACGATGCCTAGCTAGTGTGGCGCGCCGCGTTCTTCATTTTTCAGCGCACCGCGACGGCCTCGGCGGAGTCATCAAAAGGCGGAAGCGTCGCTGCGCTCGGCGAACAGCCACGCGCCCCGACCTAATCCTTCAGGAAACGACGCAACCAGACTGTCGCCCGCACGGCGCGATGACAGTCCGCTCTGGCGCAACGTTGCTTCCGCCGTGTCGAGCGACATTACCGTCACGCCATAGCCGCCGATGAACGGCAGCGCCGGAATCGCGATCTCCGGCAGCGCCGCCGCAAAGGCGTCGCGCGTCACCAGGTCGATCCGTCCGCGGTCGAGCGCGATCGACTGCCCAGCTCGTGTCGGCGTCGCCGGCCGGTGCGTGAAGCGCGCATAGCGCGCCGCCGCTTCATCGACATCGGCAACGACAATGGCGATGCTTGCAAGGCCGCGCGCTCCGTTTGGATGCGTGAGCCAGCGCTTCTGCCATACGGTGTCCTCGGTATGGTGCGTGAGCATCTGGATGCGCCCTTCCGCCATCTCACCGGGCTCGACCCGCGCCACCGTGAAGGCCGCGGTGTCGGAGCCGGTCTCGGTATCGACCGGGCGCTTGAACGGTGCGATCGGCCGCGTGCGAAAGCCCGCTTCGCCCAGGCGGCGATGCCAGGCATGGGCATCGGCAATCGCGAAGGCCGCAAGCTGGACGCCGGAGTAGCGCGTCAGCCCGGCCTCAAACTCGCGGCCGAGCGGCGTGTCGGCGGTCTTGAACAGGACCTCCATGTAGCCACGCGCCATCATTGCGCAGACGTTGCCGGTGCCGGTCGGACCGCCATCCGGGGCGACCTGCACCGACACCGGCGTCGGCGCGAAGCCGGCGCGTGCAAGCGCCGCGCTGGCGGCCTGCGGATCGCCCACGAAATGGCCGACATGGTCGAGAAAAATCTCGTCGCCCAGCGGCAACTGGCGCTCGATCTCGGTCATTGCGACATTTTGAGCCATAGAGTCAGTCCTCTGTCTAACCATCTTACGAGACACCGCTGGACCTGCTGACTAGATTGGTTGAGAACCGGCAATGAATTTGGGAGAGACTCATGAATAGACGTGAAATCCTAGGGGGCGGCCTGGCGCTGTCGGCATCCGCCCTGTCTTCGTCATTGCCGGTATTGGCCCAGGGCAAGTATCCGGACCGTCCGATCAAACTCATCGTTCCGTTTTCCGCCGGTGGCGTGGTCGACGCCGTCGGGCGCCAATTCGCGGAGCGGATCAGGCCGCATCTCGGGACGATCGTGGTCGAGAACCTCGGTGGCGCCGGCGGCACCATCGGCATGGGCGAGACCGCCCGCGCCAAACCCGACGGCTATACGCTCGGGCTCGGCAATACCAGCACCATGATCATCAATCCGACCATCATGCCGAAGGTCCCCTACGACCCGGCCAAGGACTTCGCGCCGATTTCGATCCTCGCGGTCTCGGCGAGCGGAATCATCGTCCATCCGAGCGTGCCGGCGAAAACCCTCAAGGAGTTCATCGCCTACGCGAAAGCCAACCAGGAAAAGATGTCGTACGGCTCGGCGGGCGCCGGCACCATGACGCATCTCGCCGGCGAGCTGTTCAAGCACCTAACGAAGACGCCGAAGATCGTGCACGTGCCCTACAAGGGCGCCGGCCCGAGCATCAACGACCTCGTCGGTGGCGCGGTCCAGTACGGCACTATCAATATCACCGGCCAGTTGTTGCAGCTTCACGACTCCGGCAAAGTTCGCATTCTCGCGGTGGCCTCGGAGGATCGGCTGAAAGGGGCGCCGAAGATCCCGACCGCAGTCGAGGCGGGCCTGCCGAACATGATCGCAACGCTGTTCACCGGGCTGGTAGCGCCCGCGGGCACGCCGAAGCCGATCCTCGACCAGGTCTATCAGGCGACGCAGAAGGTGATGCAGGATCCGGCGATGCAGAAAGCGCTCATCGAGCAGGGACTGGAGCCGATCGTCGGTTCGAGCCCGGACAAGATGCGTGCCTTTCTGAAGGAAGAGAAAGAACGCTGGGGGCCGGTGCTGGAGGCAGCGGGGCTGAAGAAGTAGATCGGCTGCCATAGAATGAACTGAGCCGCGACGGCACGGACTCCCTCTCCCGCCTGCGGGAGAGGGGGTGAGCGGAAATCTCCACGAGCCAGTTCTCTCGATACTTGCGCTCACCGGGCTCGCTTCGCGATCCGACCTCTCCGCGAGCAGGGCGAGGTCGACGCGCGGCCCCGCCTGCATGCAATCGCAGGACTTACACCCGCTGGATCGCGCGCAGACGTTCCTTGGCCGTGCGCATCAATTGATTACGGTCGACCTTGTTGGTCGATGCCAGCGGCAATTCATCCATGAACCAGACGAAGCGCGGGTGCTGATATGCAGGCGCGTTGGCAAGCGCGTATTTCTTGATCTCGTCCTCGCTGGGCGAATGTCCCGCTTTCGGAATGACGAAGGCGACCGGCTTCGTACCTTTGATGTCGTCCTCGACAGGGATCACCGCTGCCTGCGCGACGCCGGGATGGCGCTCGAGCATGCGCTCCACGTCGGCGGGATAGATATTCTCGCCGCCGGACACGAACATGTCGTCGGTGCGGCCGACGAACGTGTAGAAGCCGTCGGCATCGCGGCGGAACACGTCGCCGGTGACGTAGTAACCGTCCCCGGTGATCGGCGGCGGCACGTCAGGGCGGTTGTGATACCCGTTCATGACCGCGGGAGACTTCATCTCCAGCACGCCTTCGTCGGCGTCACGATTGCCGCCGTCGACAAGCCGTAGCTGCACCTGCGGATGTGGATAGCCGACCGACATTTCCGGCTGCTTCAAGCCCTTCGGATGCGGACCGAACACCACCGGGCCCGCTTCGGTCGTGCCGTAGGCATTCGTTACCACCGCCTTCGGCAGCGCCCGATGAATGGCGTGCATCAGGCTTTGGCTGACCGGCGCCGAGCCCATGCGGATGAACTGCACGCTGGAGAGATCGGTGCGCGCCAACAGGTCGCCTTCGCGCAGCATCATCGCCATCATCGGCGGGACCGCGGTCAGCCAGGTGGCACGATAGCGCTCGATCGCCTCGATGTAAGCGCGAGCCGTGAACTGCGGCAGCAGAATGATGGTGGCGTGCGCGGCGCAGGCGAGCTTGGAGAGCGCGAGCGCATTCATGTGATAGAGCGGCGCGGCGATGAGATAGCGGTGCTGATCGAGCCCGGGCGCGAGCCGCGTCTCGACCACCCAGATATGGCTCTGGTGCGATAGCACGACGCCCTTTGGCGTTCCGGTCGAACCCGACGTGTAGAGAAACATCGCCGGCTCGGCTTGCGCCGGGACGATCGGCTCGAACGGACCATGATCAAGGAAGGCGTCGAAGCTTTCGGCGCCGCCCGTACCAAAGGAAATCGCCGGGAGGTTGTGCGGGCAATCCTTGCGCCGCTGTGAATCGCAGAACACGAGTTTGGCGCCGGAATCCTTGACGATGAAATGGATGGTCTGCGGCGGGAACTTGAAATTCACCGGCACCGCAACGAAGCCGGCACGCATCGCTCCGTAATAGGCCGCGAGATATTCGGCGCGGTTGGCGGACAGGATCGCGATCCGGTCGCCGCGGGCGAGACCGCGTTTGGTCAACGCCCGCGCGACACCATTCGCCATCGCATCGAGTTGCGCATAGCTGAACTCACGCGGCTTGACTTCGCCGCCGAGATCGATGACCGCGATCTTCGACATGTCGCGGTCGCGAACGATGAGATCGCCGAGGTTGGTGAAGGTTGGCATCGCGCGTCAGTTGTATCACCCCTTGGGCGGCGGCGGGGGTGCGGTGAAATAGGTGCCACGGCCGGAAGCCAGGAGCTTGCCGTCCTTGCCGTAAAGATAGGCTTCGGCGCAGGAAAATTGACCACCCTGCCGCACCACCTTGCCTTTCGCGGTGATGTCTCCGGGCATGGCGGCCGCGTGATAGTCGACCCGCAGATCGATGGTTGGTACCGGGCGGCCGAGCTTCTTGAACATCGCCCAATCGGCCGCGAGATCGACCAGAGCGGCGAGGATGCCGCCATGGGTATAGCGCCGCTCCGGATTGACCACCCACTCTTCGCGCCAGGTGGCGGTCAACTCAATGCCGTCGTCGTGCACGGCGATGACCTTCAGCCCGAGCCACTGGTGGTACGGCGCCCGGGTGATGGAGGCCTGGGCTTTTTCGAGGATATCGTCGGACATGAAAGAAGGCTCCAACCTATCAACGTCATTCCGGGGCGCCACGAAGTGGCAAGCCCGGAATCCATTTAACATAGACCGGGGTTATGGATTCCGGGCTCGCGCCTTTGGCGCGCCCCGGAATGACCGCTAAGGCGCCACCACGACCTTGCCGATGACCTCGCGGTCCTGGATCAATCGCAAACCTTCGCGCGCCTGTTCGAGTGGCAGCACCTTGTCGATGACCGGCTTCATCTTGCCCTCGGCGATCAGCGTCATCAGCCCCTTGAGATCCTCATCGTAAAAGCTGTTCGAGCCGATGATATTAAGCTCGAAGCTCCAGATGTAACGCAGATCTTCTTTGGGGTCATAGCCCGCCGTCGCGCCGCAGACGAGCAGCTTGCCGCCACGCTTAAGGCAGCGCAGCGACGGATGCCAGGTGTCGCCGCCGGTGAAATTGATCACCACGTCGACGCCGCCGTCATAGCTGCGCCGCTGCGGCTTGCCGTATTTCTCGACTGCCCATTTCGAGAAATCGGTCTCCTTGATGTTGAGCACCTCGTCGGAGCCGAGCTTCTTCAGCGCGTCGACCTTCTCCGGGCTCGACGTGCAGGAGATCACCTCCGCGCCGAACAGCTTGCACAGGATCACGCAGCCGGTGCCGACACCGCCGGAGGCGCCGAGGATGATGACGCGGTCGCCTTTCTTGATCGTGTTGTGGGTGACGATCATGCGGTGCGCGGTGCCGTAAGCGACCGGCAGCGACGCCGCCTCTTCGAAGGTGACGCCCGACGGCATGGCGACGAGCTGATCGGCGGCAACGAGGCAGTATTCCGCCATGCCGCCGTCGAGCATCTCGCCCATCAGGCCCTTCTTCTTATTGAGGGGATTGACCAGCACTGCGTCGCCGGCCTTCCAGCCGGTGACGCCGGGGCCGACCTCGGAAATCTCGCCTGCCATGTCGAGACCGATCACCACCGGCAGCGGCACCTTGATGCCGGGCATGCCGCGTACGGTGAAGACGTCGTGGTAGTTGAACGAGGAGGCCCGGACGCGGATGACGACATGGCCCTCGATGGCCTGCGGGATCGGCTTGTCGGTCACCACGTCGAGATTTTCGAGCCCTCCGTGCTGGCGCAGCACCAGCGCCTTCATCGTCCTACCACTCACGAGCCTCACCTTTCGCGTTCGGCGACATCCATCAGCCGGTTGACATGGGTTCCGACGCGAGAGCCTTCGACCCCATAGCAATGGATCGAAATCGCAGGAACGGTCCCGGCATTACCAAGCCGGTGGATTTGTTCAAGCCCGGCCGGAGCAAAACAGGCATAGCCTGGCTCGCGTGCCGTCACACTGGAGGGGATTGCCTTCCCACTCCGGGCGTCGAAATCGTAGAGCGTCTCGCTCAGCGTGTTCTCGGCCACCGCATAGGCGCACCAGGTGTCGTGGGCGTGCGGCGGGCTGAATTGGTCCGGACTCCACACGATCGACAAGAGCGTAAAGCGGCCGGCCGGGTCGCTGGCGATGGTGTGGCGCGCATAGCAGCCGGGGCGCGGGATGCGGAGTTCTGCCGACAGGAGATCGGGGATCGCCGCCGCGGCGCGGAGCGCCTGGGCGACGCGCTCGCCCATCGCCTCGGTGGGGCGGCCTTCACAGGCATCGCTGATCTGCGCCATCAGCAGGCTGATCGGGTCGCTCAGCGCTGGCGCTTCCGCAGCCTTACGAACGGCGGACTCAAGTGGCGCGGGACGGGCTTGCAGCATGGCATGCTCCAAAGCGCTTGTGAATCAGTATCAATATTCTACTACAAACATGATATTTAGCAAGTCATACTATGAATTCAACCAGCATGAGAACGATCATATTGCAAATCCGTCGGTTTTTAGCATATTCTCCCCGCCAGTCTCCCACCTACCGATGCGTCCCGCCTCACGCGAGGCTCGCCATCCGGTCGCCCAGTCCCCTCAGGTTCGATTGACAGGGGGTGCGGTTCCGCTACCCATCGCCGGTCAACTTTTCGGAGTGCGTCATGCAGGAAAACTTCCGCCAGTTCCTCGACCGGCTGCGGCAGACCGGTGAGCTTGTCGACCTGCATCAGCCTGTCGACATCCGCCACATCGCCACGCTGGTGGATCAGGCGAAGACGGCGCTCTTCTTCCATAAAGTGATCGGTTACGACGTGCCGGTGGTGTCCGGCATCATCCGCTCGCGCGAGCGAGCGATGATGGGGCTCGGCGCCGAGACCTATCGCGAAATCGAGGACAGGCTCTCAGCCGCGATCGCGAAACCGATCCCGCCTAAATATGTCAAGACCTCGCCGACACGCGAGGTCGTGATGACCGGCGACGACGTCGATCTCTACAAGCTGCCGATCCCGATGTCGTCGATCTATGACGGCGGGCCGATGATCACCGCCGGCGTCGTGATCGCGCGCGATCCCGAACTCGGGATCAATTCCGGCATCTACCGCTTCATCGTGAAAGAGAAGAACCTCACCGGTATCGACATCGTCACGCCGAACAACATGCGGCTGTTTGCGCAGCGCGCACTTGAACGCAAGGAGCCGCTCCCGATCTCGATCTCCATCGGCACGCATCCGATCGAGATCACCGGCTCCGGCTACCGCGCGCCGCTTGGCGTCGACGAGATGGCGATCGCTGGCGGCCTGCGCGGCATGCCAGTCGAGCTCGCGCCCTGCTCCACAATCGATATTCCATACATCGCTGACGCCGAGATCGTGCTGGAGGGCGAGATCCTTCCCACTGGCTGGACTTGGCCGGAGGGTCGCTTCGGCGAGTTCACGCGGCTGATGGGCGGCCTGCATTGGAATCCGCTGGTGCGCATCAAGGCGGTCTCGATGCGCAAGGACGCGATCTACTACAACCTGCACATGCCGTGGGAGAACACCTGGCTCGCGGCGCCGACGCGTTACGCCGCGATCCGGCAGGCGTTGCGCACCGCGGGCGTCCAGGTGAAGGATATCAACGTCACGCTCGGCGGCTGCGCGTTCTGGCATGCGGTGATCTCGATCAGGAAGCAGCCGGGCGAAGCCAAAAACGCGCTCCTTGCTGCGCTCTCGGTGATGGACCTCAAACACGTGGTCGTGGTCGACGACGACATCGACGTATTCGATCCGATGGGCGTGGAATGGGCGATCGCGACCCGCGTGCAAGGCGACAAGGACGTGATGATCATTTCCAACGCGCGCGCGAAGCCGCTCGACCCGAGCCTGCTGCAAGGTGCGGGTATCGTGCCGACCGGCGCCAAAGTCGGCATCGACGCGACCATCCCGGACGGTATCCCGAAGGAGCACTACGAGCGCATCACCTACGCCTATGCCGATACGGCGAAGATCGACGACTACGTGAACGGCAAGAAGGACGAGGCCGGCAAATCGGCTGACGACGCCGAGGTGGCGGCGCTGGCGAAGGAGATTCTGGCGGCGATCGAGAAGGCGCCGCTCTACTACACCGACATTGCGGAGAAGTTTTCCGATTACAATTTCCGCACCGTCGCCCGCGCAATCGGGCACCTGCACGCAACCGAGAAGCTGTGGCAGGATCCGCGCGGGCGCATGTGCGTGCGCGGCTCGCAATTCGCGGCCTCACCGCCGAAGAAGGCTTAAACCTCTCAGAGCATCGCGAGCTGAATTGCTGCGCCCTCTCCCCCTGCGGGAGAGGGCAAGAAGATTTGTCAGCGAGTCATGACAGGGTGAGGGGTTGAGCGCGAAGCGCGCTTCCAAAAGCACCCCTCACCCATTCCATTTTCGCTGCACATTGGAGCTGCCCTCTCCCGCAAGGGGCGAGGGCACGGCAACGCACACCACTCTCGCGGCACTGTTGACGAGCGCTACCCGGCCCCTCTTACCCGATCCACGACCGCGAGCGGGTTGGCGGGCGGCGTGTCGCCGCGCCACGCCACATGGCCGTCCGGGCGCACCAACACCATGTGGCGTGCGTAGAGCTCGCCGATAACAGGATCGTCGAGTGACGCCACCGAGAGCGGCACACCTCGCGATGCGAACGCGGATTCGAACTGCGACGAATCGGGCGCATCGGCACCGAGCTTCACCAGCGTGAAGCCGCGCCCGAACAGGTCGAGCGTCGAGCGCCCGTCGCCAAGCCAGGCATGCGGCGCACGGGCGCCCGGTCGCGTGGTCGGCCGGTATTCAATAACGCTCGCCTCAGGCGGCGGCGTGCCGTCATCCCAGATGATCGGCGAATTGTCATAGAGTTGCCCAAGCGCGGTGCCGTCGGTGAGATAGACCTTGGATTGCGATTCCAGAATCGCCGCGCCCATCTTGCGCCGCGCCTCGGCACCAGCCGGCGTATCCATCGCGATCTCCGGGTGCGACGGCCGTTTGCGGTCGCGCATGAAGTTGTCGGTCGCCTGCTTGACGATGCGCGCCGCCACCGGCCGCCGCTCCGCCTCATAGCTGTCGATCATCCGCGGCCCACCCCAGCCCTGCACCAGCGCGGCAAGCTTCCAGCCGAGATCGTTGACGTCGCCCATGCCGGTGTTGAGGCCGAATCCGCCGGACGGCGTATTCTGGTGCGCGGCGTCGCCGGCGAGGAAGACCCGACCCTGGACGTAGCGGTCGGCCACGAGATCGCGCGCGACCCATGGCAGCGACGAGACCACCTCATGCGGAATCTCGCAGCCGACCATCTCGGTGATCATCGCGCTGGCGTCGATCTTGTCGGGATTCTCGAAATGCCACTGCCCGCGGATGCCGAGCCGCCACAGCTCGCGGCCGTCGATCTGCACCAGCGTGCGCCAGATGCCCTGCGCATCAGCGAAGAAGTGCAGCGCAGCTTTGCCTTTGTCGTGATAATTCCAGAGGTCCTTCACGCGGAAGAAGATGTTGAGATTGTATTCGAGCGTCGGCACGCCGTTCATGGCGATGCCGAGCGTGTCCTGGATCGAGCTCGCGCCGCCACAGCAGGCGACGAGATAGTCGGCCTCGATCGTTCTCGTTTCACCGCTGTCGCGATCAGTCACGGTTGCAATGATGCGGTCGTTCTCCTCGATGAATGACTCGAAGCGCGTTCGCATCTTCAGCGTCATCGTCGGGAAGCTCGCCGCAAAGTCGCGCAGGATCGGATCGAGCCAGAGCTGGTTGCAGCGCTGCGGGCGCTCCGGGCTGATCGCGGTGCGCGCAGTGCCACCGTGGCCGGGCCGGTCGAAACGGGCGATCTCGTGGCCGGTGAGGCTGGTGAGATAGAGCACCGTGTGCGGAAAGTCGGGCGGCGTGCCGGCTTCCTTCACGCGCTCGGCGATCCCCCAGCGGCGAAACAATTCCATGGTGCGCGCGTTCTCGGCGGTGGCGCGGGGATGTGCGATCGAGCCGTCGCCCTGCTCAACAACCGTGCACGCGACACCGCGCCATCCGAGATCGGCAGCGAGGCCGAGCCCAACCGGCCCGCCGCCGACGATGAGCACTGGTGTACGCGTGACGCTTTTCGACGCAGCAGCCATCAACTATTCCCATGCAGGAGGCGAGCGCGCATACTATGCGCCGCCGGTAGGTGGTGAGGAATAGCATGAAGTTTCGTGAAGTCACCAAGCGCGCGTTTTCAGTGTCGCTGGCGTCGCTCGCATTGTCGGCCGCCGTATCATTTCGCGCTGCCGCCCAGGTGACCGGACGGCCGATCACCATCGTCGTGCCCTACTCGCCCGGCACCGGCATCGACATCCTCGCGCGTTCGATCGCCGCCGAGCTGTCGCAGCGCTTCGGACAGCCGGCGGTGGTGGATAACCGGACCGGCGCCAGCGGCAATATCGGCACCGGACTAGCGGCCCGCGCAGCACCCGACGGCAACACGCTGCTGGTGATCGCCAAGACGTTCATCGTCAATCCGAGCCTGTTCAACAGCGTGCCGTACGATCCGATCAAGAGCTTCGAGCCGATCATCAAGCTCGCCACCGGCACGATCGTTCTGGCGGTGCATCCGTCGGTGCCAGCCAACGATGTGCGGGAATTCGTCGCGTTCGTCAAATCGCAGCCGCCCGGCGTCGTCAATTACGGCTCCGCCGGTTTTGCCACCCCGCATCATTTATCGATGGAGCTGTTCAAGCAGGCTGCCGGCGTGAACCTCACGCACATTCCCTATAAGGGAACCTCGGGCGTGATGACCGACCTTATCGGTAATCACGTCAGCGCGATGTTCATCCCGACCCATGTGGCGCTGCCGTTCATGCGCGACAAGAAAATCCGCGTGCTTGGTATTGCCGGCGGCGAACGTACGAACGCGATGCCTGACGTTCCGACGCTTGCGGAGCAGGGGTTAGGCGACGTCGATAACGACCTCTGGTTTGGGCTCCTGGCGCCGGCCGGGACGCCGCAGGACGTCATCCAACGCTACAACATGGCGATCAACGAGATCATCCAGACCAAGGAGATGATCGCGTCGCTCGCGAAGCAGGGTCTGGTCGTGTCCGGAGGCGGCCCCGACGTGCTGCGCGACCTGATCGTCAAGGATCGCGCCAAGTGGGCGAAAGTCATCGCCGATGCGGGCATCAAGGCTGAATAGGCCAACACACCGCTTTGCCCTGGGGTGCGCCGCCGTGGCATAAGGGCGGCAGGTACTGATCAGGGGAAACGACCGTGCTGGACAAAGGCCAACCGCAGCGCTTCAACGCCTACAACTCGCCGCACGAGGACCTGCGCGAGTTCATCAGGCGCGCCGAGGAAGCAGGCGAGATCGTGCACATCAAGGGCGCCGATCCGCACCTCGAAATGGGCACGCTCGGCGAAATCGTGAATCATGCCCGGCCGGAGCCGCCGGCGATCCTGTTCGAGGACGTGCCCGGCTATCCGAAGGGCATGCGGCTCATTTCCGGCGCGACCAATTCGTCGAAACGGCTCGCGATCACGCTCGGCCTGCCGGTGCCGTCCTGCCCGCTCGACGTCGTGCGCAGCTACCGCGACCGCATGCAGCAGCACAAGCCGATCCCGCCGAAGACCGTGCGAGCGGGCGCAGTATTCGAGAACGTTGATCGCGACGATCAGGTCGACTTGCTGAAATTTCCGGTGCCGTTCCTGCATGAGAAGGACGGCGGACGCTACATGGGCACCGACGATCTCGTCATCGTGCGCGATCCCGACGAAGGCTGGGTCAATTGCGCGACCTATCGCTGCATGGTGCACGACAAGAACCACATCTCGATCTACATTTCCCCTGGTAAACAGGGAAGGCAAATTCGCGAGAAATATTACAAGATGGGCAAGTCCTGCCCGGTTCTCATTTCATGCGGACACGATCCACTCCTGTTCCTCGCGGGCGGCAATGAACTGCGCTACGGCCTGTCGGAATACGACTATGCCGGCGGCCATCGTGGCGAGCCCTACGAGGTCGTGCCGAGCGAGTTGCACGGACTGCCGATGCCCGCGCATGCCGAGATCGTGCTTGAGGGCGAGATGGTGGAGGCCGAGACCACCAAGGAAGGTCCGTTCGGCGAGTTCACCGGCTATTACGCCTCGTCGCCGAGCGCGCAGCCGCTCGTGCATGTGAAGCGCGTCTATCACCGCAACGATCCGATCCTCTCGATCGCCTCGCCGATGCGGCCGCCGTCGGACTTTTCATTTTCCAAATGCGTGATGAAGGCCGGCATGATCTGGGACGAGGTCGAACGCGCCGGCCTCATGGGCGTCGCCGGCGTCTGGGTGCACGAGTTCGGCGGCGCGCGCATGTTCAACGTGATCGCGATCAAGCAGGCCTATCCCGGCCACGCGCGGCAGGCGGGCTTCCTGGCAGCGAGCTGCCAGTCCGGCTCCTATCTTGGCCGCTTCGTGGTCGTCGTGGACGAGGACGTCGATCCGTCCGACCTGTTCGATGTGATGTGGGCGATCTGCACGCGCTGCGATCCGGCACAGGACATCGAGACCTTCCGCCGTGCGTGGTCCGGCCCGCTCGATCCGATCCTCGACAAGGCATCGTCGACCAACTCACGCGCGGTGATCGACGCCTGCCGTCCCTACGAGCGGCTCAAGGATTTTCCGAGCGTCGCGAAGGCTTCGCCCGAGCTGAAGAAGCAGGTGGCGGAAAAGTTCGCCGAGGTGCTCAAGACAATCGGCGCGGCGTAGCTTCGCACCGACGCGCAAGGCGCTGCTGCGGTCAGGAGCCGCCGCTGCGCTCAGAACGGCTCGGCGTACTCGGTGGCTGGAAGCCCGCGGCCGCCGGTGATCATGAGCTCCGACGGCGAGATCGCGGAAGCCTCGACGGGAGCGACGGCGGTGGCACCCGCTATCGCCGGCTTCGATGCGAGCATGTTCGACTTTGCCCAAATGCCGATGGCCGCGCCCGCGAGCAAGAGCGTGAGAGCGAGGCCGCATTTCTTCCATACGGGTGTGCCTTCGACCTGTTGCACGACTGATCTCCTTGCCGTCCCGCCATCCAACTAATCGGCGAAGCGGCGCGCGGATATCAGCCTGAGGTATGGTGGAGCCGACCGGCGAACACCGCCCCGACGGCGAGGTCAGCCGCGTCAGCCGCGGATTTCTGCTGTCTGAAGGCGGAGGTCAGCCTGCCGGTACCTTGGTATCGGATCGCTATGTCGGCACCCTCACACCCGCCAGGGCATTACGGTCGATCGACTGCTGGACGAACCCGGACAACGTCACGTCCTCGGCAAAGATGCGCGCGAAGTCGGCGACAGCGCGAGGCCGGCCCTTCGCCACGCCGATCCCAACCGGCACGTTGAAATAGCTGCCCCGAAGAATCCGCGAGCCTGGCAGCCCGCCCTGCACCGCCGCCAGCATCGGAGCGACATGGCTGAAAGCGTCGGCGCCGCCTGCCTGCAGCAGCTCAATCGCGCGACGCGGCGTTTCGGCCGGTATCGGCAGCAAAGTTGCCGCCGAGATGGTCGTCGCGAGATACGCCTCCTGCGCGCTCTTGGCCGGCACGGCGATGCGCACGCCCGCGCGATCGATCTCGGCGATGCTTGCGATCGCGGAGGCGGCGGGCACCAGATAAGTCGTCTGGATTTCGAAGACGACCGGTCCGAAGTCGATGGCCTCCGCACGATCGGCGGTGATCCCGACAAAGGTGGCATCGAGAGACCCGTCGCGGAATGCCGTTGTTATGCGCGCGGGATTCTCGAACTTCACGAGGTCGAGCTTTACGCCGGCACGACGCGCAAGCTCCACGCCAAGATCGGGAATGATGCCCCGCAGACCGCCGGCATGCACGTGCGCGAAATACGGCACAGTCCAGACGCCGACGCGCAGCGTGCCCGTGGGTGCGAATTGCGATGCAAGCGACATGAATGGTGCGACCTGCTGAATCGACGTGAGCAGCATCGTGCTTACATGATCCGCGGCGAGTGTCCAGAATCCGAAGTTCGCGCGATTTTTCTGCACTTTCGTTAGCGAACGTCGGGTTCAATGGAACCCGCATGACGGACTCGCCGCGAGAATGGTGCGGACTTCTGGAACCGCCACACGAGCGTCGCGCGTTATTTGACCATCATGGCCGCCTTCGCTGCGACCGCAGGCGGAGTCGAACGGTAGATATCCATCACCATGGTTTCGAGCTTCTCGCCGGGTACCGGCGTCAGCTCGAACCGCGCCTTTTCGACCTCGGCAATGAAATCCTTGTCAGCCATGGTGGCCATGAACGCCTTGCGCAGCGCGGCGGCACGGTCCTTGGGGACGTCGGGCGGCGCTGCGTAGGGCCGGCCCATCACCTGCCGTCCAAAGATCAGCGTGAGGATCTGCTTCTCCTCCGGAGTCTTTGCAAGGTCCATCACCAGCGGAACATTTGGCAGGTCGGGATGCTTGCCAAGCGAGAACTGCATCAGGAGGTTGAACTTCTTCTCCTTGATCCAGTGCTGATAGGTCGCCTTCACCGTCGACCACGGAAAGCCGCAGCGGCCATGCACCTCGGTGCGCTCCATCGCGATGTTGATCTCGGTACCGCCGGCGTAGCCGGTCACCATCTTGAACTTGGCGCCGTACATATTGTTGAGGATCGCCGGGAACTGATAGGTGTCGTCGGCAACGCCGCCGGCGCCGACCACAAGTTCACGCGTCTGCACGTCGGCAAAGGTCGTGACACCGGCGCTGTGCCATGCCATGCACACGCTGACCTCGTCGTTGGCGCTGCCGATAAACATGATCCTGCTGGCGTCATACTGCGCGGATTTGTTGCCGAGTAGCGGCTCGAATGCCATGGCCCGGCTGGTGGCGCCGATGATGGTGCCGTCGCGCGGCGCCGCACTGTACAGCCAATTGGCGAGCCGCATGCCGGCGGCGCCCGACATGTTCTTCGGCACCACTTGGGGGTTGCCCGGGATGTGCTTGCCCATGTGGCGAGCGATGAGGCGCGCGTAACTGTCATAGCCGCCACCGACGCTGTACCCGATGACGATCTCCACCGTCTTGCCGCGGTAGAAGTCGGCCGGAGATTGCGCAAAGCCGGCCGACACCGGAATGACTGCAAGTGCGGCGGCCGCCAGGCCGCTATTGACCATCCTCATCGTCGCCTCCCCGGGCCTGTCCATTTTGCGGACCTGAGCGTTAGTGTAACGCTCCGCCGCGGACGCGGGAACCGCCGAACCTGGCGCCGGGGGCGGCGATTGCGCACATGATTGCACCCTTGGCCGCGATGGCGTAAGACCCAGCAATAATCGGCGATTTTCCGGGACTCGCGCGACGGGCGGACTCCACCGCGGTGCGCGGACCGGACCACAGGGAGTGCAGCATGACCGATGTGATCGACGCCCCGGGCATTGGCCACAACCAGCCCGATCCGATGGAGATGGAGAAGAAGCATCAGAAGTGGGATCGCTGGGCCAAGAAGCGGACGTTCGTGCGCGCGCTCGAAGGCACCTACAGCCATCTGTACAAAACGCTGGTCGACGAGAAGCGCGTCTACTCAGCCGGCGACGTGCCCTGGAAGGGCGGGCCGCAGATGTTCGGCAAGAGCGTCATCAGCCCGCAGGCGACGCAGATCATCCAGTCGATCGAATCCCACATCGAAGCCTACGCGCCGAAGACCGGCGGACAGAAGCACGGGCACCTCAACAGCGCGGTATTCTACGTCCTCAAGGGGCACGGCTACGACATCCATGACGGCAAGAAGATTCCGTGGAAGGCCGGCGACGTGATGCTGGTCGAGAACGGATGCGTGCACCAGCACTTCAACGATTCCGAAACCGAAGAGTGCGTGCACCTCGTGTTCAAGGCGAAGCCGCTGTTCCTGTTCATGCACCTGTTGCTCCAGAAGATGGTCGAGTGGCCGCCCGAGCTGGATCCGGAATTAGGTCCGTACTCGCCGCCGACCGATCTCTAAGAAAGCAGGAGCGCTAAACATCCATGAGCGCGATTGAAGACAAGGTTCAGGCTTTCTCCGGCAACCAGACGTGCAACTGGCGCGCCGAGGAGCTCATCAAGTCGGAAGAGTTCCGCAAGGAATATGCGACACGTCCGAACGTGGTCACGGCCGAGGAAATGCCGTGGGAGCGTTCGCCCGACGGCATGATCAAGCACCTGATCCACCGCAACATGAACACGCCGGAGCTTTGCGTCGAGGCGTACATGCTGTTCCTCAAGGGCGGCGAGCGCTCGGGCAAGCACCGGCACATGTGGGAAGAGCTGGCCTTCGTGGTGGAGGGCACCGGCTACGACCTGCATTGGGACATGCAGTTCGACTGCCAGGACAAGTTCATCTGGGAATGGGCGGCAGAGCCCAGGAAGTTCGAATGGAAGCAGGGCGACTACATCTATGTACCGCCCTACACCAACCATCAGAGCTTCGCGACCAGCGATGCCCGCGTCATCGTGATGAGCAACCGCATCATCAAGGACATGGGCTTTGACTGGATCGACCAGTTGGAGCGGGCACCGGGCTTTTAGAGCATGAGCGTGATTGCGATTCGGCCAAACCGCAATCACGGTCTAGGCGCTTTCCGCTAACTTCCGCTACCGCGTTTCGACGCAACGCCGCGTGAGCTGACGCGCGTCGTGGTCTACGAACGATGTTGAACGACCCAACGCGCCGCGCGTTGATGCTTCCAGGAGAAAGACAGTTATGCGTGCTTCCAAGGTGTTTGCTGCCTGCGCGATTCTTGCCGTGCTCGGCGGCGGTGCGGCGGCTCAGTCGCCCGCCGAGTTCTACAAGGGCAAGACGATCGACATGATGATTGGATACAGCGTCGGCGGCGGTTACGACGTCTACGCGCGCTTGATCGCACGTCACATCGGCAAGCATGTCCCCGGTAACCCACTGGTCACCCCGAAGAACATGGAAGGCGCCGGCAGCCTGCGGCTCGCCAACTGGCTTTACAACGTCGCCAACAAGAACGGCACAGTGATCGGCACGATCGGTCGCGGCACCGGGTTCGATCCGCTGTTCGGTCACAAGGTCGCGCAGTTCGACGGCAACAAGTTCAACTGGATCGGCAGCGCCAACGATGAAGTCAGCGTCTGCGTGGTGTGGACCGGCCGCACCAAAGTCACCAAATTCGAAGACCTGATGACAATGCCGCTCAATGTCGGCGGGACGGGCGCCGCAGCCGATACCGACCAGTTCCCCCGTATCATTAATGGCGTGCTCGGCACGCAGATGAAGATCATCACCGGCTATCCCGGCGGTAACGATGTCAATCTTGCGATGGAGCGCGGCGAGGTCGACGGACGTTGCGGCTGGTCGTGGTCGAGCGTGGTGTCGACCCGGGCATCGTGGGTCAAGGACAAGAAGATCACCGTGTTGATGCAGCTCTCGCTGGAGAAGCATCCGGACCTGCCCGACGTTCCGCTCATCACCGATCTCGCCAAGAACGAGGAGCAACGGCAAATCCTGCGCCTGATCTTCGCAAGGCAGGCGCTCGGACGTCCTTATCTGGCGCCGCCCGGCGTCCCAGATGACCGCGTCGCCGCCTTGCGCAAGGCGTTCATGGACACGATGAAGGACAAGGACTTTCTCGCCGAGGCCAGCAAGGCGAAAATTGAGATCACGCCGATCTCAGGCGAAGCCCTTCAGAAGCTTGTTGGAGAGATCTACGAGACGCCGCCCGCGATCGTGAAAAAGGCCGCCGACATCCTGAAATAACGGCGGCCTTACCGCCGCCCGGGCATAAATATCAGGGCGACCGTTGTGCGACCAACGGTCGCCCTGTGCGTTCGGGTCACTCGCGCACGGCCCCCGGATCATTTAACCTCCGGTCGAGAAAATAACACACCCCGGAGTGAACGACCCATGCGCTTACGATCCATGCGCCTACGGCCTATGCGCTTTCCGTCACGCGGCCTCATCCCGTGCATTCGCAGACTTGCGACTGCCTGTGTCGCCGCCGTTGCACTCGCGCTCCCGGCAGCCGCCAACGCCCAGAGCGTCGCCGACTTCTACAAAGGCAAGAATGTCGAGGTCCTGATCGGCTACAGTGGCGGCGGCGGATACGACGTCTACGCGCGGCTGCTTGCACGGCATATCGGCAAGCACATCCCAGGTAACCCCACGATCGTTCCGCGTAACATGCCGGGCGCCGGTAGCTTGGTGCTTGCCAACTGGCTCTACAACGTCGCTCCCAAAGATGGCACCGTGTTTGGCATGATCGGCCGCGGGACACCGTTCGATCCAATACTCGGTATCGAAGGCGCGAAATTCGATCCCACCAAGTATCTGTGGCTCGGCAGCATGAACAACGAGGTGAGCGTGTGCGTGAGCTGGCACACATCGGGCGTTACCAAGTTTGAACAACTGCTGCAGAAGGAGCTGGTGGTCGGCGGAACCGGCCCTTCCGCCGATACGGACCAGTTCCCGCGCATCACCAACGCGGTGCTCGGCACCAAATTCCGCATCATCTCCGGCTATCCCGGCGGCAACGATATCAGCCTCGCGATGGAGCGCGGTGAGGTCGGCGGCCGCTGCGGCTGGTCGTGGTCGAGCGTGGTCGCGACACGGATGAACTGGTTCAAGGAGAAGAAGATCCGCGTCCTGCTGCAGCTCGCCCTCGAGAAGCACGAGGATCTGCCCGACGTTCCGCTGGTGGTCGACCTGGCGAAGACCCCGGAGCAGCGTGCGATCCTGCGTCTGATCTTTGCGCGGCAGGCGCTGGGACGGCCGTTCCTGGCACCGCCGGGCGTGCCACAGGACCGCGCGGCGGCGCTGCAGAAGGCGTTCATGGCGACAATGAAGGACAAGGCCTTCCGCGCCGAGGCCGAGAAGGCGAAGCTTGAGATCAATTCGCTCGACGCCGCCGCCATTGAGAAGATCATCGAGGAGGCAGCCAAGACCAATCCCGCGGTCCTGAAGAAGGCGGCGGCGATGCTCCAGGTCGAGTCGCGGAAGGGCAAGAAGAAATAGCGGCGGCGCCGCGTTCGACGCACAATCGAGCAACGGGCAGAGCCGGCTCTTTCTCCCAGCAGGGAGCCGGCTCTTTCTCCCAGCAGGGAGCCGGCTCCTTCTCCCAGCAGGGAGATGGAGTCCCGTTGTGCCGCCGTCGTGGCCGCGCCCATCACGGCAATCAATCGTCGGGGGTCTTTGAGGACGCCTTGACGGCCCCTGCCCGGCCGTGACTTTTAGGGCTAGTGTGGTGTTCAGAAGTCCGCATCATTCTCGCGGCGAGTCCGACATGCGGACTTCTGAACCAAAGCCACACTAGATTCAAAGAGTTGCTAGTGTCCTGCGATTCCGAAGTTCGTATAAGAGGCCGCCGCGAAATGGTACGAACTTCGGAATCGGGACACTAGCATTTCCGTCAATTTCCCGCGCCCGGTCCACTCCAAGCACAAGGCATTCCGATGGACGCAAAGGTTCAGAACTATACCGGCTGGCAGTCCGACGTGATCGTCGACATGATCAAGCGGTACGACTTTCCCTATATTACGCTCAATCCCGGGGCGAGCTTCCGCGGCCTGCATGACTCGCTGATCAACTACGGCAACAACGAACCGCCGATGATGCTCTGCAACCACGAGGAAATCGCGGTGCAGATCGCGCACGGCTACGCCAAGGCGACCGGCAAGCCGATGGTCGTGATCCTGCACAACCTCGTCGGCCTGCTGCACGCCTGTATGGCGATCTACTACGCTTTCCTTGACCGGGTGCCGATCTTCATCATGGGCGCTACCGGCCCGATGGACGAAGCCCGCCGCCGCCCGCACATTGACTGGACCCACACCGCGCTGGTGCAGGGCAACGCAATCCGCGACTACACCAAGTGGGACTACCAGCCGACATCGATCCACGGCGTGCCGGAGAGCTTCGCTCGCGCCTATTCGATCATGATGACCGAGCCGAAGGGCCCGATCTACATGTGCTACGACGCGGCCCTGCAAGAGGACCCGCTGGTCGAAAAGGTCGAGCTGCCGCCGGCGGAAGCGGTGAAGCAGCCGTCGCCGATGGCGCCGGACCCCGCCGCGATCGAGGTGATCGCCGACAAGCTCATCAAGGCCGACAATCCGATGTTTCTGGCCGAGTACACCGGCCGGCAGGAAGGCAATTTCGACAAGCTCGTCACGCTCGCCGAGACCGCCGGTGCGGCGGTTTGGGACGTCAACAACGCGCTGTCGTTCCCGAACAAGCATCCGCTTTGTCTCAGCATGGACAAGCAGTCACTCAAAAAGATGGACCTGATCGTCGGACTCGACCTGAAGGACTGGGAGAAGCAGCTCACAGAGCTCAACAGCACCACGCGCGAGCTCGAGCTGCTGCCGCCGAAGAATTGCGACTATGTCGAGATCGGCGTCGCCGAGATCGGCATCAGCAAATGGGCGATGGATTATTGCCGCATGCAGCCGTGCTCGGTGCGCGCACTCGGCGACACCTCGCTCGCGATGCCCGAACTCGCCCGCATCATCAAGGCGAAGGTCGACAGTAATTCGAACCTCAGGAAGAAGATCGAGGACCGCAAGGTCGCGATCGGCAAGCGCCACGACGAGGTGTGGGCGAAGTGGCAGCAGGACGCCCGCAAGAACTGGGATGCCTCACCGATCACGTTCCAGCGGCTCGCGATGGAAGTGTGGGACGTGATCAAGGACGAGGACTGGGTGCTCTCGGCCAACAACCTCAAGCACGAGGTGCGCAAGCTCTGGGACTTCGACAAGCCCTACCGCCATCCCGGCGTCGAGCTCGGCACCTCGACCCAGATCGGCATCTCGCTCGGCGTCGCGCTCGCACATCGCGACAAGAAGCGGCTCGTGGTCAACATCCAGCCCGACGGCGACCTGATGTTCGATGCCGGCGCGCTCTGGATCGCGGCCAAGTACGAAATCCCGATGCTGATCGTCATGCACAATAACCGCGCCTACTACAACGACTGGGCGCATCAGATCCGCATGGCGAAGCTGCGCGGCACCGACGAGGCCAAGGCGCATATCGGCATGGACCTGTTCGGTCCGGAGCCTGACTTCGGTGCGCTCGCGCGCTCACTCGGCTGTTACGGCGAAGGCCCGATCGACAAGCCGGAGGACGTGCAGCCGGCGCTGCGCCGCGCCATTGCCGAGGTCAAGAAAGGCCGCCTCGCGCTGGTGGACACCATCACCCAGCACCGGTGATCGTGATCGCAGCGAGTGTATAGAGTGGGCAAAGGCGCGACTTCGCGCCGTGCCCACCACCGTCACAATGCCGAGAAAAAGATGGTGGGCACGCTTCGCTTTGCCCACCCTACAGACCAAACATCAACCTAAAACGCCGGCTCCAACCCCTTCGCGATATAGAGCGATCGTGCAGCATTGGTGGTGAGCTGTTCGACCAGCATCCGCGCCGCGCGCGGCTCCGCGGCGGATGAGAAAATCCCGGCAGAGAACACCGTCACCAATTGTACCGGATCGGGCAGCGGCCCAACCACTTTGATTCCGGTGACCGGCAGCAACTCGCTGATCTGCTGCAGCGCGATTTCCGCTTCGCCCCGCGCCAGCGCCTCGCCGACCGTGCCGTACGATGGATTTCTAGCCTTCGGCGCGATCAGATTTGCGATGCCGAGCTTGGCGAACATCTGCGGCACGTACACGCCGGAGATACCGGTCTTCGAATACATCACCGATCTCGCGGACACCAATGTCGCCTTCAGCGCTTCGACGGTGCCGATATCCGGCACCGCCATTCCCTTGCGGATGGCAACACCGATAACGGACTTGGCAAGGTCGGCGCGGCTGCCCTTTTGCAGCACCCCCTTCTCGATGAGGCCGTCGATCGCCTCGGCCGAGAGCACCGCGAGATCGCCGGTCTCGCCGCCGGCGATCGTGTCCATCAGCATGTTGGTCGATGCGTAGTCGACGTCGACCGAAAGCCCGATCGTCCGCTCCACCACGGAAATCAGCTCAGCGGTCACGGCCTTCACGCCATTGGTGCACAGCACTTTCATCGCACGCCCCCAGGCCGCTGACTCAATCGGTCTCGATGAACACGCGGCCGTTCTCGACCACGGTCTTGTAGGTCTTCACGGGCACCATGCAGGGTGGCGACACCACCTCGCCGGTCTTGATGTTGAACTGACCGTTGTGGAAATTGCACTCGACCACATCGCCGTCGATGTAGCCTTCGGCGAGCGAGCCCGGCCCATGGGTGCAGAGGTCGTCGGTGACGTAATATTCTCCGTCGACGTTGAACACCGCGAGGGTCAGGTCGCCGGCCTCAACCTTCAAGGCGTTGCCCGGCGTGACCTCCTCGGCGCTGCACAAATCAAGACGCTGCATGGACCACAAACCTCCTCATTGACCCAAACTCTCCTCATTGACCTTACGGCACGAACATAATATTTTCTATGTGGAACGCTGTTCCGTATATAGGAACGACAGATCGCGCGCAACCGGCTGGCCCACCGCGGCGTTGAAACACTGAAGGGGCCATGCCGAATAACGACGGTTGTGACATTCTCGCGCATGATCTCTCGCCTATGACCCTTTGCGGAGTCTTCGGATGCTCAGGAAAGAACAAAACGACCTGCTGACGCAAACCGGCCCGGGCACGCCGTTCGGGCAGATGTTCCGCTGCTACTGGGTGCCGGCGCTGCTGGCCGAGGAGCTGCCGGAGAACGAGTGCCCGCCGGTGCGGGTCAAGCTGTTCTCGGAGCGGCTGCTCGCGTTCCGCGACACCGATGGCAAATATGGATTGATCGACGAGTTCTGCGCGCATCGTGGCGTCTCGCTGTGGTTCGGCCGCAACGAGGAGCACGGGCTGCGCTGTCCCTATCACGGCTGGAAATACGACACGACCGGCCAGTGCATCGACGTGCCGTCGGAGCCGATCGAGTCCGGCTTCTGCAAGAAGATCAAGCTCAAATCATATCCGCTGGTGAAGATCGGCCCCGTGCTGTGGACCTATATGGGACCGCCGGACAAGCAGCCGCCGCTGCCGGAATGGGAGTTCTCGCTGGTCCCGCTGGAGCAGTGCTTCATCTCCAAGCGCTTGCAGGAATCGAACTGGCTGCAGGCGATGGAGGGCGGCATCGACTCCAGCCACGTGTCGTTCCTGCATCGCGGCGACCTCGGCACCGACCCCCTGTTCAAGGGCGCCAAGGGCAACCAGTACAACCTCTCCGACATGCAGCCGCATTTCGAAGTCGTGGAGCAGCCGGGCGGTCTCTATATCGGCGCGCGCCGCAACGCGGAGAACGGCAATTACTATTGGCGCATCACGCCGTGGGTGATGCCGAACTTCACGATGATCCCGCCGCGCGGCGACCATCCGATGCACGGTCACTTCTGGGTGCCGATCGACGACCACAATTGCTGGGCCTGGACCTACGACTTCCATCCGATCCGCGCGCTGACCAAGGAAGAGCGCGCCGCCATGGAGGCTGGCCAGGGCCTGCACTGCAAATACGTGCCGGGCAGCTATCGTCCCCTGGCCAACAAGGATAACGACTACCTGATGGACCGCGCGGCGCAGAAAGCCGGCAAGACCTACAGCGGCATCGAAGGCTTCGCGATTCAGGACTCCTCGCTGCAGGAAAGCATGGGTCCGGTCTGCGACCGCACCAAGGAAAACCTGGTCTCGACCGACAACGGCATCATCATGGCGCGCCACCGCATGCTGCGCGCCGCGAAGGCGTTCATGGACAAGGGCACGCTGCCGCCCGGCGTCGATCCCGAGCACCACAAGATCCGCTCGGTCTCCATCGTGCTGCCGCCGGACCAGGCGTTCAAGGACGGCGCCAAGGAGGCGCTGACCCGGCGCATGGGCATGGCGCAGACGACGGTGTAACACCGAACAGAACGCGCCTCTGGAGACTGAACGATGCAGAGCGAAAGCGCCCGCATGACCACCGCCGAAGAGGCGCGGTACCGGATCGACTATCCCAACTCGAAGCCGCGCGCGACCAAGGTGATCGCGCTCGATGCGCCGAGCGAAGCGGTCGTGAAGCGGCTCGCGCAGGGCCAGTGGCAGCAGGCGAGCTTCTTCACCTCGCTCGATTTCGACGGTGCGCCGCGCAGCGGCGAAAACTGGTCGATGAAAGCCTGGCTCTCCGACCTCGCCGGCCGCACCAAGGATCTGATCGACGAGGTCGCGTCGGCCGATCTCGTGGTCATGGTGGCCAGCGCCGGCACCAGGCCGAAAGCCGCCGGCGTGATCGCGGAAGCCTGCGGCGTGCGCAAGGTGATGACGACCGCACTCATCATCGGCAGCGAAGAGCACACGGACGAAGAGCTGTCGCGTACGCTTGCGGCCCTGCGTCCCTATGCCGGCATGCTGGTGATCGCCAGCAACGACGACTACATCGAAGAGATGCTGGTGGCGCTGCGGGCTTAGTTTGTTGCAGTCGTACTCGCTGTTCGCTACCCCGCCGCCCTCGCCCGATAACCAAGCCGCGTCGAAATCTGATCCGCCGTCGCGATGACGTGCGGAATGACACCGGCCACCGCCTTTCTCGACAGCCGCGTGACCGGGCCGGCGATACCAACCGCGGCCACCACGGCACCGGCGTCGTCGCGGATGGGCGCGGCAACGCAGACCATGCCGATCTCGCTCTCCTCGTCCTCCACCGCGCAGCCGCGCTGGCGCACGGCGGCGAGCGCCTTGATGAAGCGCTCCGGGCTGGTGATCGTCTTCACCGTGTGCGCGACGAGACCATCGGCGATCACGCGCTCGACAACCTCCGGCGGCTGGAACGCCAGGATCGCCTGCCCCTCAGCCGTGGAATGCGCGGGCTTGCGCACGCCGAGATCGGAGCGGGCCCGAAGCGCCTGCGTGCTTTCCAGATGGTAGACATACATGATCTCGGTGCCGTCGAGGATCGCAAGGTGCACGCTTTCGTTGATGGTCTCGCGCAGCGAATAGAGATAGGGCCGTGCCTCGTTGGAGACTTCCATGCGCCGGCGCACCAGCGCGCCCAATCGAAACAGCGCGACGCCGAGCCGGTATTTCCCGCTGTCGCGATCCTGCTCGAGCATGCCCTCGGCCACCAGCGTGACCGCAAGACGATGCGCGGTGCTTTTCGCAATGCCGAGCCGCTTCGCCAGCGCGCTGATGCCGATGTCGACTTCGTCTTCGGAAAACGCCTGCAGCAGCCGCATCGCGGTGGTCACCGATGACAGCCGCTCGCGCTTGCGCGGCTCAGTCTTGCCGGTTTGTCTCCTCGCCATGGCACAGACCCCTGTGACGGTTAGGCGGGTGCGCAATGCTGGAATTTCGACGCGCGACGCGCTAGAAGCGTGTTCCGCAATGCGGACCGCTGTTCCAATCTAGGCGCGCGTTCGCCGCCGTGTCAATCTTAAGTCGCGATGCAATCTTAAGTGAGTTCGGGGAGGGAGCATGAGCCGCAGGATCGTCATTGTCGGCGGCGGGCCCGCCGGCGTCGGCGCAGCGCTGGGAGCGCGGCAGCAGGACGCCGCCGCCGAGATCACCCTCGTTAATGACGAGCAACACGAGCCCTACGAAAAGCCGCCGCTGTCGAAGGCGGTGCTCACCGGCAGAGCGATGCCGGAACACGCGCCGATCGCTGGGCCGAAGGGTGTTGCCGGCGCGAACATCACGCTCAAGACCGCGCGGGTGACTGCGATCGACAAGGCCAGCCGTACGGTGGTCACCGAATCTGGCGAGCGCATCCCCTATGATTCGCTCGTGCTCGCGACCGGCTCACGCAATCGCATCCTGCCGATGTTCCCGCACGACCGGCCGGGCATCTACTATCTGCGCACCGCTGACGAAGCACTCGCGCTCAAGGCACACCTCGGCCTCGCGAAATCGCTGATCCTGATCGGCGGCGGCGTGGTGGGGCTCGAGGTTGCGGCCTCGGCCGCCGAGCTTGGCATCAAGGTCACGGTGATCGAGATCGCGCCGCGCATCCTCGCGCGCGTGTGCGACCATGAAACCTCCGCCATCATTCACCAGCGCCACCGCGAACACGGCGTCGACGTCCAGACCGAGACGGTCTGCGTGGGCCTGCAAGCGCTGCCGGACGGCAAGCTTGCGGTCGTGACCAAGAACAGCGACACGTTCCCTGCCGATCTCATCGTGGTGGGTGCCGGCGCAGTGCCGGACGATGCGCTGGCGCAAGCCGCAGGGCTCGCCGTGCAGGACGGCATCCTGGTCGACGATCGCGGCCGCACCTCGGAGCCGGATATCTTCGCTGCCGGCGACTGCACGCGCTTTGCAGGCCCGAACGGCCCGGTGCGGCTGGAAAACTGGCGGCACGCGCAGGAGCACGGCGCCGTGGTTGGGCGAAACGCCGCTGGCGGCGATGCCGCCTACAATCCGGTGCCGTCGTTCTGGTCGGAGCAATACGATCTCTACATCCAGGGCATGGGCTGGCCGGTGGCGCAGCCAAGCGCACGTGTTCGGCGTAAAGTCAGTGACAAGGCGACCGTCCTGTTCGAGCTCGATGGCGCCAACATCGCCTATGCGATCGGTATCAATGCGCAACGCGACATCGCGACGATCCGCCGGCTGATTGAGCGGCAGGTGGCGGTCGATGCGGCAGAGCTGGCCGATCCGTCAAAGCAACTGAACGCAATGCTGAAGCCAAAAAGCTGAGAGGAACATCATGGCGGATGGAACGAAAGAACGCGTCGGCATCGTCGGTTGCGGCCGCATGGGCTTTTCGATGCTCAAGCACCTTTTGAAAAAGGGCTACAGCGTCACCGTCTGCGACGTCAGCGCCGAGGCGGTCAAACGCGCGACCGATGCGGGCGCGACGGCGGCGGCCTCGCCCGCAGAGCTCGCGAATCAATGCGATTTCGTGATCCTCGGCGTCGGCTATACCGACGAGGTCAATGCCGTTGTCTATGGCAAGGACAGCCTCATCGACAATCTCGCCAAAGGCGCGATCATCGCGGTGTCGTCGACGACGTCGCCGTTCGTGGTGCGGGAGATCGCAGCAGCCGCCCAGCTGAAAGGCATCGGCGTGCTCGACGCGCCGATCTGCCGCGGTCGCTTCGCGGCCGATGAAGGCACGCTGCTTGCGCTGGTGGGCGGCGAAGCGGACGTGATCGAGCGCGGCCGCGCCGTCTACGGCACGTTCTGCTCCGACTACGCACATCTCGGCCAGGTCGGGCACGGCCAGGTCGGCAAGACCATGAACAATTTGCTGCTGTGGGTGAACGCCGTCGGCCTGATCGAAGCGGGACGGCTCGCGGAGACCACCGGCATCGATCTCGTGAAGCTGCGCGACGCGCTGATGATGAGCTCGGGCGCGTCCGACGCGCTTAAGGAGTGGGACATGATTTCGTTCACGTGGGCCTTAAAGGACATGCAGGTCGTGACCGAAATGACCGACAAGGCCGGGCTGTCGCTGCCGATCACCGGCGCGATCAAGGAATTGGTGAAGGAGGCGCGCCGCATCAAGGCGAGCAATCCGCCGAACTGGACCGGCAAAGGCCCGACGAAATACAGCTAGTGTGGCGGCGCGGCTCTCAATCGGGTATTGGCCGCCCCATCCTTCGAGACGGCGCTTACGCGCCTCCTCAGGATGAGGGCGGAGTGAGTTCGCGCCATGTCTGGTTCGGAGTTCAGTTACGCGCAATCGACGGCGGTTCGCCAGCGCAAGATGACCTCCTCCACGGCATCGCGGACCGAGGTGCGAGCCTCCATGCGGTCCATGCCACCGGCGAGCAGTTGATCGTAGTTCGTATGACCATGGCGAACATGCGCGCGAACGGCGAGTTCGATCGCCTTGGGGTCGAAGCTTTGCGCAGCCGCTGAACGGCCGACGCGCCCCGAATGCTTCTGGCACGCGTGATCGGCGATCGCCTGGCGCTCTGGGGCCGGACAGCGAGGAAACAGCTCGCCCAACCTCTTCGCGAATTCCTTGATGTAGAGCGTATCGCTCTCGTCGCGATGCTGCGCCGCCCGTCCTCGCGCGCGCTCCCGCGCCGCGGCATCGGCCAGGCATTCCTGCTCCGCCCGCTCAAGGGCAGCTTCCTCGACCAGGATTCCCTGGCGCTCGTACCGCTTCCGCGCGCGGCTGAAGCGGACGACGACAGCGCGCAGCGTCGAATGCTTGCTCGCACGCCGGGTCAGCGCGGTATCGCCGCGGGGAAGAAACACGAGATGATCGAGGTCGGCGCACGTCAGACAGAGTGGGCGCTCTCCCTCGACCCGCAACAGGCTTCCCTTGCAGAGCTCGGCTCCGCACTCCGTACACGCGGACTCGCGAATGATCGAGAACACGACGATCTCATTGCCGGTATTACTGGAGTGCCCGGCGGCGGCTGGCGCGTTTGAAAATTTAGCCATCATGTGCCGTTCCATGCAATGGATTTTGCCCGGACCTATGGCGTGAGACGCCCTCCTTTCAGGAGCAAAGCAGGATGTTAGTGCCCCGTCTGGTCCATTGCCATGGTGCCGCCGTCGACGAACAGGTTCTCGCCGATGATGAAGGAGGAGTCGTCCGAGGCGAGGAACAGGATCGCCTTCGCGGCTTCCAGCGGCTGACCGGCACGCTTGAGCATGTTCTCGACCGGGCGCGTCGGATCGAAATCGTCCTTGCCGACCGGTGAGCCGATCTTGTTCGGCACGATCGCGTTGACGCGGATGTTGTGCGGCGCAAGCTGCACCGCGAGCGCGCGCGTGAAGTTCGCGATCGCGGCCTTGGCCGCCGAATAGGCGATCGCGCGCGGACGGCCCTGCCAGCCCGAGGTCGAGCCGACATTGACGATCTTGCCGCCGCTGCCCTGCGCGACCATCTGCTGCGCGACGTACTTCGACATCAGGAACTGGCTCTTAAGCGTGATCGTCATCACGCGGTCCCAGTCCTCCTCTGTGCACTCGAAAATCGTCTTGTTGTCGGAGATCGCGACGTTGTTCACCAGGAGGTCGACGCGGCCGAACCGTCCGACCACCGCCTTGACCATGGCTGCGACATCGGCGCCCTTCGATACGTCAGTGGCATAGAGCTCGGCATCGCCACCCGCCGCCTTGATGGCGTCCACGGTGCGCTGGCCGCGCGCCTTGTCGAGATCCACCACCGCGATCTTCGCACCCTCTGTCGCGAACAACTTGGCAACATCCTCCCCGATGTTGCGCCCGGCGCCGGTGACGATCGCGACCTGATCCTTGAGCTTCATGAGACGCAAACCCCTGCTGAACAGATGCCGGATTGCTTACATGGGGCGCGCAAAGTGGGCAACCGAACGATCGGGCAGCCGGAGCCACGGCTAACCCTCCCTTGTGGGCAGGGTTGGCACCGAGTTCGTGGCGAGGCTGCACTCACCAAATGAACGTGGTAAGGAACTCACGGAAGAACCTCATGACCGCGCCGCTCAAGACCGTGGAAGCCGATACCGCCGCTGTCATGCCCGAGATCGGGCAACGGGCGCGCAAGGCTGCGCGCGTGCTGGCACTCGCGGCCACGGTGCAGAAAGACAAGGCGCTCGCCGCCATCGCCGAGACGATCCGCCGCCGCAAGGCCGACATCCTCGCCGCCAATGCCGAGGACATCGCCGAGGCGGAGCGCAACGGCACCAGCGCGGCCTTCCTCGACCGGCTCGCGCTCGACGAGAAGCGCGTCGCCGCGATGGCCGACGGAGTCGACGTCATCCGCGATCTGGCCGATCCGGTCGGCGAGGTGACGGAGAGTTGGACCCGCCCCAACGGCATGACCATCGACCGCGTGCGCGTGCCGCTCGGCGTCATCGGCATCATCTATGAGAGCCGGCCGAACGTCACGGCGGACGCCGCGGCGCTCTGTCTCAAGGCTGGCAATGCCGCGATCCTGCGCGGTGGCTCCGACAGCCAGCGTTCCAACCGCGCGATCCACGCGGCGATCGCCGACGGGCTGCTCGAGGTGGGACTGCCGGCGGACGCGATCCAACTGGTGCCGACCCGCGACCGCGCCGCAGTCGGGATGATGCTCGCCGGCCTCGACGGCGCGATCGACGTGATCGTGCCGCGCGGCGGCAAGAGCCTGGTCGCGCGCGTGCAGCAGGAAGCACGCGTGCCTGTGTTCGCGCATCTCGAAGGCATCTGCCACGTCTATATCGACAAGGCCGCGTCACTCGACATGGCGAAGTCGATCGTGCTCAACGCCAAGATGCGCCGCACCGGTGTCTGCGGCGCGGCCGAGACGCTGTTGGTCGACCGTGCCGCCGCGCCGACGCATCTGAAGCCGCTGGTGACGATGCTGCTCGATGCCGGCTGCGAGGTGCGCGGCGACGACACCACGCGCAAGCTTGACGCGCGCGTAAAGCCCGCGAGCGAAGAGGACTGGTCGACCGAGTATCTCGATTCGATCATCGCGGCGCGCGTCGTGGACAGCGTCGACGATGCCATCGCGCATATCGATCGCTATGGCTCGCACCACACTGATTCGATCATCACCGACGACAAGGCGGCGGCGGAGAAATTCCTGCGCGAGGTCGATTCCGCGATCGTGCTGCACAACGCCTCGACGCAATTCGCCGATGGCGGCGAGTTCGGTTTCGGTGCCGAGATCGGCATCGCCACCGGCCGCTTCCACGCGCGCGGGCCGGTCGGTGCCGAGCAGCTCACCAGCTTCAACTACCGCGTCCGCGGCTCGGGGCAGATACGGCCGTGACGCGCGCCACAAACTCCGTGGATATGGAGCTTGCGGCAAGGCCGTGAACCACCTCCCCCCTCACACCGCCGGCATGAAGATCGGTCTGTTCGGCGGAACGTTCGATCCACCGCACGACGCGCATCGCGCCGCCTGCCTGATCGCGATGCGGCGGCTCGGTCTCGATCGCGTGTGGTGGCTGGTGACCCCCGGCAATCCGCTCAAGGACACCCGCGGGCTATCACCGCTCCAAGAACGGATCGCGGCGGCACAGGCGCTCGCCGATCATCCGCGCATCGTCGTGACCGGCCTCGAAGCCGCAATCGGCGCCCGTTACACCTACGACACCGTCGCCTATCTGAGGGCGCACTGCCCCGGTGTCGATTTCGTCTGGGTTATGGGTGCCGACAATCTGCGCAGCTTCCATCGTTGGGAGAATTGGCGCGGCATCGCCTCCATGGTTCCGATCGCGGTTGTGGACCGGCTCGGCCCGAGCCTTTACGCCGCCGGCGGAACCGCCGCGCAGGCGCTCGCGCGCTACCGCATCCCGGAATCGGAGGCACGTTCGTTGCCCAGCCGCACCCCGCCGGCCTGGGTCTACCTGCACGGCCTGAAATCACCGCTTTCATCGACCGCGCTGCGGGCGGCCCGCCGGTTGTCGCAAAACCGCCGTTGAATATCGGCAAAATACTGGCGTTTCGGGGCGTCCGGGTGGTTGAAACCATTAACCCGGCGTGCCTATCTTGAGGTTGCGCCGGAATCGGCGCGGTGATGTTGCAGTGAAGGAAACGAAAGGAAAGCGATCCCTGTCCACACCTGCACTCTCTCGGGCTAGCGCACGACGCGCCCCCGAACGGGTTTCCAAAGTGCGTCCTGACGCCGAGGAGACCCTCCGCCTTGTCCTCGCCAGTATCGACGACATGAAGGCAGAGGACACCGCCACCATCGATCTCACAGGCAAATCCTCGATCGCCGACTGCATGGTGGTCACCTCCGGTCGTTCCAACCGGCAGGTCGGCGCCATCGCGGACCGCGTAGTCGAAGACCTGCACAAAGCCGGCTTGAAAAAAGTGCGGGTCGAAGGCATGCCGCATTGCGACTGGGTGTTGATCGATGCCGGTGACGTGATCGTCCACGTCTTCCGACCGGAAGTTCGCACCTTCTACCAACTCGAGAAGATGTGGGCGCACGGACCGAAGGCGCAGGCGAGCTAGCCCTCGCCAGCGGCGACCATGCGCGTCGTGATCGCCGCCGTCGGACGGTTGAAGTCGGGTCCGGAGCGGGACCTTGCGGAGCGCTATCTCAAGCGCGCGGCACAGGTCGGCCGCAGTCTTGGGCTCACCGCCTTTGACGTGATCGAGATCCGGGAAAGCCGCGCCGATAGCGTCGAGCGGCGCATGCTCGAAGAATCCATCGCCATCGCCAACGTGATTCCCGAGCGCGCCGTCACCGTGCTCATGGACGAGCGCGGCGAGAGCCTGCCGAGCGCCGCGTTCGCGGCCCGCCTGCAAGCGTGGCGCACCGAAGACAAGCCCGCCGTGGTATTTGTGATCGGCGGTGCCGACGGGCTCGCGCCCGGCCTCAAGAACAAATCAAATCTGACGCTGGCCTTCGGTGCCGCGACTTGGCCGCACCAGATGGTGCGGGTGATGCTCCTGGAGCAGATCTATCGCGCGGTCACGATCCTGTCCGGGCATCCGTATCACAGGGCATGAGTGTCCGCGCTGGCTGCACGCTCGCAAACGCGCGGCCGAGGCGGCGGCGGTAGGCGGTGGGGCGGCCGTCGCCAGTCGGTTGATAGAAGACGTCGAAGCGCCGGATGCTCTCAGCGAAGGCGGCGACATCGGCCTCCTTCGACACCTCAAACGAATCGAAACCGGCGCGCAGCAGGAACAGGAACTGGTCGCGCAACACCTGACCGGTGGCACGCAGTTCACCCGTATAGCCGTAGCGTTCGCGCAGGACCCGCGCCTGACTGTAGCCGCGTCCGTCCCGGAAGCTCGGGAACATCAGCGCGACCAGCGCCAGCCGGCTGAGATACGGCGCCAGCTCCGCGACCGGCCGATTGTTGGGCCACACCACGCCGACGGCAGTGGCGCGTTGCGTGAGCGCTTCGGCATCGGCGAGGAAGCGCGCACCTGACACGATCACCGCGATGCCTTCCGGCACCGGCGCGTCGTCAGCGATGCGTACGAACGGGTCCTCGACGATACCGCCGGACTTAACGAGTGGCATAGACGCGCTCCTTGAAAGGCTCGACGCCGATGCGCTTGACGGTGTCGACGAACAGTTCCTCGGGCCGCTCGCGCAACTCCACATAGGCGGCGACGACGTCCTCGACGACGTCGGCAACCTCGCCGTAGCGCACCGCGGGCCCGAGCAGCGCACCGAGCTTGGCACCCTCGTCGGCGCGGCCACCGAGCGTGATCTGATAGAACTCCTCACCGTTCTTTTCGACGCCGAGGATGCCGATGTGGCCCACATGGTGGTGACCGCAGGCATTGATGCAGCCGGAGATGTTGATGTGCAGGCGCCCGATCGTCTTCGCCAGCGCGTGGTCGCCGAACCGCTTGGTCAGCTCCTGCGCAACCGGGATCGAGCGCGCATTGGCGAGGGTGCAATAGTCGAGCCCGGGACAGGCGATGATGTCGGACACGAGCCCGACATTCGGCGTCGCAAGCTCATGCGCTTCGAGCTGCTGCCAGAGCTCAAGCAAGTCACGTTGCGCAACATTTGGCAGCACCAGGTTCTGTTCGTGGCCGACCCTGATCTCGCCGAAGCTATAGCGGTCGGCGAGGTCGGCGATGGCGTCCATCTGGTCTGCGGTGGCGTCGCCGGGAGGCGCGCCGGTCGGCTTGAGCGACAGCGTGACGATCGCATACCCCGGCTGCTTGTGGTTCGAGACCGAATTGTCGAGCCACACCGCGAAGGCGCGGTCCTCCTTGCGGGCGCGTGCGAGCGCCGCTGGATTGTCCTCGAGCCGCTCGTAGTTGGGGTAAATAAAGCGCGCGGCAATATCGGCGACCACCGCGGGATCGAGCGCCAGCGCGCCCTCCTTGATCGTGTTCCATTCATTCTCGACCTCGGCGGCGAATTTATCCGCGCCAAGCTCGTGCACCAGGATCTTGATGCGCGCCTTGTAGATATTGTCGCGGCGGCCATACTGGTTGTAGGTTCGCAAGATTGCCTCGACGTAGCTCAGGAAGTCGCGCGTCGGCAGAAACGGCTTGATGGTCTTGCCGATGAATGGCGTGCGGCCGAGCCCGCCGCCGACCATCACCTCGAAGCCAAGCTCGCCCGCGCTGTTGCGGAGCATCCGCAGGCCGATGTCATGCACCTTGACTGCGGCACGGTCATGCGCGGCGGCGGTGATCGCGATCTTGAACTTGCGCGGCAGAAACGTGAACTCCGGGTGCATGGTCGAATGTTGCCGCAGCACCTCCGCCCAGATGCGCGGGTCTTCGATCTCGTCGGCGGCGACGCCCGCCCATTGATCGGTGGTGATGTTGCGCACGCAATTGCCCGAGGTCTGCATGGCATGCATGCCGACCTTGGCAAGGTCGGCGAGCGTGTCCGGCATCTCTTCGAGCTTGATCCAGTTGAACTGGATGTTCTGCCGCGTGGTGAAGTGGCCGTAGCCACGGTCGTAGCGGCGCGCCACATGGGCGAGCATGCGCATTTGCTCGGACGACAGCGTGCCGTAGGGGATCGCGATCCGCAGCATGTAGGCATGGAGCTGCAGATAGACGCCGTTCATCAGGCGCAAAAGCTTGAACTCGTCCTCGGTCAGCTCGCCGGAGAGTCTGCGGCTCACCTGGTCGCGGAATTCCGAGACGCGCTGGTCCACCAGCGCCTGATCCAATTCGTCGTAGCGGTACATCGTCTAACGCTTTTCTTGCTGTTACTTTTCCCGAAGCCGGTTTTCGTTTATTCGCGCTCATGCACGAGATGTTACGCCGCGCCCGGCAGCGTGAAAGTTGGACCGGCCAACCGGATGCGCTCGCGCAGATTGCCCGGCAGCACGCGGTTGCCCGCCGCCACCTCGACCGGCGCGATGTAAGGACCGACGGCGCGCACGCTGTCGGCTTCCGCGCTCTGCAGCAGCACGGCAGCGGCCGGCGCGGCCACAACCGCGGCGGATGCGAGATCAGTCGTCCAGTCGTTGTTCACGGTGCGATAGACCACCGCGCCGTCGCCGAGCCGATTGGCGGTGACGACCACGGACCCGTTGACCTTGCGTTTCTTCTGTTCGTGCGGAGAGGTCATGCGGCCACCTGCGCGTTCAAGAATTCGAGGGTCTCGCGCCAGGGTGCCGAGTGCGCGACCACATCGCCGACGACCAGCAAGGCTGGCCCCTCGCCGGCAGCGGCGGCGAGTTTCGGAAGATCATCCAGGCGTCCGACCACGGCGCGCGAGTCCGGCCGCGTACCGCGGGCGAGCACTGCGGCCGGGGTCGCCGGATCGCGTCCGGCCTTGACCAGTCCGTCGCGCACCGCCGCAGCCGAGGCGAGGCCCATATAGACCACCACCGTGGTCTGCTTGTCGGATAGACCGGTCCAATCCACGCCGGCGGCCTCATCGGCGCGATGGGCGGTGACGAATGAGAGCCGCGTCGCCTCGTTGCGGAAGGTGAGCGGCAGCTCCACTTCGGCGGCGCAGCCGAGCGCTGCGGTGATGCCGGGCACGATGACGATCGGAATATTCTGCTCGCGCAGACGCTCCATCTCTTCGCCGCCACGCCCGAACACGAAGGCGTCGCCGCCCTTCAGGCGTACGACCTTGCGGCCCGCACGCGCGGCGTCGACCAGCCGGCGATTGATCTCGTCCTGTCCGATGCCGGGCTCGCCGCGACGCTTGCCGACGAAGACACGCTTGGCGTCGCGCCGCACGCGGTCAAGCACCGCTTCGGTGACAAGCTCATCGTGGAAGACGATGTCAGCGTCCTGCAGCACCTGCAGCGCGCGCAGTGTGAGCAGATCGGGATCGCCCGGCCCTGCGCCCACCAGGAACACTGTGCCTACATTGTTGCCCGAATCACGACCACCGCCGGCATCGATGCTGCGCACGAGCTCGGCCTCGGCGCGCGCGTAACGGCCGGCGAGTACCGCCGCACCGATCGGACCGTCGACGACCTTTTGCCAGAAGGCACGCGGCGACAGCGTCAGCTTGGCTTCGGCGACACGGCGACGATAGCGGCCCATCAAGGCCGCGAGATCGCCGATGCGCGCGGGCACGACCGCCTCGATGCGCTCCCGCAGCCGCCGCGCCAGCACCGGCGCAAGCCCGCTGGTGCCGATCGCCACCACGACGTCGCCACGGTCGACGATCGCGGGAAACACAAAGGTCGAGAGATCAGCACGGTCGACGACGTTCACCGGGATACCGGCCGCACGGGCGCGCGCAGAAATTTTCTCGTCGCGCGCGTCGCCGGTCGCGCTCACGACCGCCATTGAGCCCGTAAGATTCGCAGACAAGGGGTCGTGGACGTCGACCTCGAGCCGCCCCGGCGAGGCAGCCGCCTGCACGATCTCATCGGCGACGTCGGTGTGGCCGGGGTACCAGCGCACGGTCGCGCGCGCGGCGAGCAGCAGGCGCAGCTTGTTGATCGCGTGCTCGCTCGAACCGACGAGCGCCACGGGACCGCTGGCGACATCCATGAAGACCGGGAGAAAACGCATTGATCAAACGTCCTGCGAACCATTGTCTTTGGAATGAAAATCTATAGGGCGGTTCAAATTACGCAATGAAAAGAATAAGATACCAATATATCGGCAGCCGACGAATGGGTTTTTCTATTTTTGATGATCGCCGCAACGCGATGCTTTTGCATTCTTGAGGCCTGCTGCGCGCGGCGGGAAGTCACAGCAGCGAAGGCTGGGTCGGGCCCGCGTATTCACCACGTTCCCGGTTGTCACTGGTGTGGCGGCTCAGAAGTCCGCATCATTCTCGCGGCGAGCCGCTGCGAAATGGTACGAACTTCGGAATCGGGACACTGGCCTTCGTCTTAATGCCGTACCAATCGTGACGATGGAGTGCGCAAGCGGTCTCCTTCTTGCATAATCGGCATTGATGATTCCCATTCTGATGCAGCGGCGGCGCCCCGCATCCGGCCTCTTGATCGCGGCAGCGCTCGTCGCGGTGCCGCCATGGATCATCGCGACGTCGGCGCAAGCGCCGCAGCGCACGCCCGGCCAAGTACCATATCAAGTACCGTATCAGGTGCCGTACCTCGATGTTCCTAATACTGGCAGCCCCCCGGCCGGCGCTCCTCCGGCTGACGCGGCACCACCGGAAACCAAGGCGCCGCCGCCTGCCGTCAAAGGATCGCCTAAGCTCGACGCGCTTAAGCAACGCGATCGTGAACTGCAGATCATCCGCGGCGAGCAGAACAAGGCGCGCGAGGCCGAAGCCAGCCTGCGCCGCAAGATCGACGAGATCGGCGCCGACCGCCGCAAGCTCAACCAGCAGCTCATCGACGCCGCCGCACGCGTGCGCGCGGTCGAGCAGCAGATCGCGACCGCCGAACAGCGCCTGCCACCGCTCGACGAGAAGGAACGGACCTTGCGCGGCTCGCTCGACGCCCGCCGCCACGTCATCTCCAATGTGCTGGCGGCGCTGCAGCGCATCGGCCGCCATCCGCCGCCCGCCATGCTGGTGACCCCGGAGGATGCCCTGCAATCGGTGCGATCGGCGATCCTGTTCGGCGCCGTGCTGCCGGAGATGCGGCAGGACCTCGACCAGCTGGCCAACGACCTCTCGGCGCTGGCGTCGGTGCGCGAGGAGATCGCGGCCGAGCGTGCTAATCTCGAGAAGAACCGCGTTGCGCTGGCGGACGATCACACCCAGCTCACGGCACTGACCGCGCACCGCCGGAAGCAGCAGGCGGAGGTCGAGAAAGCGCTGACGGCCGAGCGCGAGCGCGCAGCGCAACTGGGGCGGCGATCTGAAGACCTGCAGGAACTCATCGGTAAGCTCGAGCAGGAACTCGACCGAACGACACGCGCGGCACGGCTGGCGGCCCGCGGCGTCCAGGACAAAAAGCCGACCGACGCCCGCAGCAATCTGGCAGCTCTCAAGGACCCGGGCCGCCTTGCCCCAGCGATTCCGTTCGCCCGGGCCAAGGGAACTTTACGCCTTCCGGTGAACGGGGTGCGAATCAGGGAATATGGGGCGGCTGACGGGGTCGGTGGCCACGAAAAAGGCCTCTCCATCTCCGCCCGGCCCGGCGCTCAGATCACAGCTCCGTGTGATGGCTGGGTTGTTTATGCCGGACCTTTCCGCAATTACGGCCAACTCTTGATCCTCAATGCCGGCGACGGGTATCATGTGTTGCTGGCGGGGATGGATCGGATTTCCGTTGATCTGGGGCAGTTTGTGGTGACGGGTGAGCCCGTCGCGGTGATGGGTGGACGAACCGTAACGCCCACCGCCATTGCGACCGGCTCGGGGCAACCCATTTTGTACGTGGAGTTCCGTAAGGACGGAACTCCTGTGGACTCGAGCCCGTGGTGGGCAGCAAGCGACAGCGAGAAGGTTCGCGGATAATGCGCAAGACTTCCCTCATTCTCCTTGGTGCAGCAGCAGGTGCGGCCCTGACGCTCATCGGCACGCAGCCGCGCATCGTGTTCGACGGCTCGCCCGCACGAGCGGCGGCGTCCGACACCTACCGGCAGCTCAGCCTGTTCGGCGACGTATTCGAACGGGTCCGCTCCGACTATGTGGAAAAGCCTGACGACGCCAAGCTGGTCGAATCGGCGGTCAACGGGATGCTCGCGGGCCTCGACCCGCATTCGAGCTACATGGACGCCAAGAGCTTCCGCGACATGCAGGTGCAGACGCGCGGCGAGTTCGGCGGCCTCGGCATCGAGGTCACCATGGAAGACGGCTTGATCAAGGTCGTCGCCCCGATCGACGAGACGCCCGCACAGAAGGCCGGCGTGATGGCGAACGACATCATCACGCATCTCGACGGCGAGCCGGTGCAGGGCCTCACCCTCAATCAGGCGGTCGAGAAGATGCGCGGCCCCGTGAACACGCGCATCCAGCTTCGCATCACGCGCAAGGGCGCCGAGAAGCCGGTCGAGGTCTCGATCACGCGCGACATCATCCGCGTGCGTTCGGTGCGCAACAACATGGAGGGCGACGACGTCGCCTACATCCGCGTCTCGCAGTTCAACGAGCAGACCACCGAGGGCGTGCGCCGCGCGATCAACGACATCGTGAATCAGTCCGGCGACAAGCTTAAGGGCATCGTCCTCGACCTGCGCAACAATCCGGGCGGCCTGCTTGATCAGGCGATCTCGGTGGCGGACGCCTTCCTTCAGAAAGGCGAGATCGTCTCGACCCGCGGCCGCAACGCGGACGAGACTCAGCGCTTCAACGCGCGGGCGGGCGACCTCACCCGCGGCAAGCCGATAATCATCCTGATCAACGGCGGCTCGGCGTCGGCGTCGGAAATCGTCGCCGGCGCGCTTCAGGACCATCGCCGCGCAACCGTCATCGGCACGCGTTCGTTCGGCAAGGGATCGGTGCAGACCATCATCCCGCTTGGCCAGGGCAAGGGCGCACTGCGGCTCACCACTGCGCGTTACTTCACCCCGTCCGGCCGCTCGATCCAGGCGCGCGGCATCACGCCTGACATTGAGATCCTCCAGGAGGTGCCGGAAGAGCTGAAGGCGCGGGACAACTCGCGCGGCGAAGCCTCGCTGCGCGGCCACCTCAAAGCCGAGGGCCAGGAGCAGACGGGCTCCCAGTCCTATGTGCCGCCCGATCCGAAGAACGACAAGGCACGGCAACTCGCGCTCGACCTGATCCGCGGCGTGCAGAAGAACTCCGCTTATCCGGCCAATCCCAAGGCGACGCCGAACTGAGCCGGTTAGAGTTATCACTGATCCAAAGGGGCGGTCTTCGGGCCGCCCCTTTGCTTTGGCCTTCTCCCTGTCAGAGCCCGCCATCGGCTTTAGCGGTGCCGGAGTAGCGCGGTAAACGAGCGGTTAACGACTTCCGGTGCAAGTCTTGAGGTACGATTTTGACCCCGCTGATTCGCGAGATTTGACCGGTGACCACGGACGATCTGAGCGCCCCGCTTGGACAAGGCAGGGTTCGCAAACGCCGCGAGGCTCTGATCCTTCCCTGGCCGCCCGTGATCGCGGCCTTATTGGCGCTGCCTGTCGCCGTGCTCGTCGCCGTGGCGATGGTATCCAACGACCCGTTCGGCGGCGAGCCGGTGGCGACCGCCCCTGCCACCCTGGCAACCGACGTGGTGGCCGCGCGGGAGGGACCGACGACGCCTGCCGCAATCCCGCCAGACGATGTACCGGCCACGCCACCAGCGGTGCCAACGCTGCCTGCCAACACGAAGATCGTCACCATCATCGACGGCTCCAACGGCAGTCGGCGCGAGGTCACCATCCCAGCAACGCCCGATAGCCAGGGCGCTGCTGGCAGCGACCGGCGCCTCATCGAACAATCGCGTCACGGGCCGTTGCCGAAGATCGCGCAGGACGGGACGCGGCCAGCGGACGCCTACGCGCGCCCGGTCCATGCGGCTGCCGACACGGCGAACAGGCCGCGTATCGCAATCGTGATCGGCGGTCTCGGCATCGGCGCGAACACCACCGCCGACGCATTGCGCAAGCTGCCGGGCCCGGTGACCTTCGCATTTGCACCGTATGGCGGCGACATCGAGCGACAAGTCGCCCGGGCGCGCGAAACCGAGCACGAGGTCATGCTGCAGGTCCCGATGGAGCCGTTCGACTATCCCGACAACGATCCGGGTCCGCACACGCTCCTCTCTTCGATGGACGCGGGACAGAACCTCGACCGGCTGCATTGGGTGATGAGCCGCTTCCAGGGCTACGTCGGCCTGGTGAACACCATGGGCGGACGTTTCAGCGCATCGGAGCAGAGCATGGCGCCGGTCCTGCGCGAGGCGGCGACCCGCGGGCTGATCTACGTGGACGACGGCTCCGCGACACGCAGCCTCGCGAGTCAGATCGCCGGCGCCAACAACCTGCCCTTCGCGAAAGCCGATCTCGTCATCGATCAGGTGCCGACGCCGGCAGACGTCGACAAAGCGCTCGGCCGCATCGAGACCATCGCGCGCTCGCGCGGTACCGCGGTCGGATTTGCCGGAGCGCTGCCGGTCTCCATCGACCGGATCTCGCGCTGGATCAAGGCCGCGGAAAGCCGCGGCATCCAACTGGTCCCCATCACCGCGGTGGCGACGCGAGCCAAGTCGAGTTGATTGTTACTCCAGGGCGCGAACGCAATTCGCGAGCCCGGAATCCACGCTCCCGAATTTGTTGCCGCCGTGATATGGATTCCAGGCTCGCCCCGGAACGACAGCATGGCCCACTACGACTCCCTCCCCTATCGCCCTTGCGTCGGGATCATGGTGATCAACCGCAAGGGCCGCGTCTTCATCGGTAAGCGGCGCGGCGGGCCCGAGCACGTCGATGACACGCATTCCTGGCAGATGCCGCAGGGCGGCGTCGACAAGGGTGAGGACACCTACAAGGCCGCACTGCGCGAACTCAACGAGGAGACCAGCATCCGCTCGGTCGAAAAGCTCGCCGAGGTGCCGGAATGGCTGAGCTACGACATTCCGCGCGAGATCGTCGGAGAGGCCTGGAAGGGCAAGTACCGTGGCCAGACGCAGAAATGGTACGCGCTGCGTTTCACCGGCAATGATTCGGAGATCGACATCGCGAACCCGCCCGGCGGTCACAAGCCAGAATTCCTGGACTGGCGCTGGGAGTCAATGGACAAGCTGCCGGCGCTGATCATCCCGTTCAAGCGCCCCGTCTACGATCGCGTGGTGCAGGAATTCACGAGGTTCGCGAAAGCGTAGCAACCATTAAAATGGCGCTACGCCAGCGTCGCCTGCAACTGCCGCAACTGATCGGCGCGCAGCGTAAGCTTGTCGCGCTGTGGCCCCTCCGGCGCCGCCGCTGCGGCATCCTCGGCGTCCTTGACGAAGCCCGCGAACGCGTCACGATTGACGTCCTCGACCGGGACGGCGACGTCGGCGAGCACCGTCAGCCCCGCGTCGCTCACCTCCGCGAAGCCGCCGCTGACGGCGACCCGCAGCGCGCCACCCTCGCGATACATCGTGAGGATGCCCGGCCGCAGCGTCGTGACGAACGGCGAATGTCCTGCGAGCACGCCGAAATCGCCTTCCGAGCCCGGAACGTCGACCTGCGTGACTTCGCCGTTGAACAGAAGCTTTTCCGGCGAGACGAGATTGAATTGGAAGGTGGCCATACTATCCGCTTTCTCGGTCGTCACCCGCGGGCTTGCCCCGCGGGTCCATCTCTTCATGCAAGATGGATTGCCGGGTCAAGCCCGGCAATGACGGCTTTGGGAGCTACGCCGCTTCCGCCGCCAGCTTCTTGCCCTTCTCGACCGCCTCTTCAATAGTGCCGACCATGTAGAAGGCGGCCTCCGGCAGGTGGTCGTATTTGCCTTCCACCAGGCCCTTGAAGCCGCGGATGGTGTCGGCGAGATCGACGAGCTTGCCGGGCGCGCCGGTGAACACCTCGGCGACGAAGAACGGCTGCGACAGGAAGCGTTCGATCTTGCGCGCGCGCGCGACCGTGAGCTTGTCCTCTTCCGACAGTTCGTCCATGCCCAGGATGGCGATGATGTCCTGCAGCGCCTTGTAGCGTTGCAGCACCTGCTGCACTTGCCGCGCCACCGCATAGTGCTCCTCGCCGACGATGATCGGCGACAACATGCGCGAGGTCGAGTCGAGCGGGTCCACTGCCGGATAGATGCCCTTGGCCGCGATATCGCGCGACAGCACGGTCGTGGCATCCAAGTGCGCGAACGAGGTTGCCGGTGCCGGATCGGTCAAGTCGTCGGCCGGCACGTAAATGGCCTGCACCGAGGTGACGGAGCCCTTGGTTGTCGTCGTGATGCGCTCCTGCAGTGCGCCCATGTCGGTGGCGAGCGTCGGCTGATAGCCCACCGCCGAAGGGATACGGCCGAGCAGCGCCGACACTTCCGAGCCCGCTTGCGTAAAGCGGAAGATGTTGTCGACGAAGAACAGCACGTCCTGGCCCTGGTCGCGGAAATACTCGGCGACCGTCAGGCCGGAGAGGCCGACGCGGGCGCGCGCGCCCGGCGGCTCGTTCATCTGGCCGTACACCAGCGCGCATTTCGAACCTTCGGTCGAGCCGTTGTTCTCCTTCGGGTCCTTGTTCACGCCGGACTCGATCATCTCGTGATAGAGGTCGTTGCCCTCGCGCGTGCGCTCGCCGACCCCGGCGAACACCGAATAACCGCCGTGCGCCTTCGCGACGTTGTTGATCAGCTCCATGATCAGCACGGTTTTGCCGACGCCGGCGCCCCCGAACAGGCCGATCTTGCCGCCCTTGGAATACGGCGCAAGCAGGTCGACGACCTTGATGCCGGTCACCAGGATCTCGGCTTCGGTCGACTGTTCGGTGTAGGCCGGCGCATCCTGGTGGATCGCGCGGCGGGCCTTGGTCAGAATCGGGCCGGCTTCGTCGACCGGATCGCCCACCACGTTGATGATGCGGCCGAGCGTCTCGATGCCGACCGGCACTTCGATCGGCTCCCCGGTGTCGGTGACCTCCTGACCCCTGACGAGCCCCTCGCTGGTGTCCATCGCAACGGTGCGTACCGTCGACTCACCGAGGTGCTGCGCCACTTCGAGCACCAGACGGTTGCCGCCGTTCTTGGTCTCGAGCGCGTTCAGGATCGCGGGCAGGTGACCCTCGAACTGCACGTCGACGACGGCGCCGATGACCTGGGTAATCTTTCCGACGGCGTTGGTTTGGGGCGTGGCCATTGGTCTTCCTCGTTACGTACCTCTGCCCCCCTGAAAGGGGAGGCACACTATAGAGCTTCGGCGCCGGAGATGATCTCGATCAGCTCTTTGGTGATCATCGCCTGGCGCGTGCGGTTGTAGGTGAGCGTCTGTTTGCGGATCATCTCACCGGCGTTGCGGGTGGCGTTGTCCATAGCGCTCATCTGCGCGCCGTAGAACGACGCACCATTTTCGAGCAGCGCACGGAAAATCTGCACCGCGATGTTGCGCGGCAGGAGTTCGGCAAGGATTTCCTCCTCCTCAGGCTCGTATTCGTAGGTCGCAGCCGCGCCGCCGTTGCCGTTCGCCGCCTCAAACACCGGCGGGATGATCTGCTGGGCGGTCGGGATCTGCGCGATCACCGACTTGAAGCGCGAGAAGAACAGCGTGCAGATATCGAACGCGCCCTTGGCATAGAGGTCTGTAATCTGCTGCCCGATCGCTTCCGCATTGGAAAAGCCGATCGTGCGAACCGAGCGAAGCTCGATGTGCTCGATGATGTTCCGCTCATACTGGCGGCGAAGCTGCTCGTAACCCTTCCTGCCGACGCAGAAGATTTTCACCTCCTTGCCTTCGGCAACCAGCTTGTTGGCATGCTCGCGCACGAGCCGCACGATCGCCGAGTTGAACGGACCGCACAGGCCGCGCTCGGCAGTACAGACCAGGAGGAGATGCACGCGGTCGCTGCCGGTGCCGCGCAGCAGCGCCGGCGCGGCATCAAGCCCGGCCACCGAGGCTGCGATGTTGCGCAGCACCGTATCCATGTGCTCGGCGTAAGGCCGCGCGGCTTCCGCGGCCGCCTGGGCGCGCCGCAACTTCGACGCCGCAACCATCTGCATGGCCTTGGTGATCTTCTGCGTCGCCTTGGTGGAGGCGAGGCGAACCCGCATGTCCTTGAGGGAGGCCATTTCGTGCTAGTCCATCCCTCTCAAGCGAACGTCTTGGCGTAGGCGTCGACCACGCCCTTGAGCTTGGCGGCAGTGGCGTCGGTGAGGTCGCCGGTCATGCGAATGTCATCAAGGATGTCAGCGTTCTTGGTGCGCAGCAGGGTCAGCAGTCCGTCCTCGAACGCGCGCACCCGGTCGACCGGCAGCGGATCGAGATAGGCGTTGACGCCGGCATAGATGACGACGACCTGTTCTTCCATCTTCAGCGGCGAGAACTGCGGCTGCTTGAGCAACTCGGTCAACCGCGCACCGCGGTTGAGCAGGCGCTGCGTGGTGGCGTCGAGATCGGAGCCGAACTGCGCGAAGGCGGCCATTTCACGATACTGAGCCAACTCACCCTTGATCCGGCCGGCGACCTTCTTCATCGCCTTGGTCTGCGCCGACGAGCCGACGCGCGACACCGAGAGGCCGACGTTCACCGCCGGACGAATGCCCTGATAGAACAGGTCGGTTTCCAGGAAGATCTGGCCGTCGGTAATCGAAATCACGTTGGTCGGAATGTAGGCCGAGACGTCGTTCGCCTGCGTCTCGATCACCGGCAGGGCGGTGAGCGAGCCGCCCTTGTTGGCGTCGTTCATCTTGGCGGCACGCTCGAGCAGTCGCGAGTGCAGGTAGAACACGTCGCCGGGATAGGCTTCGCGGCCCGGCGGGCGGCGCAGCAGCAGCGACATCTGTCGATACGCGACGGCCTGCTTCGACAGGTCGTCGTAGATGATGACGGCGTGCATGCCGTTGTCGCGGAAGTACTCTCCCATGGTGCAGCCGGCGAACGGCGCCAGGAACTGCATCGGCGCCGGATCCGACGCGGTGGCGGCGACGACGATCGAGTATTCGAGCGCGCCCTGTTCCTCCAGCACCTTCACGAACTGGGCCACGGTCGATCGCTTCTGGCCGACCGCGACGTAGACGCAATAGAGCTTGATCTTTTCGTCGTCCGACGCGTTGAGCGGCTTCTGGTTGAGGATGGTATCAAGGGCGATTGCGGTCTTGCCGGTCTGGCGGTCGCCGATGATCAGCTCGCGCTGGCCGCGGCCAATCGGGATCAGCGCGTCGACGGCCTTGAGGCCGGTCGCCATCGGCTCGTGCACCGACTTACGCGGGATGATGCCGGGCGCCTTCACGTCGACGCGACGGCGCTCGGTCGCATTGATCGCGCCCTTGCCGTCGATCGGGTTGCCGAGCGCGTCGACCACGCGGCCGAGCATCTCCTTGCCGACCGGCACGTCCACGATCGCGCGCGTGCGCTTGACGGTCTGGCCTTCCTTGATTTCACGGTCGTTGCCGAAGATCACGATGCCGACGTTGTCGGTCTCGAGGTTGAGCGCCATGCCGCGCACGCCGTTCTCGAACTCGACCATCTCGCCGGCCTGCACGTTGTCGAGGCCGTAGGCACGGGCAATGCCGTCGCCGACCGAGAGCACCTGTCCGACTTCGGACACCTCGGCTTCCTGACCGAAGTTCTTGATCTGCTCCTTGAGGATCGCGGAGATTTCAGCGGCGCGGATGTCCATCAGGAGACCTCTTTCATCGCATGCTTGATGGCATTGAGCTTGGTGCGGAGTGACGTGTCGATCATGCGGCTGCCGAGTTTTACGATCAGCCCACCGATGATCGACGGGTCGACCTTCACCTCGATCTGCACGTCCTTCTTGGTGACGGCCTTGAGCGCGGCCTTGAGCGCGGCGAGATGCGCCTCGCTCGGCGCCTCAGCCACGGTGACGGTCGCCGAGGTCTCGCCCTTGTGAATGGCGACAAGCAGCCGGAAGCCGCGGATCATGTCGGGCGCGGCAAACAGCCGGCGGTTCGACGACACCACCTGCAGGAACCGTGCGGCGAGCCCACCGATGCCGACCTTGTCGAGCACGGCCGTCAGCGCCTTGGTCTGCTCCTGGGCGGTGAAGACCGGGCTGCGCACCAGCCGTAAGAGATCGGGATTGTCCGCGATCAGCGCGTCGAAGCGGTCGAGATCGGCTTTGACTGCATCGATGGCATGCTCTTCGAGCGCCAGTTCGAACAGTGCGGTGGCATAGCGTCCTGCCATGCCGGATACGATTGGTTCGTCGCCTGCCACGTCGAATGCTCGTCAGGGCAATTCCGCAGGCTCGGCGCCCTCGGAATGGGAGCGCAAGCCCTTGAAATTAAGTGGGACTTCGAATTTCCGGAACAGGGCCGCGGTCGCTTCCGAACCCCACGAAAATCGCGCGTTCTGCTAACACACGCAGGAACGCGGTGCAACATCGGAACCCTCGGCGGACTGGCGTTGCATCCTGCGGGCAAATCGACACCGAAGCCAGCCATGTCGCATTGACCGCGTCGCACGTCAGCCGCAAGCTGAGGCATCAATCCAGGCGGGGGGATTTTATGCGCGCATTCACATCGATGATCGCCGTGACGGGTGTGCTGCTGCTGGCCGGGTGCGAAGGCTCCCAAGGCCCGGTCGGCTCAGCCGGTCCGCAGGGCGAAGCGGGACCGCAAGGCCCGACGGGTGCACAGGGGCCCGCAGGGCCTCCAGGTCCAGCGGGCGAACAGGGCAAGGCCGGCCCGCAGGGACAGCGCGGCGAAGTCGGACCACCTGGACCACCTGGACAAGCAGGACCGGCCGGGCCCGAAGGCAAACCAGGCCCGGAAGGCAAGCCGGGACCGGAAGGCAAGCCCGGCCCGGAAGGCAAGCCGGGAGCGCAGGGCGAACCTGGACCGGCAGGGCCCGCCGGACAAACCGCAGCAGTTGCCACCGGAACCGACGGTCTGCGACGCGTGGAAGCAACCGGCAAGCTCGCGTGCAACAATGACGAGGTTCTCGTCTTCGCAGCTTGCCGTGATACCGGCACCGCAGCCACCCAGCAGGGCGGGGTCGCATCCTGCGACGGCGCCGTCGTCGGATTGTGCATGCGCCGCTAAATGGCCATTCCCGCGCGCGCTTGAACGAAGCGCGCGCGGTCCCATATCCGGGCGGCGGGGACGGCCTCGCTTTCCCTGAGTCACATTCGGTAGGGACGGCCCTCCGCTTTTGGAGGTTCGTCATGGCGTGGCTTTACCTGCTGATCGCTGGGTTGCTTGAAGTGGGTTGGGCAACCGGCCTCAAATATACGGACGGGTTCACGCGTCTTGTCCCTTCGATCTGGACTGTCGGGAGTATGGCGGCGAGCCTGCTGTTTCTTGGCCTGGCGCTGAAGACGCTGCCGCTTGGCACCGCCTATGCGGTCTGGACCGGGATTGGCGCCGTCGGCGTCGCAATCCTCGGGATCGTCCTGTTCGCCGAGCCCGCGAACGCGCTGCGGCTCGGCTCCATCGGATTGATCGTGGGTGGCATCGTCGGGCTCAAACTGGTGAGCTGACGGCAGCGGCAACGCATGCGCACGCGGGCGTAGAAGGACTCACTCCCTGTGTCCGTGCCATAGTGGACCCGACCGCCATCGATTCCATCCCCGCCGCATGCACTCCACCACGCCATCATACTTCGGCAATGTCCCGCTGATCGACATCACCGCCGCCAACGCGCTGCGCGGCTTCGTGCAAAAGCTCGAACGTTCGGGCACGCGTATCTATTTTACAGGCGCAAAGCCGTCCGTTCGACGGATGCTGCAAAGCGCGGGGTTTAACGGCTCGACCATCCACTATACGGAATCCGCCACCGCGGCGCTTGTGCAGATCAAGACAAGCTCATGAGCGACGGCGACCCGTCGGGCGCACGGTTGTTCAAGCTCCTGTGCCTGCTGTGGCTCACCGGCGTAAGCATGCGCGTCACCATCCTGGCGGTGCCGCCGGTGATCCCGCTGATCCGTGCGGAGCTCAATCTCAGCGAAGCCCAGGTCGGGTTCCTGGTGAGCCTGCCGCTGCTCGTGTTCGCACTCGCCGCCGTGCCGGGATCGCTCCTGGTTCACCGGTACGGTACGTTCCGCACCTTGACCGGCGGCATGCTGATCATCGCTGTCGCAGCGGCCAGCCGCGGCGGCGCGATGAATGTCTGGATGCTGTTCGCCGCAACCGTCGTGATGGGCTTCGGCGTCGCCATCATGCAGCCGGCCCTGCCGACGCTGCTGCATGAGTGGATGCCGAAGCGCATTGCGCTCGGCGCCGCAACGTCGACAAACGGACTGGTGATGGGCGGCGTGCTGGCGCCTGCGCTCACCGCATCGCTGCTACTGCCAATGACCGGCAATAGCTGGCGGCTCGACCTCGTAGCGTGGGCGGCGCCGGTGCTCGCGACTGCGCTGGTGTTTATGCTGCTTGCACCGCGCCCCGCCATGTCAGCGCCTGCCGAGCTGCAGGCGAAGCGACGCTGGTGGCCGGATTGGAAGAACCCGCTGGTGTGGCTGCTCGGCCTGACCTTCGGCGCGAACAATTCGATGTATTTCGGCGCCAACGCTTTCGTGCCGGATTACCTGGTCAGCCACGGCCGCGCCGAGCTGATCGGACCCGCGCTTGTCTCCCTTAACGGCGCGCAGCTTCTGGCCACGTTGCTGTTGCTCCCGCTCGCAGCCAAGCAGCAGCGCTGGCGCGCCCTGCCCTATCTGATATTCGGGCCGATCTCATTCATGTCGGCGATTGGACTCGCGCTGTCGAACGGCGTCGGGATTGTCGTGTGGGCCTTCATCCTCGGATTTTCGACCGCAATAACCTTCGCTGTGATGCTCGCCTTGCCGCCGATGCTGAGTGCGCCCGGCGACGTGCATCGCACCGCCGCCGGCATGTTCACCATCAGCTACAGTTGCGCTGTGATCATCCCGACGCTGAGCGGCGGATTGTGGGACCTCACCGGCATTCCATGGGCCGTGTTCGTTGCGCTCGCGTTTTGCGCACTGGCGCAGACCGCGCTGGGCGTCGCGCTGAGCCGATATCATCGCACCGCTGGCTAGCGTCCCGATCCGAAGTTCGTACCCATTTCGCAGCGCCCTCCTATACGAACTTCGGAATCGAAGGACACTAGCAACTCTTTGAATCGAGTGTGGCTTTGGTTCAGACGTTCGCTCGCGATCCAGCGGTGAGGTATGGCGAACTTCTGAACCGCCACACTAGGGCCTGAGCATTATCGCGCTCATTGGAATTGCTTGAAACTACATTGCTTTACAGGCACCGCGGAACGGCGGTACATCGCATCGGCGACAAACGTGGGGTTCGCCGATGTCTGGCACATTCATTCAAGCGGCCGTGATCCTTCTGCGCGAAGGACTGGAGGCGATGCTCGTCATCGCCGCACTCGCAGCCTATCTCAAGAAGGCGGGCGCCGAGCAGCGGCTTGTGGCGCTCTATAGCGGCGCGGTGATCGCCATTCTCGCCAGCTTGGTTGCAGCGTATCTTTTCCTGACGCTGAATGAGGGCCAGCACAACGACCTCTTCGAAGCTTTCGTCATCCTCGCCGCCGCGGCGCTGATGCTTTACGTCAGCGGCTGGTTGCTGGTCCGCCAAGACCCACGTGCATGGCAGGCATACCTCAAGGAGCAGGCTGAAGGCGCGCTCGCCAAAGGCACCGGGCTCGCGGTCGCGGCGCTGGCGTTCCTGGCGGTGTTCCGCGAGGGCGCCGAGACCGTGCTGTTCGTCTATGCACTGGCCAGCGCGTCGGGCGGATGGTCGGCAGACCTGTTCGCAGGGCTGGCGGCCGCGGCCGTTGGCCTGGTGATCCTTTTCTTCGTCATCAACGCGGTGGCGAGCCGCCTGCCGTTGCGGGCGGTGTTCATCATCACGTCGGCGCTGCTGTTCGTGATGGCGGTCAAGATGATCGGCGACGCCATCCTGGAGTTCCAGGAGCAGCTGATCGTGCCTATGAATCCTGTCCCGTCGCTGGGATGGATGCTCGAATACGGGCTCAATCCCACGCGCGAAGCGCTGCTGGCGCAGGGCGCGGTGATCGTGCTGGCGATCGTGAGTTTCCTTTGGTGGCGCCGCAGCGCAACCAGTGCGACCGCGGCAGCCACCAAGGCGTCCTGAGCGGCATATCCCGATTGTGCGACCACGGGCGCAGCAGGCCTGCGCCCGCGGTTATTGCCATCGCCCTGGACCGCCTTACTTTGCGCTGATCATGGTCTTGTCCGAACACCGGTTTCCACTTTTCGGGACCATGCTCTAAGACTGCGCCCCGGCCGCACGGCCGCACGTCAGCGAACGCGGGCCGAATGCCGGAACACAGCAGCAGCACTCTGCCGGATGTCGCCAAGTCGGATGCAACCAAGTCCGATGCCACCAAGTCCGATGCCACCCAGGCGCGGGCGCTCCTGATCGTCCTCTGCATCGGCTGGGGCACGACCTGGGTCACGATGAAGATGGCGCTCGACGAAATTCCACCATTCAGCATGCGGCTCACGACGCTCTCGCTCGGCGCGGTCGTCTTGACCAGCTTCGCCCGTTTTCAGGGACGCACGCTCGCGATCACGAGCCCGCGCATGTGGCTGCACATCTGCGTCGCGTCACTGTTCAACATCGTCGGGTTCAGCCTGTTCACGCCGTTTGCCCAGCTTGCGGCCGATACATCGCGGGTCGCGATCATGGTCTACACCATGCCGATCTGGGCGGCGATGCTGGCGCTGCCGATCCTCGGCGAGCGTCTGACCGCGACGCGCTTGACGGCGCTCGCGCTCTGCATCGCCGGAGTGGTGATCCTCGTGGCACCGCTCGCCGGCTCGGGCGTTCCGCTCGGCATCATGCTCGCGCTCGGCGGCGCCGTGAGCTGGGCCGCCGGCACCGTCTACCTGAAATGGGCGAGGATCGACGGCGACCCGATGGCCATCACGATCTGGCAGCTTGTGTTCGCCATCGCGGTGATGGCGATCTGCGTACCGGCGTTCGAGGGCACGCTGCATCTCGATGCCGGCGCGCGCTCGCTGTTCGGTCTGATCTACAGTGGCATCATCGGATCGGGGCTCTGCTATTTCCTGTGGTTCGGCACCGTGCGCCGGCTGCCGGCGTCGACCGCCGCGCTCGGGATTCTGGCCTCGCCGGTCATCGGCGTTATTTCGTCAATGATCGTCTTGGGCGAGCGGCCGACCTGGTATGATGGCATCGGCTTTGCGCTGATGCTTTCGGCCTCCGCGATCGTGGTGCTGCGACCGGAGGGCGCGGTGCAGACGGGGCGGTGAGGCTCGCTACACTGGCGGACGCCATCCCCACAGCATCAGGCGCTCGGTCGTGCGAGGGAACAGGGCGTTCAAGCCCAGCACAAACCGGAAGATTGATGGTTTCAGCACCAAGCGGCGGTTCGCCTCGATGCCGCTCACGATTGCCGCGGCTACCTGCTCCTCTGTCAAGGTGGGGGTCAATGACGTGATGCGGGGCAGGCGCTCCCGGCTCCCCGGATTGTTGGCCCAATAGGCCGTCTCGATGCTGCCGAACATGGCGAGCATGACGCGAATCCCCGACCCTGCGAGCTCAAGTCGAAGGCCCTGATCGAAGCCATCCATCGCGCGCCGCGCCGCGATATACGCCGTTGCACCTGGCCAGGTCAGGCGCGAGGCCACGGATGTGACGTTGACGATACAGCCGCTGCCGCGGCGCTTCATCGCGGGAAGGAGCTCGCGCGTGAGATTGAACGCCGCGAAGTAAGGCACCGCCATCATCTCTTCCACATCCTTGGCGCTCGTTTCCAGAACCGAAAGCCATCGGCCGGCGCCCGCATTGTTGATGAGGATGTTGGGCGCGCCGACCCCGTCAAGAATGGTGCTCGCCACCGCCGCAACCGCAGCCGCATCGCTGAGGTCCGCAGGATAGATTTGGACCTGGCCATTGGATTGTTGAATAGCGGACGCGACCGCCTCCAGCCGCTGTTGGTCGCGAGCGATCAAGACCACGCGGGCGCCTTTGGCGGCCAAGGCACGGGCCGTGGCCGCACCGATCCCACTCGACGCCCCGGTTATGATTGCCGTGCAGCCGGAAATATTCATGACCCAACAATCGACTTACAAAGCTAACGAAGGCTACACGTGCTGCAAAAAGCATCTCGTCGCAAGGCACGCGACGAGCCTCGCCACCTCATTCGGAATAGAAGCTCCGCGGGTCGACATCAACCTCGGTTGCGCGAGCTAAATCTCCTTACTGCGGGTGGTTAAGATTGATCCCGGCGCTGCGGATGACGTTTCCCCATTTGTCCATCTCGGATCGAATGTGACGCGTGAATTGGTCAGGCGTGCCGCCGAGAAGCTGAATTCCCGACGTGGCCATCCGCTGACGCACGTCGGAGCTTTGAATCGCCG
>WHTP01000028.1 GCA_009377695.1 Hyphomicrobiales bacterium | reverse complement strand
CGCTGGCAAGCCGAAGATGATTGCGCTCATCGCGGTCGCTCGAAAGCTGCTGACCATCCTCAACGCCATCCTCAGAGACCGCAGACCATGGCAAATCGCTTGACTTCCAAGACAGTCGCTCTCCCCTCGAGGGAGAGGGCTGGAGAGCATTGCAACGAATTAAATTGGGTGAAGGGGTGTCGGACACTCAGTTACGCTCACCCCTCACCCATTCTTTTGCGCTGAGATACTGAGTAGCCCTCTCCCGCAAGGGGAGAGGGTACATTTACGAGGCCGCAGCTTGCGGCACACCCGAACCGTTATCCCACCACCAGCGCGGCGTGCTGGCTCTGGCCTTCGCTCAGGCCGCGCGCCTTCATCCAGTCATAGGCGCGGTTGAACAGCGTCGGATCGTAGTAGTCGACGTGCTTGTAGCGCACGAAGGCCTTCAGCAATTCGCGCGGCTCGAGCGCGCCCTTGGCATGGGCGGCGACGTGATGCGCATACTTGTAGAAGTCGGCGTTGATCAGATCGACGGCCTTGTTCTCGGCGTCGTAATAGGCCTTGCGCTGCTCCGGCGTGAGATCGGCCGCGATCACTTCGCCACCACGATAGAACGACGCGGCGATAACGTGCGCGCCTTCCTTGAGGCCGAGGCTGATGAAGGGCTCCATGACGGTGACGGCCCGGTACGTGCCGTTCTTGAGACCCGCATAGCGCATCTGCGGCAGACCGCCATGGGCGATATTGACGTGCTCGGTGCCGACCGCGCTCTCCAGCATCTGCAAGGTGCAGTAGTGCGAACCGGTGAGTTCCTGTACCACGACCGGGACACCGGCGAGGTCGCGCGGCACCTGCAGGGATTCATCGAACGACAGGATCGCCTGCGCCGCCACCGCCGCGCGCAGTGCTGCGATGTTGCCGCCGCGGTTGCCGCGCTCGAGGCGGTCGATGCTCGCCCATTCGCAGACGTTGTAGCTGTCGGCCGAACCACAATCGAACAGGTTCTCCTTGAGCCGCGTCATGATCGCGCCGCCGACCGCGTCCTTCTCGCGGTCTGCATGCGTCGCGGAAAACTTGACGTCGAGACCTGCAGCCTCGAACAACCCTTCCTCGATACCGACGATGACCGGCAAGTCGAAGACCTGGTTGTTGGGCGCGATCCGGATGACGGGCCTGAACTCGGTCATGGGGGCTTTCCTCTTTAAATTCGGCTTTGGCGGCAACAGCGCCGCGTCCCAAGCTTGGGTGAGGGATATTACCGGCTGCGCTAGAACCGCTCAAGTAACCAGCCCCGGCCAAAAATCTTATCCTCTATGCCGTGGGCGCGGAGCGCGTGCCATATCGTCGCGATGTTGATCGGGATAACGGGCTTGCCCAACTGCTGCTCCAGCGCCGGGAAGATGTCCTGAGTGGAGAGATTGGTGCCCGCCTGCACGATGGCATCGACATTGTCGCCGTCGAGCTCGTTCAGCACCGCATCGATCACCTCCCGCGGGGGTGTGTGCGCGATCGAGGTCGCGGTATCGCATTTCAGCCCGACCACGTTGGTGACGGTGTAACCCGACTCCTCCAGGAAGCGGCGCACCTGCACGTCCCCGATCGGCTGGTACGGCGTGAGCGCCGCAACGGTCTTGGCGCCGAATGCATCGAGCGCGGCCTTGAGCGCCGCGGCGCCGCTGGTCAGTCCCATCCCGGGGCCGATGTCCTCGCGCAACCGCTGCTCGAACTCGACATTGCCCTCAAGCCCGCCCCAGAACGTCTCCGCCGACATGCCCATCATGATGTAGGTCGGCTCGCAGGTCATGATATCGCGCATGGCGTGCGGGATGGTCTTGCGGATCGCCTCGATGAAGGCAAGAAACATATTGTCGGAAGAAAGATCAGGCTGCTCGACAAAGAAGCGCCCGAAATGCCAGGTGACGCCCGGCGGAATGATCCGCTGACAATCGTACTCAACGCCGATATTGGTGGACGGGATGATGACGCCGATCCGGCCGCGCGATCCGATCCAGGGTTCCTGTGCCTTGGTCAGCCTGACGGCCTGATCCATTATCGTCTCCTGCAATTTCGCTCATCGAGTTCTACTCCAACGATATGGTCCTGACACCTCAATCCTCAAAATCCGGCGTGCAAGCGGACCGTGTGCTGATCGCCGGCGCTGGTCCGGTCGGCCTCACCGCCGCGCTCAACCTCGCCCGGCGCGGCATCGCGGTCACGGTGCTGGAGGCAGGCAACAAGATTTTTGACGATCCGCGCGCCGGGACCATCCACCCGCCGACGCTGGAGATGTTCGCCGATATCGGCGTGACAGATGCAATGCTGGCGCGCGGTTATGTCGTGCGCAACTACCAGTATCGCGACCGCCGCAATGGGATCGTTGCTGACTTCGACCTCGGGGCGCTGAAGGACGACACGCCGTTTCCGTACCGGGTGATGCTCGAGCAGCACAAGATTTGCTTCATCCTGCTCGACATGCTGAAGCCATACTCCCATTGCGATGTCTTCATGGAGCACCGTGTCACCGGCGTCGCGCAGGACGACGATGGCGTAACCGCAACGGTCGAGACGCCGGACGGACCGAAAACGTTTCGCGGCCGCTGGATGATCGGCTGCGACGGCGGGCGCAGCCAGGTGCGCAAGTCCATGCGGGTGGATTTTTCCGGCTTCACCTATGAAGAGCGATTCCTGATTCTCAGCACCCGCTACGACTTCGAACCATTCGGCTATGCGCTCACCAATTACATTGCCGACCCCGATGAGTGGTGCGCCCTGTTCAAGGTTCCCGGCCACGACGAGCGCGGCACCTGGCGCGTGGTCTTCCCAACCGATGCACAAAGCCCAGTCGAGGACATTTTCGAAGAAGGCGCCGTACAGCGCCGCATCCAGGGCTTTCATCGCAACGATGGCGACTACGACGTCGTCCATCGCAACCTCTACAGCGTGCATCAGCGCGTTGCATCATGTTATCGTGACGGCCGTCTCATGATTGCCGGTGATGCCGCGCACATCAACAATCCGCTCGGCGGCATGGGCATGAATTTCGGTTTTCACGACGCCTTCAATCTCACCGGTAAGCTTGCGGCGATCATCCAGGACGGCGCAAACGAGGACCTGCTCGATCTCTATGACCGCCAGCGCCGCATCGTCGCGCAGGAGTATCTCCAGCGTCAGACCATCGAAAACAAACGCAATATCGAGCAGAAGGACCCGCGCGAGCGCGCGAAATTCCACGACGAACTCCGCGCCATCGCTTCCGACCGCGCGAAGCTGCGTAGCCACCTCCTGCGTGTGGCGATGATCGAAGGCATCCGCCGCGCCAACGCGATCACATGAACGGCTCAGTCAATCAGGCACAGTTGTGCCACGAAGGCAGCCGGCTCTCTCCCCTCCAGGGGAGAGGAAGTCCCGCCAGTGCACGCCGCTATGGCGAACCCCAATCAGGAGACAGTAATGAAGATTGCCATCCCCGACATGATTTCGAATTCGTATTTTCCCGCTGCGGCGGCAGTCGAGCTCGGCTTCTTCAAGGAGGAAGGGCTCGATATGACGCTCGAGCTCATCTATCCGGTCAACCGAACGCTCGAGGTGCTGCGTGACGGCGGCATCGATTTCGTCGGCGGCTCCGCGCACTCGACACCGTTCGCGTTCCCCGGCTGGAAGGGTGGCAAGCTCATCGCCGCACTCGCGCAGAACACCTACTGGTTCCTGATTCTTCGCGCCGACCTCAAGGCGAAGAAGGGCGACATCAACGCCGTCAAAGGACTGAAGATCGGCGCAGCGCCGCTGGTCGATCTCGGCCTCAAGCGGCTGCTCGTCGAGTCCGGTATCGACGAAACGCGCGATAATGTGAAGATCGTGCCGGTGCCGATGGAGTTTTTGGGCGAAGGCCAGATTAAGAATTTCGGCGTCGGCGCCGCCAAGGCGTTGCAGGCCGGCGCCATTGACGGCTTCTGGGCGAACGGCATGGGCGCAGAGGTCGCGGTGCGCGGCGGCTGGGGCACCATGGTGATCGACGCCCGCCGCAGCGACGGGCCGCCAAAATCGATCCACTATACCATGCCGGCGCTGATCACGTCGGATGCGGTGATCGCACGCGAGCCGGATGCGGTCGCCGCGGCCGTGCGTGCGCTGGTCAAGACGCAAAAGGCGCTGAAGGCCGATGTCAGCCTTGCGACGAGAGTCGGACGCAAACTGTTCCCGGACCACGAAGCCTCATTGATTGCCGACATCGTGCAGCGCGACTTGCCGTTCTACGACCCATCGATCTCGCGCGAATTCGTTAACGGCATGACCGAGTTCCAGCACCATATGGGGCTGCTTGATCGCCCCGTGAGCTACGAGGACGTGGTGGCGACGCAGTTCAGCCAACATTGGACGTCGTAAAAAACGCCACACATGCCTATTGCATGCGCATGCGACAATCGGGCCCTCTCCGATGCCGCTGGGCACGCATTTGTGCATTGAGACGCATTGTGCAGAGGCGTGGCAGGCTTAAAATACCGGTGCCGGCCTACCCCAATTGGAAGAAACTCGACGGATGCAACTTTCTCGTTCGCGTGTACGCGTCGCACTGGCTCTCTCGTTCCTGATCCTGCCAACATCGCTCTATGCCCAAGGCACCGACTGGCCAACCAAGCCCGTGACGGTCGTGGTCCCCTTTGCCGCCGGCGGCAACACGGACGTCATGGCAAGGATGGCGAGCAGCCGGCTTGCCACCGAACTGAAACAAACCTTCGTGGTGGAGAACCGCGTCGGTGCCGCCGGCGCACTGGCTGCGGCCTATGTCGCGAAGGCGGCGCCCGACGGCTACACGCTCCTGTTCGGTGCGGCGCCGCAGATCGCGGTGGTGCCACGCATCCAGAAGGTCAATTACGACCCGCTCAAGGACTTCACGCCGGTCAGCGTGTTCGGCACCGGGCCATTCATCCTCGCGATCAACGCGGGCATCCCGGCGAAGACCATGCAGGAGTTCGTCGCTTACGGAAGGAGCCGCAAGCTCAACTACGGCTCCGGCGGGACCGGGTCGATCGGGCATCTCTCCGGCGCGCTGTTCGTCGCCCGCGCTGGTCTCGATTCCATCCACATACCGTTCAAGGGCGGCGGTCCCGCAATGACATCTCTGGTGGGCGGACAGATCGACATGTATTTCGGCAATGCGTCGGAGATCCTCCCGCACGCGGAAACCGGCAAGGTCCGCATCCTCGGTGTCGCCACCAACAAGCGCATGCAGCAGCTTCCGAACGTGCCGACGATCAGCGAGCTCTATCCGAACTTCTCGCTCAATGCCTGGAACGGCTTCCTGGTCCCGGCCAAGACGCCGCAGGCGATCGTCGATAAGCTCGCACAACAGGTGATCGCCACCGCGCGCGACCCCGCGATCGCAGCGCAACTGACGAAGCTCGGGATCGAGCCGAACGGCACGACGCCGAAGGAATTCGTTGCGCAGATTGCGCGCGAGCAACCGCAGTTCGACGCGGCCATCAAAGCCGCCAACATGACGCAGTAAAGGAATCGACACTCAGGCTTTGACGGGTGCGCTCGACAGCCAGCCTTCGACGTCGAGCGCGTCGCACAGTGCGTCCGTTGCGATGCGGATATCGGACTGCCTGCCGCTTTCGGAGGCTGCGACCAACAGCATGCCGGCATTCAGCCAATGCGGCTGCTTGGTCGTGCCCTTCGGAAGGTCATAGACCATCGCACTGCGAACGTCGGCCAACGTCACCAGCCGCCGCATGGGACCACTCCTCGGCGTGATCTCGTAGGAGAGCGGCTTGTCCCAAAATAACGGTGCGAGCTGCATCGGAGACACCTATTACGTCTTACATTCGGCGGCGCGTTGCCGGCTATGTCCGCTTGATGGACGATCCACCAGACCTCTAGTATCTACTAGACCCTCTAGTATGGTCTTACGGTGGCATCAACAGTTCCTTGGAATCACGAGAGCCTAGGATGATCGTTCGAAATCGGTCGGATGGTTCGGTCGTGATGATCACGCAGAACGACCATGCCAAACTTGCAGGTCTATTTGCCGCCCATTGGGGGAACTCAAGATTCGAGCGCCCGCGCCCCTATATTTCGATGTTACGGGCGGCGCAATATCACGACGGCGGATGGCTGCGCTACGAAACCAACCCGTATTTCGATACAGTCACGGGCAAGACTCCGAGCTTTCGGCAAGTCCCCAACGATGCGCCGCAGCTTGCCGCCTATCAGTGGGCGATCGACATGCTTACCGAGGTCGACAGCTACACTGGCCTGATAGTCAGCAAGCACCGGACCGGGCTGTGGCAGTCGCGCTATAGCGCAATCGCGCAGCCGTCAGCGGGCCCACCGCGCAAGCTCTCGAGCGAAATCGAGGATTTCATCGCGCGCAACGAGGCGCGGCAGCACGTCATCACTGCCGGTCTCGACCGCCACGAAGTCGCGGTAAATTATAACCTGCTCCAGGTCTGGGACTTGCTGTCGCTCTACGTCTGCAGCCACGACCAGCACAAGGACCACATTATCGAACCGGCTCCGACTGCATATGCGACGACGGGCGGCGTGCCGCTGACGCTGACGCCAAGGTCTCCCACGACCATCGCGATCGATCCGTTCCCCTTCGATGAGGTGCCGCTGGAGACCGCAGTCGTCTATCGGGCGCTGCCGCCAACGGCGCTCCACGATGCGGAGGCGTTCAAGGCCGCGTATTTCGGCGCGCGCCCGCAGATGGCGATCTTCACGTTCATCGAAGCGCGCTGACTGAGATCCGCGCAATCGCGCCAGTAGGAGCCAATACCCCATAGCCAATCGGCGGCGGCTTGAGCCGGCGACACCGCGGCTTTCATTGCAGCGCGAGATCGGGTAATGGACACGCGCCAAGCAGGTTTCCCGACGGCGATACATGACCCGACACATTTTGACCACGCGCGAGCGCTGGCTCGCCTTCGCCGTCCTCTGCCTTGGCGACATCATGATCGTTCTCGATACGACGATCGTGAATGTCGCCTTGCCGACGATCAAATCCAGTCTCGGTTTCAACGACACCGGGCTGGTATGGGTGGTCAACGCCTATCTCCTGACGTTCGGAGGTTTCCTGCTGCTCGGCGGCCGGCTCGCCGACCTTTTCGGCCAGCGCCGTCTGTTCCTCATCGGCATTGTGTTGTTCACGGTGGCATCGGCCGCCTGCGGGCTGGCGCTTTCGCAGGACATGCTGGTCATCGCGCGGGCGGCGCAAGGGGTGGGCGGCGCGGTGGTTTCGGCTGTGGCACTATCGCTGATCATGAGCCTGTTTCCGGACGGTCCCGAACGCGTGAGGGCGATGGGCTATTTCGGCTTTGTCATGGCGGGCGGCGGCAGTGTCGGCGTGCTCCTCGGCGGGTTGCTGACGGGGCTATTCGACTGGCGCTCGATTTTCCTGGTCAACCTGCCCATCGGCGGCCTCGTGCTTTTCTTGTCGCTGCGGCTACTGCCGGAAGGGAAAGGCGACGGTTCACGCCACCTTGATGTCGCCGGAGCGGTGACCATCACCGCGTCGCTGCTTCTGGCGGTCTATGCCGTGGTCAATGGCGAACAGGCAGGCTGGGCGTCAGGGCATACGCTTGCACTGATCGGTGGAGCGGTGGTGCTGCTGCTGATCTTTCTTGTGATCGAGTCGACCGTGAAGGCGCCGCTCGTGCCGCTGGGTCTCTTCAAGCTGCGCAACATATCGGTATCGAACATTATCGGCGTGTTATGGGCGGCGGCGATGTTCGCGTGGTTCTTCCTGTCCGCGCTTTATATGCAACTGGTGCTGGGTTACGGCCCTCTGCAGGTCGGGCTCGCCTTCCTGCCAGCCAACCTGATCATGGGCGCCTTCTCCTACAGCCTCTCGGCAAGGCTGGTGAACCGCTTTGGCATCAGGCGGCCGCTGGCCGCAGGCCTTGCCTGCGCGGCGGCGGGCCTGGCGCTGTTCGCGCTGGCGCCGGCGGCAGACGGATCGTTCGTGCTCCACGTGTTGCCTGCGATGCTGTTGCTTGGGATAGGCGCGGGCATGGCGTTCAATCCGGTGCTGCTGGCAGCGATGAGCGATGTCGGGCCACAGGATTCCGGACTGGCCTCAGGCATCGTCAACACGGCCTTCATGATGGGCGGGTCACTCGGCCTCGCGGTGCTCGCGAGCCTTGCCACTGCGCGGACCAATCATTGGCTGGCGCAGGGCGCGGGCACGCCCGAAGCGCTGACAGCGGGCTACAGCCTGGCGTTCCTGGTGGGCGCGGTCTGTGCGGGAACGGCGGCCGTGCTCGGTGGCCTGTTGCTACGCGAGCGGCCGCACGGCAGCGCCGAGGCGGAACCGGCGACGGCGCACTAACGTTCAAGGTCGCGCATTTCGGTGTATGTCCGCAGGTGCGGCCTTTGTCGCGATTGTCGCGACCCACGAATCCGGCGCGCATGCCGGAACGTCCGTCCGGCACCACGCGTTGAGGTCTGCTACCGCGCGGCCGCTAACAGTGACCGAATGAGCCGTACAATCCCTACCGCATGCGGAGGCTCACATGGCGATACAGTTCAACCACACCATCCTGTCAGCCCATGACAGCCAAGCGTCGGCGAATTTCCTTGCTGAGATGCTCGGCCTTCCCGCGCCGACGCACTGGGGACCTTTTCAGATGGTCACGACCGCAAACGGCGCAAATCTCGACTTTATGGACACCGAAGGTAAGGTCACTCCGCAGCACTACGCCTTCCTGGTCAGCGAATCGGACTTCGACGCAGTCTTTGGTCGGATTCAGGAGCGGGGCCTTCCTTATTGGTCTGACCCCGGTCAGCGCCATCGTGGTGAGATCAATCGTCACGATGGCGGGCGCGGTCTCTATTTCGAGGACCCGAACGGTCACCTCCTCGAGATCATCACTCGTCCTTACGGGAGCGGCGGCTGGAACCCGTAGCGAGAACTTCGAGCCGCGTGCATCGGCCCCCGACATCAATATTCTGATCGGATTTATTCGCAGGACCTACGACCGACCAAGCGCCGCGCCACCATCGCTGCCCGGGACGTGAATGTGAATTTCTTGACCATCCTTGATGGTCCCCTTGGCCGCGATCAATCAAAGCGGACAGTCTCGCATCACCTGGTCAAGACTCTCCTCGTCCAAGGGTTCAGTGTCCAAGGATTCAGTCTTTTCGGAATGATTGCTGCGGGACTGACGATCGTTTCTCCTCTCCTCAGAATAACAAGTCGCGTTGGACGGCTGCTCCGGCGGCCCAGCCGCACAGCCCGCCTTTCTGCGTTCGCGCGCGGTCATGGCTTCAAAGGCGCCACAGCGGTTCGGGCTTAACCTTGGCAGCGAGATCAAGCACGCGTTGGGCGCTGATACCGTGACGGTGCGCCACATACCGCGCGACCGCGAGCCGTTCGCCCCAATTCAATGATAATTCGTGAAAGAGTTGAGCGATCCGGTAACTTTCAACATCCGGGAATGTATTGTCGGATCGTTTGCGAGCCATGACGTCCACCCATACTCAATGAAAGGATTGCAGCGGTGCTGACGTGCCCCAACCGGTACATCCGAGGTCGGGGTCATGGTTCCCGTGACGCCGTGCGCCACGATGCTTCTCAGCAAGCCCAAAACGCCCGTGCGTCGTAAAAGTTTCAACCGCGTGAACTGCGTCTCTTTGGTACCTTCTTGCCTTTCTTGCGCGCCTTGGAGAGACCGATGGCGATCGCCTGCTTGCGGCTCTTCACTTTGCCCGCGCGGCCGCTAGGCCCGCTCTTGGCGGAGCCGCGCTTATATCTCCGCATCTCGCGCTTCACCTCGGTGCCGGCGCCGCGAGAGTACTTCCGGCGCCCAGTCTTTTTCCGCCCACGCTTCTTCGCCATTTTTAATCCTCCTGGTCAGGAGCGTGCGGTGCACGGCTGGCGACCCCGACGAAAGCCGATCAAGGTCATTGCCCGGAGGTGACGGTGGCGCATCCGGGCAATGCATGACGATCAGGATTACGAGGTCATCACTCTGTGCGGAGCCGCAACGGACAATCAGGAAACACCTGCCAAATAGTCGCTTTACACACCTCTTTCCTCAATCAAGGGCTTTCGGAATAGTTCCGTGATTCCGCAAAGGCCCCGTGGATTTTGCCACCGGCCCGTCGGAACCGGCCGCTTCGGCTCCGGTTATTATTGTCGAGAGAGCCATGACGATCGAATTTCATTTCACACCTGAGCTGCACCTGCGCGACGGACGTGTCATCCGTCACCTCGATGACGCCGTCGGCTTTGCGCGCGAACAGGAGCTTCGGCCGGGTGTCGACCAGCGCGACGAGATCCTGCACGCGCTGGAGCGTGCCAAGACGCACGAAGAGGCGCACGCTGCCGCGCATCAATTCCTGCGCTGGCTGGAGGAGTTGGAAGTCGTCACGTAGGATAACGACGAGCGCGCGTGCCCAGGCTCATTCTTCGGACTTTGCATGCGCGGCGGCCTGCTTATCGCCCTGCTTCAGTAACCGGACAAACCGCGCGTCGGTGTGGCGGCCTTCGTATTCATTGTCGATCTCTTCCAGAATACCGTCGCCTTTCTTGGGATCGACCGCGAGCAGGATGGCATCGATCTTCGCTTCAAGCGACAAATCGCGACTTATCGAAAGGGCCTGAAAGACCATCTCGCGGAAACCGAAAGCCAGATCACGTGCCTCGACCAGGTGTTCGCGAAGCTCGGCGAAAAGCGGCCGCGCCTATTCCAAAACAGCGCCAGAAACAGCTGCCAGATCGCCTCGCACTCAACCCCCGAAGCCGGCGGATTCCACGGTTACAACTGGCGGAAATGACAGGATCGGATCGCCACACCCCGTGCATTTCATCAGTGCCCATCCCTAGGACCCTCGATGTCGCTGCCCCTGCACAGCCCTTACACTCCGATGGAGGCCCTTTCGGTCGACACCATTCCGGTAGGTCCGGAGTGGCAATACGAACCAAAATGGGACGGCTTCCGCTGCCTGGTCTTTCGCGACGGCAAATCGGTCGAGTTTCAGTCCAAGGCCGGACGGCCTCTGACGCGGTATTTTCCAGAGTTGGTCGATGTTGTGCGAGACCTGAAAGCCGAGCGCTTCGTGCTCGACGGCGAGATCGTCGTTCCCGACGACGGCGGCTTCTCCTTCGATGCATTGCTGCAGCGGATTCATCCCGCCGCAAGCCGCATCAAGATGCTTGCCGCCGAGACGCCCGCGATCCTGATCGCATTCGACCTCCTGGTGAACGCCCGCGGCGCGCTGCTGACGCCGCGGCCGCTGCAGGAGCGGCGCAAGGAGCTGGAAGATTTCATGCACAAGAACGCCGGCGGCACGAAGCAGATACGCCTCTCACCGGCGACGCCAAGGCTGGCAGTCGCCAAGGGCTGGCTGAAACGAGTCGGAAGCGCGCTCGATGGTGTGATTGCCAAGCAGCGCAACCTTCCCTACCACTCGGGCGATCGCAACGGCATGCAGAAGATCAAAAACTATCGCAGCGCAGACTGCGTGGTCGGCGGCTTCCGCTACAACGAAGGCAAGCGCGTGGTCGGTTCGTTGCTGCTCGGGCTTTACGATGCAGCGGGTCTTCTTCATCACGTCGGCTTCACGTCGTCGGTCGCACAAGAGCCGGCGATCACCAAGAAGCTCGTCCAACATATCGCGGCGCCCGGCTTCACCGGCAATGCACCGGGCGGACCAAGCCGCTGGTCGACGAGCCGGTCCGCAAAGTGGCGTCCGCTGAAGCCGAAATTCGTCGTCGAAGTGTCATACGACCATTTCACCGGCGAGCGCTTCCGGCATGGTACCCGGTTGCTACGCTGGCGGCCGGACAAGGCACCGCGGCAATGTACGATGGATCAATTGCTGCAGAGGAAGACGAACCTGATGTCCCTCTTGGACAGAGCAACATAGCAGGGGATAGCAGGCCAGCGAACGATCCATGGAACAAAGCGGCCGGCCAGTCGCCTCTGGTGCACCCCGGAGCCTGCACACATACGACGCATTTTGACGGAGCCGGAACTTTCCGGGCATCACTCGGTCGGTTTCGGCCCACCTGCCGGGAACGCCCGCTTGATCCAGGCGTTGGCCGCTCAGCAGGACGTGCGTGGAGAATGACCGTGACCTCCGACCCAAACGACGGCGACCAGCATATCGACATCTTACGCAAACGCGACGACAGCTTGAGCGGAGCGCTGATGGGCGGTATCGCGATCGCTCTTCTCCTGCTCTTTGGTATCGCGATCTTTACCCTGAGTTCCGCGAACCGGGACGTCGCGACCACCGATAAGGCGCGCACGGAACGGGCGACTCCCGCTCCCTCAACCACCGGCCGAGGCGGCTCCCAGATCATGCCTGGCCGCGACCAGAACATCGTCAACCCGACGCCACCGGCACCCCCTGGGCAAGGCACCGCGACGCCGAAGTAATAGTCATGGCAGGGTCGCAGGAATTCCGTTCGGGGCGCCGTGTGCTAGCGGCCGCTTTGCCGAACCATTCGCCACTGACGCCGATACCAGGCGGGGTCGAACAGATTGCGAGCGAGCCGTCGGCGGAGCGCGCCGTGTGAAAGGGATCGGCGGAGCAGGAAGAATGGCCGAAGCAACCTCTCGATCCATAACGGTATGGGCGGATGCGCGATCTGGAAGAGCGCGCGTTTGAAAAGCATTCCGTCGAGTGGCATCGAGGACATGTGTTCCGGAATATCCCCACCAAGCAGCTGCCGTGCCGCCGTGAACTGAAATGCCAGCATGCGGCTGGCGCTTCGCGTCGAGAAACGTGCGACGACCGCGTCCCAATCGACTGGTCCCGAGCGAGATAGCAGCGCGCTATCCAAGAGATCACGCAGCGGCAAGTGACCATACGCAAAGGCGTGATTGACAAACTGCGTATGGGCGACGCCGTGGACCAGCCGACACCATGTCGTCGGCACCGCTAACCGTGCGCCGTCAATCGCCATTGTGACCGCATGGCGCGACACGTCCTCAAACGACAGGAAGCGCCGGAACTCGATATCGAGAGGATCGATGTGAAGTTCGACTGACGCCTCCGCATCCGGGCGCCCCAGCGGCGGGTAATGGTGATGGGCCGGAAAGCCGACGTCCCCAAGCTGAACATAACCCGCCTTCTGTAGTGCTTCCGCACACGCGCCAACCCGGCTCGGCGGCACGAGAACGTCGAGATCAAGCATGATCCGCATGGCCGGATCCGGATAGAGATCGGACAAAAGGTTTGCTGAGCCTTTCAGGAAGATCGGGGTGACGTCGAGCCTGTTGAGAAATGCTGCAAGCTCGATTGCTTCGGCGCGCAATTTTGAATTGCGCTGCCGGTTCAGCGTCGCCATCCCTTCGAAGTAATCCATAGCCTCTCTTGACTGATCGCCGCGCAATGATTTCCGCCGCAACGCCGGCCACACGGCGGCAGAGACCCATTGTTCGCTCGCGATCGCGACGACGTCCGGCCATGACACTGCTCCCGACCGCAGCGTATGACCCAGCCGCTCACGCAGTTCGGGCGACTCGTCGACCGAGAGGAGACCACACAAGAGATCAAACGCCTCGCGCCGGCTCACGTCCGCAACAGGTCCCTTATGGTGCAGCGCGCATCGGCGAGCGCGCCGTAGGTCAATGCGTAGGCTGGCACATTGCGCGCAAATGCCGTGAGCGATTCAAGCGCCGCGCTGGTGATCGGCGGGCGTACCGCAGAGGGCGCGGCGGTGATGCGCCCAAAGGCGTCCAGCGGCGGCACCGGTGTAAGCTCGGTGCGCCCTCCCTGGAGATAGCGCGGGAAAACGACTGCCTTCACCGGCATCGGCTCGCTCGCTATGCGTTCACGCCGCGGCACCCAATAGCGGCAGTCCCGGTCAAATCGCCGATGGGTACCGAGCGCAGCGAGATCGGGAAGGATCGACTGCAACGGCATTCCAGCTTCCACTCTTGATGACAAGCGGCAGCGGCACAGGCACGACGTCAAGCGTGGGACCGGCCAACAATGCAAGATCGTCGGCGACGAGTTGCATCTCGTCCAAAGACAACACCGCGGCCGTCAAGCTCGATTTGCCGACGCCCGAGGCTCCCGGCATCAGCACGCAGGCGCCTGCAGCCGCGACCGCAGCAGCGTGCAGCGACATCACCCAATGGATCTTCTCACTGACGTACCGGAACAACTCGGACAGAAGAGCCGGGATGAACGAATCGTCGTCAAGATGACGCTCGATTACGACGCCGCCAGCGCGCAGCACAATCGCATCTCCGCGGCGATCGAGATCGACTTCGAGCGCCGGGGAGCGCAGCGCACCCGATTCCAGGTGCGCGAGCATCGGGCCCAGCACGTTCGCAACTGCTGCGTCCTCAGTGAAGATGTCAAATGCGAGGCCTGCGATCTCGTATCGGCGGCGCGTACCGCACGGCCGGACCAGACCATCCGCGCGCCAGCGGCGCAGCGTATCGTTGAAGTCGAGATGCGCCTGCGCGACATCGATACCGTAATGCACCGCGATCAACCCCGGAACTTCAGATTCACTCGCACCTTCGATCAGGCGTTCCCAGATAAACCGAGCGGTGCTGTTGAACAGGAACAGACGGTCATCGGACGGTCGCGCGATGAGCAGTCCATCATCAAGTGATGACGACACAAAGCGTTCATCCGGCGATATCAATGGGCCCGTCATCCCTATCTTCCTTCGCCGGCGAAAAGCAACCCGTGCGACAGTCCGGCTAGTCCCGGCAATTCCGGCATGCTACATAGGTTTTTCCGGAATGTGGGGGATACCAATGACCGACAAAACGGAGAAATTCGGTCCCATCGGGCCCGAGGACGAGGAAAGGCGCGCCGCGCTCTTAAAGATCGGAAAGTACGTTGCCTACACGCAGCCGATTGTTCTCGCGACGGTCAGCGCCGCACGGGGGCAGCCTACCACCTCCATTCCGGGATCGACTGGACCAACGGGAGCAACCGGGTCAACGGGAGCAACGGGGCCGACCGGTCCAACAGGGATACCGGGGCCAACGGGAGCCACCGGGCCAGCAGGCGGACTGTAGCCGGAACAGGACCGACACCCTCACCTGCGCGAAGGCCGCAAGCGCGATTGCCCGGCAGGGTCCACATCGGCATGAGCGCCCGCACCTTATGTTTGAACATGATCGTGCGCGACGAGGCGGCCATCCTCAGTCGCGCTCTTCTGTCGGTGGCCGATCACATCGCCTATTGGGTGATCTGCGATACCGGATCGACCGATCAAACCCCAGAGCTTGTTCAAACGATTTTCGCAGCCCGGGGCATCCAGGGAGAGCTTCATAGCTTTGCGTTCGAGAACTTCGCGCATGCTCGCAATGCAGCGATTGACCGCGCCCACGCATCGGGCGCACATTTCGACTATCTGTTGTTGATGGACGCCGACATGGAGCTGGTGGTCGATGACCCCACGTTCCGGGAGCGCCTGACGGCATCATCCTATCGGGTCCGACAGAAGTCCGGCATCACCTATTGGAATACACGCCTGCTGCGGCGAGGAGCGCCCACTCGGTATCACGGCGTGACGCACGAATACGTAGATCGTTTGCCGGATGAGACTCCCCTCGATTCGATCTGGTTTTCCGATCACGCCGATGGCGCAAACCGGCCAGGCAAATTCGATCGCGATATTCGATTGCTGCGGGACGGACTCGCACACGAACCAGAAAACAGCCGCTACGCTTTCTATCTGGCGCAAAGTTATCGCGACGCCGGCAGGCTACGGGACGCCGCCGACGCCTATGCCCGTCGCGTGAAGCTCCCCGGTTGGGACGAAGAAACCTGGTATGCGCAACTGCAAGAGGCGCGCTGCCGACTTCAACTTGGCGACGATGCCGGGTTTGTAGCGGCGGCGGCGAAGGCGTTTGATTGTCGGCCCCTCCGCGCCGAGCCGCTCTACGACCTCGCGAGATTCTATCGACTCCAAAATCTGCACGAGATGGCGATGACGTTCTGCCAGATTGCGGTGAAACTGCCGTGGCCGAAAGACGACAGCCTGTTCATCGAGGACTTTGTCTATTCCGTCGGCATCCGAGAAGAGATTTCGATTTCCGGCTTTTACTGCAAGTCGGCCGAGCACCAGAAGGTGGGCCGCCGCACGTGCTATAACCTCGCCGTCGACCGCAACGCGCCCGAGTCCAGCCGCAATTTGGCGCGGCACAATCAGACCTTCTATGCGCAACCCGCAACATCGTTGCTTCCGTCACTGCACACGTGGCCGCTGGTGTTCGAGCGGTCGGAGCCCGGAAACCTCACCAATCCTTCAGTTTCGGTCTGGAAGGGCGACGTCTATGCCATCGTACGGAGCGTCAACTATCGCATCGATGACGGCTGCCGATACGATGTGCCTGATAATGGGGCCATCGAGACGCGCAATTACCTCCTGCGACTGGATTCCGAATTGACGCCAAGTGTCTGGAGTGAAATTCGCCTACCCGTGGATATGCCGGTTCCCCGCTTTTCGCCGGTGCGCGGATTTGAAGATGCGCGAATGTTCGCCTGGCGCGATTCGCTCTGGTGCTCGTCCACAGTGCGCGAGCTCAATCCTGAGGAATGGTGCGAGATCGTCCTGGCCAAGATCGACGGCCCCCTTACGCCGTCGTGCCGACTGACCGACTGGCGCGTGCTGGAGCCCGACGGCCCGCGACAGCACCAGAAAAACTGGATGCCGCAGGTGAGCGGAAATGAGCTTCGGTTCATCTATTCAGCCGATCCAACCTGCATCGTCGATGAGTATGGCCGCACGATCAGCGAAACCGTGCCCCTACCCGCGTTGCAGCATTTGCGCGGTGGCTCCAATGCGATCGCGTTCGACGGGGGATGGCTGACGCTGACCCACGAGGTGTCGCATTTCAATCGGCGGCCGATCTACCTCCACCGCTTCGTATGGTTCAATGCGACCATGGTGGTTAATTCGACAAGCGTGCCGTTCTACTTCATCAGGCTTGGTATCGAGTTCGCGGCCGGCTTGGCGTGGCATCCCGACGGCCAACGCTTGATCGTGAGCTTTGGAGTGAACGACGCCGACGCCCGGATCGGGACGGTGCTGGCCGACGATGTCCGTGCGGCTCTCGCGGATGGCGCTTACTCGCAACATCACCAGCAGTGATGATCCGCGTCACCCCACAGGCCGATAACGGAACCATGCGGTATCGGGATCGGTGCCACGGCCAATTGGCGTGTGTAGCAAGCCGGCGCCATCCTTATCCACAGGGACGCTCAAATCACTTGCACCCGGCCTGCTAATGGCACCTATCTTAGTGGCTCCTCTCCCCATCACGGTTGCGAGGCAGCGATGCCCATCACCCTTCGACCCGCGCAGACGTTTGTCACCCTTGGCAATGCGGACGTGAGAGATGATTTTGACGTGATGGAAGGCGGTCGCCGGATCGGCCGCATCTACCATGCCGAGGCAGGGCGAGAAGCCTGGTGCTGGAACGTTTCGAGGGCGATTTCGCCAAGTGGATTCGCCGGCCGCGCTGCCACCCGTGTGCTGGCGCTGCAAATGCTGGTGGATACCTATCGTGCCGTGAAAGAGCTTGAGAATGCCGAGTGCCAATGCGCGCGGCAAACGGTCAATGGCCCTTCCCGGCCCGCCCGACCATCCAACCGCTTGCCGGATCGGGCGATCTCGGTGGTTCGCCGCACGGGCGCACCGGCTGACGTCGGGACTTGCCGATCTTGGCGGCGCTGATGATGTCGCTCCGCTTCCAATGGGCCGTCGCTGTCGGACCCGCTGCGAGGCGCTTACGCTTATTCTGCCGCCTGCTTGCTGCCCTCGTCGGCGGGCACGACTTCTTTGACGGCACCACGCCAGCCGGTCGGCGTAATGTCGAAAACGATGCCGTCCGGATCGCGGTATTTCACTTCGTAGAACGTGTCGGGATTTCGGTCTTCGCGGCCCATCAGATAGCTGCCACCGCCCGCAGTCACCTCGTCGCCCGCCTGATCGAGATCGTCGACCCACATTCCGAAATGGAAGAGGCCGGTCTTTTCGCCCTTGTCAGGACGCACCTGCAGGAGCGCCATATTGATGGTGCCGTCGCTCATGTAGAGGCCGCGGCCGGCCTTTCCTGCGCGCTTGAAACCAAGCGTCTTCTCGTAGAACTCCGCCGACTTCTCGGGGTCCGAAACCAGCAGGGCGATGTGCCTCATTCGTGCGACCATGTTTCTCTCCATCATACCGCGTCTGGGCGAGCCTGGTGTCTTGAGGCGCCGACGCTTTGAGTTCATGCCTCGTCCGTCAGGAATTCCCACGTCCGGCGGAACAGGCCGGCAATACGTGCGAGCATCCCCCAAATCCTAATATTCGGCGACGGCGCCGGACCCTGGCAAATCATATATCATGCTTACGTCATGAGCAAAGCGCACCCTCCGATGACCCAAGGGCCTTACCGCTTCTTTCAGGCACGTTGATAAAGACTATCGAAGGGTTGGCCGCCAGAATGCCAGTCATTGCCGCGGTGAAGCAGCGCTCCGGCCAGCACGATGACGAGCGTCAGCAGATTCTGGATTCTATAGGATGCAGCCCAGCTTTGTGGTGAACAGGTGTTGTGCGTGGAACGTTCCGACTATTCGCCTCTGACGCGGGTAGCCTCGAACAGGAACCAGGCGCGCCGCTCGGCCTCGTCGATCCACACTTCAAGCAAGCTGGCGCTGGCAACGTCGCCGGTTTCGTCGCAAAGTCCGTGCGCCTCGCGCATGTTGGCCGCCAACTGTCTGTTGTCATCACGCAGTTCGGCGAGCATGTCGAGCGGCGTGACGAATTCGGCGTCGTTGTCGAGGATGCGCTGCAATCTCGAAACCTGGCCGATCGAACGAAGCGTTGTGCCGCCGATCTTCCGCACGCGTTCGGCGATCGCATCGGTCACGGCAAAGATCTGCTCGCCCTGCTCGTCAAGCAGCAAGTGATAGTCGCGGAAATGCGGGCCCGACATGTGCCAATGGAAATTCTTGGTCTTCATGTAGAGCGCAAACACGTCGGCGAGCAGGATGTTGAATGCGACGGAAATGTCCCGCACGGCATTGGGCGTCAGGTCGTTCGGCGCGGTGAGCGGAGCGATCCGTCGTGCTGTGGCGTCCTTGACGTTGATCATGTTAGTTCTCCTTTCCGGTTATGAGAGCGTGGGCGAACCCGTTGCGACTTGCGAATGGTTCGGTGAGTGGACATTGGAAGCAGCTTGCCTCCGGCACCGCGAGCCGGCTCAATCACGATTGCTCTGATTTGATGGCCCTTGCTTCCGCGCGAAGGCCCAAGCGATGCGCCGACGCACGAGCTTATCCGAGGCTTCGGTGGTAGCCGGTCGGAGTGAAGCCGGTCGCACGCCGAAACGCCGCGGTGAAAGAGCTCGTCTGACTAAATCCAACCGTCAGTCCGATGTCGGTCACCGAAGGCTCAGCCTTCGCGAGCAACGTCTTGGCCCGCTCGATACGACGGCTGGTGTGATACCGATGCGGCGGAATGCCGAAGGACTGCTTGAATGCCCGACAGAAGTGAAATGGGCTCAGGCGAACCAATTGGGCGAGTGTGGCGAGCGAAATCTGTTCGGACAGGTGCTCCTCGATATAGCTGGTGACGATCCGCTGTTGCCAGGCGGCAAGCCCACCCCGAACAAGCACCTGGGTATGAGTCGTTCCCGGTTCGAGCCGTGCCAGTTCGTGCGCCAGGACGGTGCCGAGAGCCTCCAGATATAGCTGATTGTCGGCGTTTGGACTCTCAATCACGTTCGTCAGTTTGAGAGCGGTGTCCCAGATCGCCGCATTTTCAAAGTACAGGCGCGGAGCAAGGTCAATGGCCCCGGTCTCCGAGAGAACCGGCACCTTGTCGGGATCAAAATAGAAGAATGTCATCCGGCTCAGCGTCCGCAGGTCATGGCACTCGTGGTATTCGTGGCCCGCTGGAACGAAGGTGAGCTTCTTCCTGAGGTCCCGCAAATTGGACCGGGACAGTCCCTCGACGACTGTAACGCCTTCTTGTCGGATACCCTCCTCGTAGGCGATGAGCATGTGGAAGGATCCACGATAACGGTACTCGAACCGTTCTCGTCTTGTTGCTTGAATGATGTCGACCGTCATGCCGCGAGACGCAACGGTCCGGCGCTTCACGAGATCTCGCGGTGTGATCTGTATCGTGTTGCTGGGAAGAGACAAATGGTCGTCGTCCAAACCGATGGCATCGTCATCCCGACCGCGTCTTGTCCCGAAGGAGCGATCGTCGATCAGCACGCCTGCGTGCGACAGCCGTGGAGCTCTCCTGGTGAAGGGATTGGTTGATGTGGTGTTCGTGATCGATGAGTTCGTCAACACGGCTTCCACCTCTCCATTAATGGGTCGCAGGGTTTGAATCCCTGCCCGCTGTTTGTCATCCCAGCCGACCGGAAGGTAGATCGTTCAAGCCGCGCCGCTCATCCCTACGCAGGTTGATCGCAATATCGAATTGGTTTTGGGAGGGTATACTTTGGTTTGTACCGCGCTGCGTCGCCTGGGCCGTTTGGGACAGACGATGGCGAGACAATCGAACTCTACCCGCGGTCTTTAGCCGTCGGCTGGAACGGAAAGCCGGCAAGAATTACGATCCGGACGGCTGACGGCCAGATTGACCCAATGCGGTATCGATACAGTCGACCAGCGCCTTGCCATCAAACGGCTTGCTCAGAAAAGCAACGGCACCGGCCTCAAGGGCCCTCGTCTTGATGCTCTCTTCGAAAAACGCCGTGATGAAAATCATCGGTATGGTGCGACCCTGTGCCCGCAGCAGATTCTGAAGCTCGATACCCGTCATGCCCGGCATCTGTACGTCCGCTAACACGCACCATGCATCGCTCACGTGCTGCGACCTCAAGAAATCATCGGCCGACGCGAACGTATGCGGGTGATACCCAAGCGACCGGACTAGCCTGCTGGTCGCAGTACGTACGGAAACGTCATCGTCGATGATCGCGATCACCGGAACCTTGGGCAAGTAACCCGTCCTTCATGCGAGAAGCTTCGATCTTCTTGTCAGCCTCTCGCAACATGGGCCTCCGGCTATGATCGGAAAATCATACATTGGTTTGCGTCGCTACGATTTTGTGCGGCGCACACCGAGAAGATCGGCCATCCTCACCAAATCAGCCAGAGACCGTGCGCCCATCTTCTTCATGACGTGACCGCGATGGATTTTCACGGTGATCTCGGCCAGACCCATTTCTGCGGCCACCTGCTTGTTCATCAATCCAGACGCAACCAACGTCATCACCTCCTGCTCGCGCGGAGTCAGATTTTGGAACGTTGCCATCAGACCTGTGGCGGCCTTCTCGCTCTCGCGCCGCTCTCGATCACGCTCGATCGCCGTTGCGACCGCATCCAACATATCCTGATCGCGGAATGGCTTCGCCAAAAAATCGACCGCACCCCCTTTCATCGCCCGCACTGTCATTGGGATATCGCCGTGTCCGGTCATGAAGATTATTGGAATCCGGATATTCGCCTTGGTCAGTTCAGCCTGGACATCCAGGCCGCTTTGCCCGGGCAATCTGACATCGAGGACCAGACAACTCGGCACATCAGGAAGCTCACTCTGAAGCAACTCCGGGGCTGAACCGAACACCTCGGCTTGCAGGCCCACAGACCGAAACAGCCGGACAAGCGCCCCACGCACCGACGGATCATCATCGATGACGAATACCACTGGCTGTTGCTCGGATACTTTGTTCATCGCGACACTCTCGCAGGCAGCAAAGCGGAGGAAAGTAGCGATCCGCAACACAAGTCAAGAGGCGGCCCGGGACTTGCCGATCAGCTACGGTATCCTTGCTCGCTGGGCAGTTCACGCTGCCGCAGGCGGCGACGCCGCGTCTGCCTTTCGCGGCAAAGAATCCGGGGAGCAGGGCAGCGTGACGCGGAACGTCGCACCCGCTCCGTCAGTATTGGGCAAAACCCATATCCGCCCGCCGTGGGTTTGAATGATCGAACGGCAGACCGACAGTCCTATTCCCATCCCATCGGGCTTGGTGGTGAAAAATGCGTTGAAAACGCGATCCACATTCTTCGGCTCGATGCCCCTGCCTCTGTCCTGAACTTCCACGAGGACTTGGTCGGCCTCGTGCTGACTCGACCGGATGACCAATTCGCGAGGGCGATCGGTCACATCCGCCATGGCTTCCATCCCATTCATGACAAGATTGATGATCACCTGCTGCAACTGGACTCGGTCACCGACCACACAGGACTGGGGGGCCGCAAGCTCTATCTTCAAAGAAACAAGGTGATCGAATATTTCTCGCTGCAGCAGGCGGAGCACGTCACTGACGACGTCATTGATGTTGAGCGGAACCATGTTCAAATCGGTCTTCTTCGACAGTGCGCGCAGCCGCTGGATCACTTCGCTGGCGCGCATGCCGTCGTTGATGATGCTCTCTATGCCGCTGCGCACTTCCTCCACGTCCGGCGGATCAAGATCGAGTAGCCGTAGGCACGCAGAGCCGTTGGTTACAACGCCCGTCAATGGCTGATTGACTTCGTGAGCGATGGAGGCCGTCAATTCTCCGAGGGTCGCCACGCGATTGACGTGGGCAAGCTCCGCCTGCGCTCGGTGCAGCGATTGTTGAGCCTGATTGCGCTCCGTGATGTCGTTGTTGGTTTCCATGATCGAAATGGGTCGCCCGCCCTCGTCATGATCCAGGGACCAGCGGCTCGACACGGTGACCCGGGTGCCATCCCGCTTCACGTGGATGAGTTCCCCCTCCCAGCGGCCGCCGCGAAGCAACGCTTCCTTGATCTCCTTGAGCGACGTCGGAAACACCGTCTTGAGAAGTTGATGGCTAACCTTTCCGACCGCCTCATCGCGGCGCCAGCCGTAAAGCTCCTCGGCACCGCGATTCCAGTAGCTGATGACATCGTTCATATCGCGGACGAAAATCGTATCATGCGTCAGATCGAGCAATCGAGCCCGTTCACGCAACGCTGCATTGGCCGATTGATTTTTCAAAGCAAGCAACGTGGTGGCGCCGATTGCGGAAATACTCATAATACATCTGGCAAGGGCGCCCGTATCCGTGAAGAAGCCGTGCGTCGCCAGATAGCCGACCACGGTTAGCGCCAAGCATCCCATCGATACAAGCAGGACGCCGCGAAACTGAAAATAGTTGGCGGCGATCAACACGACGAGCACATAAAGCACTGCAACGGCAATATCGAGAGGTGTCATCGTGTCGACGATGAAGACCGCGAGCGCGAATAGCCCGGCAATTATGGGGGGTAGGATCGACGCGGACAGGACGGCAGGCGACTTGTGATTCATCTCGCTAGCGCTTGTGTTGGATGTCTTGCTAGGCCACGTCGTGCCAACAGAGTGCCGGCGCGCGGCTCGTCTGGTCTCGACGGTGCGCATCCGATGCGGGTGAGCTCAAATGGTGCGGCATGAAATAGCATAGTAGCGCTGCCGCCTTATAAGCGCCCTATGCTCAACCATGCATTTCAATTCTATGTGTCCAGCCAATCGGCAGAGCTGTCATCATCAATGATTTCGTAACGTATTGAAACGGCGTCGAGATCGTCACAATGGGGCCCGGTGCGCAACCGCTACCGCCACTGCCCGGTTTGCCGTCAATTGAACAGCAAGGCCGAAGCTGACGCGGCAATTCCGGGAAAGCCATCCGCGATCGAGCGCGTACAATCCCTGCCGTGAATTCTGAACACTTCGAGGTTTGCGCGCCCGGTCATCTCCTCGCCCCTCCCCCCAACCGAGTTCGCTGCGGCCGGTCCCGTTCCCCCCCGCGGGACCGGCCGCGCTTTTCCGACGAGACCAGCACCACACCGCAGATGTCAGTCCACGCCGTGTGCGGCGCTGTCCCCTTCCCGCAAGACTGAGCCAATCGCGGCAATTCCCGTCGAGCGATATCGATGCGAGCACGCAAGTATACGTTACTCTTTCGTCCACGCAGAGCCATGAGGTCTCCATTGATGCGGCACACATCCTCTCGGATAGCCACTCAACGTTGATCAAGGAGCGCGCCATGAACTTCATCTCACGTCGAGACATGCTGGCTGCGACCGCAGCGGGTGGCCTACTGACCGCAGCGACCGTCGCAAGCGCGCAAACGGGCGAGCCCATACTGCAGCCGCAACGGCCGGGCCATGGCGGCACCGATCCGGGCCCGCGAAACATCACACGCGATCTACAGAATCCCGATCTGCTTGTCCCGCCGTCCACCGACCACGGCACGTTGCCGAACCTGCGCTTCTCATTCTCCGACGCGCACATGCGACAGGAATCAGGTGGCTGGACCCGCCAGGTGACGGTACGAGAACTGGGCATCGCCAAGTCCGTCGCCGGCGTCAACATGCGCCTGAACGCCGGCGGCGTTCGTGAGCTGCATTGGCACAAGGCCGCCGAGTGGGCCTACATGCTGTACGGCAGTGCGCGCATCACCGCGATCGATGTACAAGGACGCAGCTTCGTTGATGACGTGGGCGTCGGCGACCTGTGGTATTTCCCTTCGGGCATTCCACACTCCATTCAGGGTCTCGGTCCAGACGGCGCCGAATTTCTCCTGGTCTTTGACGATGGCGAGTTCGATGAGGACAACACATTCCTGATCAGCGACTGGTTCAAACATACGCCGAACGAGGTGTTGGGAAAGAACTTCGGCGTGCCGGCCTCCTTGTTCGGCAAAACGCCCGACCCGAGCGCGCTGTACATCTTCCCTGCTCCGGTGCCTGGCCCGTTGTCATCCGACAAGACTGCGGACCCGGCAGGCACTACACAACGCTTCAGCCATCGGCTGATGGCGCAAGCGCCGATCAAGACCAGCAGCGGCGCTGTGCGCATCGCCGATTCCAAGGTATTTCCGGCGTCCACCACGATCGCCGCGGCGCTGGTCGAGATTGAACCGGGCGGGCTGCGCGAGCTTCATTGGCACCCCAACACCGACGAATGGCAATATTGGATCGAAGGCCAAGCTCGCATGGGCGTATTCGCCGCGTCCGGTCAGGCCCGCACGTTTGATTTCCAGGCCGGCGATGTCGGATACGTGCCGTTCGCGATGGGCCATTACATCGAGAACACCGGCACCACGACCGTGCGCTTCCTGGAGATGTTCAAGAGCAGCTACTACGCCGACCTGTCGCTCAATCAGTGGATGGCATTGACTCCGCCGGAGCTGCTGGAAGCGCATTTGAAGCTTGATCCGCAAGTGACGCGAGCACTGCACAAGAAGAAATATCCGGTCGTGCCGGCTTGATCTCTCCGAAGAGAAACACGCCAGGCGCGGCGCGTTCGTGAACCACAGAGCCGCAGAATGTCAAATCGCGCACAACTTGCCGAGGTCGGCTTTGATAACGGCAAAGCGGAATTACGCCGAGACGACGCGCCGACACCCGATCGGCCGGCGCCGAAGCCCGTTAGCCGGCCCCGTGAGTTGGTCCCGAACGACAACGTAGAACAGGTCGCGGAGCCCACCACTCCTCCTGGTGACTCGCGCCGCCGCCTTCTCCGCATCCTGCTGACGGCCGCCGGAATCCTCGTCGTCGTGATCGGGTCACTCGTCATCTACTTGCATGGAGGCCGCTATGCCTCGACGGACGATGCCTACGTGCAGGCCGCAAAACTCGTGGTGGCGACGGATGTATCCGGGCTGGTGTCCACCGTCGACGTCCGCGAAGGACAAGAGGTCAGGGCCGGCGATGTCCTGTTCCGCTTAGACCCGAGACAATTCGAGATTGCGCTGAACAACGCAAAAGCGCAGCTCAACGAGACTGCGCTGACGATCGAATCGATGAAGGAGGATTACAAACGGATGCTGAGCGATATTAAGGCGCAGCAGTCGCAGGTCTCGCTCGATCAGGCGACCTTCGACCGCTTCGCAACCTTGGTGCGCTCCGATACTGCCTCACGAGCCCAGTACGACCAGGCCCGCTTCACGCTCGCGACCGACCAGAACAAGATGGAATCGTTGAAACAGCAGGCGCAGGTTCAACTCGCAAGGCTTGCCGGCAACCCCGATATTCCGGTCTCTGAACACCCCCAGTATCAGCAGATCCAGGCGCAGGTCGACGAGGCCCAGCGCCAGTTGGACCACTCGGTCGTGCGCGCGCCGTTCTCCGGAATTGTGACGCAAGTCGATGCGCTGCAACCGGGCACCTATCTGGTTTCGCAGACGGCCGCGCTGACCAGCGCGGGCGCGATCGGTCTCGTCTCGAACGAACGGGTCTGGGTCGACGCCTTCATGAAGGAAACCGATCTGACCTATGCCAAGCCGGGCGATCCCGTCGCAATATCTGTCGACACCTATCCCGGCCGGACCTGGTCGGGAACGGTCCAGAGCATCAGCCCGGCGAGCGCGTCGCAGTTCTCGGTCCTGCCGGCGCAAAATGCCAGCGGGAACTGGGTCAAAGTCGTGCAACGCATTCCGGTGCGCATCAGCGTGCAGCGCAAGCCGGGCGACCCTGTATTGCGCTCAGGCATGAGCGTGTCGGTGGACATCGCTACCGGGCACCGGCGCTCGTGGCGGGACCTGTTCTGAGGGCGCGCTATGGCCACCAATTCATCCGATCAAGGGCCGACGACTCTTTGCCGAGTCGTCGTGACGGTCTGCGCCATGCTCGCGACCATCATGCAGACCCTCGATACGACGATTGCAAATGTCGCGCTGCCCTATATCCAGGGTGGATTATCGACGAGCCCGGATCAGATCACCTGGGTACTCACCTCCTACATCGTCGCGGCTGCCATCATGACCGCACCAGTCGGTTGGCTCGCAGGCCGTTTCGGACAACGCAACTTCTTCGTCATCTCCCTGCTCGGCTTTACGGCAGCGTCAATGCTGTGCGGCGTCGCCGAGTCTTTGCCGCAGATGGTCATCTTCCGACTGCTGCAGGGCGTTTTCGGCGCGGCACTGGTGCCGCTGTCGCAGGCGACCATGCTGGATCTCTACCCGCCCGAACAGCGCGGTTGGGCGATGGCGATCTGGGGCATGGGCATCATGGTCGGGCCAATCCTCGGTCCGACGCTCGGCGGCTATCTCACCGACGCCTACAACTGGCGCTGGGTGTTCTACATCAACGTCCCGTTCGGCATCCTCGCGGCCATCGGTCTGGCGCTATTCCTCACGGAGTCGCGACCTCGCGCCAGATCGCGGTTCGATTGGACCGGCTTTGCCTATCTCAGCCTTGGCCTCGCTTCCCTGCAGCTCGTGCTTGATCGCGGCGAATTGAAGGACTGGTTCGGATCGACTGAAATCGTCACCGAGCTCGTGCTCGCCTGCCTCGGCTTCTATCTGTTCCTGGTCCACATGCTGCTGGCGCCCGGCTCTTTCATCAAGCCGCGGATGTTTCACGACCGCAATTTCGCGGCCGGCGTCGTGCTCATGTTCTTGATCGGCGCAGTGCTGCTCGCCAGCATGGCGCTGTTGCCGCCCTATCTGCAGAACCTTGCAAACTATCCGGTATCGACGGCCGGCTTGATCATGGCCCCGCGCGGGGTCGGGACGATGGCGGCGATGATGCTGGCAGGCCGTCTCATCAATCGTGTCGGCGCCCGATTGCTGATGCTCGCAGGCGTCGTCGTTCTCGCCGACTCGATGTTGCGGATGGCCTATTGGACGCCGGATGTGTCCACATCAACGATCGTCACCACATCGCTGATTCAGGGGTTCGGCTTTGGCCTGATGTTCACGCCGCTGTCGATTATCGCCTTTGCGACCCTGCCGATCGAATTCCGCGTCGACGGAACCGCGTTCTTCAGCCTGGTCCGCAATGTCGGAAGCGCCATCGGGATTTCGGTCTCGTCCGTTCTGCTGACGCAGAACACGCAAATCATGCATTCGCGCATTGCAGACAGTGTCACCCCGTTCAATCGCATGCTGCAGACGGATGCCGCCTACCTGTTGTGGAATGTGACGACTCCCGCCGGCCTTGCCGCTCTCAATGCCGAAGTCACCCGTCAGGCCTCGATCGTTGCCTACTCGAATGACTTCCTGTTCCTGTTCTTTCTGACGCTGCCGACGGCGATCCTGGTGCTTTTCATGCGCCCGAGCGCGCCCAACGGCGGCGGCCAAGCGGTGCCGGCACATTGACGGGTCGCGTCTGCGGCTTCGCTGATGTCAGGTGCGATGCACGCGGGCTGCATCAGTAACCTCAAAATACATGCGCACGGCAAAGCCAATCGCCGCAATCCCGCGCAAGCCATACCCAGGCGGACGACTATATGTCCGCTGTCGCACGGTTGCAGCGGCCGCTCCATCAGCGGAATGCCTGTTTACCGAAAGCGAGCGTTGCAGACGCTGCAGCTACCCGACATCTACGACCAACACAGGAGACATCCCATGAAACTTGCTATCGCCATCGCCGCCCTCTTCCTCGCTACGACCACGACGCTGCCTGCAGTTGCTGCGCCGCCGATGGGCGACACGTCGTCGACTCCCGTCGAGACCGTGCAGTATCGGCAGACGCCGCGGCATCCGCTTCATACATACCGATATCGCAACGGCTACAACGCCTATGCGGCTCAGCCCGGCACGGCGCGCTCAGCGGAGCCCCGCAGTCATGATGTTCTCCCCGGCTGGCCCTGCGCCGATCGCACCGAGTCGAGCGCCTACAGCGCTTATCCGAGCTGGGAGATCTGTAACTGACGCGCATGACAGCACTTTCCGGCCATTCTGCCGGCGCCCAAACCGACCGGCCATCATCATGCTGCTGACGCCGGTCTCCGCGGGGTTGCATTCGAACTCCGCCGGATCGGCGTGGCCCACAAGCCCGCGGTGCTCGCCTGCATGGCGATCGTCAGCACATGGCGATCGTCAGCATATGGATGCCATTCACGTTCGAAGCCCATCACGGAGCGGTGGTCCTCAACATCCGTTCTTCTCCGTCGAGCTGCAGATGCTGCGCCAAGGTCAGATCGCGAGATCCGGCGTGAGCTGACGAGGATCGACCCGCACCTCGATCAAAGCTGGTCCGCCGGACGCCAGCGCCCGTTCGAGCGCGGCCGGAAAATCACTGTCCTGTTCGACCGTTTCGCCATGAGCGCCGAACGAGCGGGCGAAGGCTGCAAAATCCGGGTTGGTCAGCGACGTCGCGCTGGGACGGCCGGGATAGTGCCGCTCCTGATGCATGCGGATCGAGCCATACATACTGTTGTTCACGACGATGATGACGAGCGGAACGTTGTAATGCACGGCCGTCGCCATTTCCGGCGACGACATGGTGAAGCATCCGTCTCCCGCGAAGCCGATGACGATCTTCTCCGGGCGCCGCAGCTTGGCTGCGATGGCCGCGGCAAAGCCGTATCCCATCGCCCCGGAGCGCGGTGCGACCTGCGTTCCAAGCTGCCGGTAGCTGAAGAACCGATGCAGCCAGATATTGCAGTTGCCCGCTCCATTGGTGACAATCGCGTCCACTGGAAGCCGCTCACGCAGGTGACGGACGGCCTTCGCCAGGTTGAACGAGCCAGCCTTGTCCGCCGCGATTTGGTAATCGAGATAGGCCTGCCGGCCGGCCGCACGCCAGGTCTTCCAAGCGGCTGGGTCAAGCGGCGCCAGTTGCGTCAGCGCCGCAACGAAATTCCCAATGCTCGACTGGATCGGAAGCGTGGGATTGTAGACGCGGCCTAGCTCTTCCGCGCCGGGATGGACGTGGATCAGCACCTGTGTGGGATTCGGGCAGGCGATCGCCGTATAGGCGCGGGTGGTGACCTCGCCGAGGCGGTCGCCGACGACGAGAAGCACATCGCTCTCTGCGACCCGCGCAGCCAACGGACGGCTCCCGCCAAGGCTCATGTCGCCGATGTATTGATCGCTGGCGTTGTCGAAGATGTCTTGCGAGCGGAAGCCAGCGGCCACCGGCAGGTCGTTGCGGCCCACGAAATCGGCAAAGCCGGTTGCGTCCTGCGGCGTCCATCCTCCGCCTCCCACGATCACGAGCGGACGGCGCGCGGCCTGCAGCAGGCGGCGAAGCTCGACCATATCGGAGGCCGCGGGATTGCTCTCCACCGCGTGGTAAGGCGCAGCATCCTGCACGCCGCTCACACCGCTCAGAACATCCTCCGGGATGGAGAGCGCCACGGGTCCTGGCCGTCCATGCGTCGCGACATGAAACGCTCGGCTGACGAATTCCGGTATCGACGTCGCATCTTCAATTTGAGCCGCCCATTTTGTCATGCCGGCGAAGACGCGTGTGAATTCCATCTCCTGGAACGCTTCGCGGCCAATATGGTGCCTCGGCACCTGCCCGATGATCAGCACCATCGGCGTCGAATCCTGCCATGCGGTATGAACGCCGATGGCCGCATGCATCGCCCCGGGACCCCGGCTGACCATGCACACGCCGGGCCTGCCGGTGAGTTTGGCATCGGCCTCCGCCATGTGCGACGCATTGGCTTCATGGCGACAGACGATGAACTTCACACGCGGATACTCATCCAAGAGCGCGTCGAAGATCGGAAGCGCTCCCTCTCCGGGCACGCCGAAGATCGTATCGGTGCCGTGCAACCGGAGCGCTGCGACGAGAATTTGGCCACCGCTGCGCAGCCCGGCTTTTTTCGTGGGAGTCGTGTCCATGGCGTCCTGCTGTATTGCGGAATCGGTAGGGATTGGAGGCCGGCGTGAGACCGAACGCGCCCTATTCCTGGAAGACTTCAACGCGCCGGCGCCGGATAAACGGAAGCGCCACGGAAGTGAGAAGCGCTGCGGCGAGCAGCAGCAGCACCAGGCTGATAGGCCGCTGCACGAACACCGCGAAGCTGCCATCCGCGACGATCAGGCTCCGTCGGAAATTCTCCTCCAATGCGGGACCGAGGACGAAACCCATCAGCAAGGGCGCAGGCTCGCAATCGAGCTTGCGCAGCACATAACCGAGAACGCCGAACCCCGCGGTGAGGTAGACGTCGAAGATGGCGTTGTTGACGGAGTAGACGCCGATCGCGCTGATCACCAGGATGATCAGGAACAGCGCGCGATACGGCACCTGCAGAAGCTTGATCCACAGACCGATCATCGGCAGGTTGATGATCACCAGCATCACATTGCCGATGAACATGCTGGCGATCAGCCCCCAGAACAGGTCTGGCTGCCGCGAGATCACCATCGGCCCGGGCGCGATTCCATGCAGCGTCAGCGCGCCGATCATCAGCGCCATCGTCGCGCTCGTCGGAATGCCCATCGTCAGCAGCGGCACGAACGACGTCTGCGCGGCGGCATTGTTCGCCGCTTCCGGACCCGCAACACCCTCGATAGCGCCTTTCCCGAACCGCGAAGGGTCGTCCGACAGCCGCTTTTCCAGCGCATAGGCGGAGAACGAAGCCACGGTCGCGCCGCCACCCGGCAGGATGCCGAACACGATGCCAGTCAGCGTGCCGCGCAGGATTGCGAACTTCGCATTCAACAAGACCGGCAGTGACAGCCAGAGACCGCGAACCGGGCGCACCTGCAGCGCGCGCTCTGATTTCGATTCGAGATTGCTCACCACCTCGGTAACGCCGAACAGACCCATCGCGAGCGCGATGAAGCTGATGCCGTCGGACAACTGAAACAGGTCAAAGGTCATGCGCGGCATGCCGCTGTTGATATCCGCGCCGACAAGCCCAAGCATCAGGCCGAGGAGGATCATGGCAATCGCCCGGAACACCGACCCGTTGGCGAGAACCACGGCCGAGACCAAACCCAGCACCATCAACGAAAAGTAATCCGCCGATTCGAACTTCTGCGCCATGCGCGCGAGCGGCGGCCCTGCAAGCGCCACCACAAGCGAGCCGACGCAACCAGCGATGAACGAACCGATCGCCGCAATCGCCAGCGCCTCCCCGGCTCGGCCCTGTTGGGCCATGCGATAGCCGTCGATGGCGGTGACCACCGACGTCGACTCTCCCGGAATGTTCATCAGAATGGCGGTCGTCGATCCACCGTATTGCGCCCCATAATAGATGCCTGCCAGCATGATGATCGCGCCGATGGGATCGAGCGCATAGGTCGCCGGAAGCAACAGGGAAATGGTCGCGACGGGCCCCAATCCCGGCAACACCCCTATCAGCGTGCCGCAAAGCGCGCCGATCACGCAGAAAAGCAGGTTCTGCGGCGTCCCCGCGACGAGAAAGCCCTGCCCAAGAAGGGTGAAGGCGTCCATCACGGCAGCAGGCTCACGGGGACGCCGAGAAAGTAGGCGAAAACGATGGCGGAGAACGATGCCAGCCCGATGCCGGACAGAAGGCTCTCCAGGGGTCGCGTCTCCGCTGAGGCAAAGTGGGCGATGGCCACCTGCGCCAGAATCGCCAGCACAAGACCAGCCGGCACGATCAACGCGCCGAACACTACGAAGGAAAGCACAACGAAGAACAGCGGACGAAATTCGAAGCCCTTGATCGAGGGGCCCTCAACCAAAACGCCCTTTATCATCAGGATGAGGCCCATCGCCCCCAGTACGAGCGATACCATCAACGGGAAATACGCCGGACCCATCTCCCGCGCAGAGCCGACATCGAGATCGGACACGAGCCAGATGCAGCACGCCGCTGCGGAAGCCAGCAGCAGGCCGGAATAGAAGTCGACGCCTCCGCGCAAAGCGAGCCAGCTCACCGGTTGACCTCCGTCACCTTCACACACCCACGGTCTACATTGAGTACGGATTACCTGGTCGGAGAACGAACCGGCCTTCTCATTTTTTCTGGAATTCCTTCACAAGCTCGCTCCACTGCTCGAGCTCCTGCGCGATCTTTTTCTTGTACTCATCCGGCGTGGTCGATACCGCGGTTGCGCCGGCGACAGCCATCGCCTTCTTGACGTCCTCGTCCTTGGCCATCGCCGCGAGCGCGGTGGCGATGCGCTGCACGATGGCATCGGGCGTGCCAGCCGGCGCCATGATTCCATTCCAGGATTCGGCGCTGTAGTTCGGCAGCCCGCTCTCCGCAATCGTCGGCAGCTTCGATGCGAACGGGCTGCGTTCGGAGGATGTCACCGCGATGCCCCGCACGGTACCGGCTTCCATCTGCGGAAGTGCATCGGTCATGTTGGTGAACGAGAGATCGACCTCACCCGAAACAACCGCGGCGGTGGCCGGTGCGCCGCCCTTGAACGGGACGTGTGTCATCTTAGTTCCGGTGCGCACCTGGAACAGCGCTACCGTGTAATGCATCAGTCCGCCCGCGCCGCTCGATCCATATTTCAGGGCGCCGGGATGGGCTTTGGCATGCTTGATCAGATCGTCGACCGAATGGATCGGCAGCGACTTCTTCACGATAACCGTCTGAGGAATCGTGCTGACAATGCTGATCGGGCTCAAGTCGCGCAACGGATGGTACTGGACTTTTTGCGCAACCGGCGCGACCGACACCGCGCCGACGCTGCAGACGCAAAGCGTGTATCCATCGGGCGCCGACTTCGCCACATATTGCGTGCCGACGATGCCGCCTGCGCCGGCCCTGTTCTCGACGATCACCTTCGCGCCGAGCGCCTTTTCAAGATAGCGTGCAGTGATACGACCGACCGAATCCGTGTAGCCGCCTGGTGCGTATGGCACGACCAGACTGATGGTCTTTTTGGGCCAGTCGCCCTGCGCGAAAGCTGCGCTGCAGGCCGCGACGCTGAGCACTGCCGTCAGAATTCCAGAAGCAATCTTCATGTTGGCTTCCCCTCGTTGTTAACGCCCCGAAACGGCCTGGGCGCCAAGGCTTATTCCGGCCAAAGGCTATTCCAGCACTGACTCGGCCGCCCCGAACAACGTTTCGGCGACGGCGGGGTCCGAAACGAAGAGACGGTTTGGCTGATCGATGCGCGAGAATTCCACACGCCGAAACCGCTCCTTTTCCTCGAACGGTACCGAAGCATCGATCCCGAGCTTGGTTCGAATCCCATTGTTTCCAGCCCGCACATACTCGTGCCCGCGCGCTCCCGGAACGAGGATGAGATCGCGCGATGCCTCCATGCGCGTGGCAAGCGCGTACTCGACGTCCAAAGGATCTCGGATGTCGATGTCTTCATCGACGACGACGACCAGATCGAGGTCCTTTAGGGCGCCGAAAGCGGCAAGGATGGCGTTACGCTGCAGTCCGTCATGCTGCGTCGTCTTCTTTTCGACCTGAACGACGGCATGAAAGCGATGCAGGCCGCCGGCCGTCATCTCCGCATCCTTGACGATCGGAACAGCGGCGCGCAGCACCTTCAGGAGACTCGCCTCCAGCACATACTTCCGGAGCATGATGGTCTCGCGACCGTACCCGTTGATCGCGTGATAGATCGGCTTTCTGCGATGCGTCACCGCGGAAATCTGCAGGACTGGCGCCGGCGCGCCCGGCGCCGCGAACCCGATGAATTCGCCGAAGGGTCCCTCCATTTCCTCTTCATCCACCAGCATCTGGCCTTCCAGGACGAACTCCGCTTCGGCTGGAACCAGGAGATCCTGCGACACGGCCTGGACCACGGGGAGCGGATGCCCGGCCAATCCTCCGGCAACGGCAAGTTCGTCGGTATGCTCTGGCATCTGCGATCCCATCGTTGCGGCCGTGAAATGCAGAGCAAGATCCGCGCCAATGCAAACTGCAACCGTCAGCGGTATGCCGCGCCGCTTCGCGCGCTCGAACGCCGCACGTAGGTGTCTTCCATAGTCGAGCTTCACGCCCAGCCGGTCGGGTCCGTGAAGCTGCAGCCGATGGTACGAAGCGTTGTAGACGCCGGTCTCCGGGTCGCGAACGATGACGATCCCGGCCGTGACGAATCTGCCGGAATCGTTGGGCGCGTGAAACAGCGCCGGAACGATCTTGCGGATGTCAAAATCCTTCCGCAGCACGATCTCCTGCACCGGCGCCTTCTTCACCAGTCGCGGCGCAATCGGCTCGCCCATGGCGCGATCCACAAAATCGCGGATCTCGCGGAAATCGACGCCAAACGCGGCCTCGCAGTTCTCGCGGCTGCACAGCAGGTTGCCAACGACTGGCACGTCATGGCCAGCCACGGACGGAAACAGCAGCGCCTTGTCGCCGTCGAGCGCCTTCATCGTCGCGGCAATTTCAAGATGCGGATCGATCGTGCGCGAACATGTCAGAACGCGCTCGGCGCGCGCCATGCGCGCAAGCGCCGAGCGGAAGCGCGTATCGAGCGCGGAATTGCTTGCGGCGCGGGCAGGTGAAAGCAAGCCTGCGTTTGCCGGTTCAACTCTCATGTTCGGCCTCTTCGCGCCAACGTTTGCTTGTTGGCATCCCATTCGTCGAGCAGTTGCAGCGCCTCATCACCGGTTTCGACCAGTTGCGAAACCGTGCGCCGCAACGAGGCGAAGTTGGTCGCCGACAGACACCGGAATAAGGCGTCATTGACCGGAGCTTGCACCACGGTCAGGCGGTCGAGCAGACGGGCAGCCTTCGGGGTGATCATTAGCAGCACCCGGCGCCGGTCTTTGGGATTTGTTCGCTTCGCCACGAGGCCGGATTTGATAAGGCTGTTGGTTTCGATGGTGACGAACGCGCCACTCAAGTGCAGGTGGGCCGCGATCTCGTTGATTCCGACGCCGCCGTCCTGATCCTGGAGATGGGCGATTGCGATCAGCACCGTGTATTTCTGGCCCGCCAAGCCGATGACCCGGCCGAGACGGCTGCGCACCTCCTGGATGCGCGCGGCGAAGGCCAGCATGTCATGTACGAATTGGCGAAAGGTCTCGTCCGACCCGTCGGGCAGCAATTCGGCGCGCGAGACGGTGAGATTTCGCTTCGACGAACGGCGCCCGGCCGGTTCGCCTGCGATCGACCGTCCCCCGTTTCGACGGGGGGAAGAGTTCCTCGCCTTGGCTCTGACGTCGTGCAGCAAGCAATCACCGTCGCAATGGCAGACCACAAGTCTGCGCCCGTTGAGATCCGAACTTGACATCAAATTGTTCGGCTAGGATAACTTTGTAACAAAGCAATTGGACTGTCCAGATGGAGACCCGAAAAAAGGCGCGCGGTCTTCTCCGCCGCCTGAACTCCGGAGTTTCCATTGAACGTCAACATCCTACGGATCACGACGTGATGAGCGATGCAGGCCCGGCGATCGATCCTCTGGCATTCCGGCAAGCTCTGGGTCAGTTTGCCGCGGGTGTCGCCGTCATCACCGCAAACGCCGACACGCAAGCGATCGGCATGACGGTCAGCTCGTTCAATTCGGTTTCGCTCGAACCGCCATTGATCCTGTTCAGCATCGACAGAAAGGCGCGCAGCCTGAATGGCTTGCTGTCTGCTCGAGGTTTCGCCGTCAACATCCTCAGTCGTGCCCAGGAAAGCCTTTCAACCCGCTTCGCCCAATCGCGGACCGATAAGTGGAACGCGGTGCGTTACACGCTCGGACATTCCGAGACGCCGCTGCTGTGTGGTGCTTTGGCCCATTTCGAATGCACGCCGTATGCGAACTACGACGGCGGCGACCACGTCATCGTGGTCGGCCGGGTGATCCGGTTCGCACTGAACGCGGCCGGAGAACCGCTGGTGTTCTTTCGCAGCCGATACCACTCGCTCGCGGCCGCCGGGGCTCAACCCGTCTGGCCGCTTCCCATGCATTATTGATCCCGATCGGAGCCTCGATGATCAAAAGCGGCCAACAGCACATCGAAAGTCTGCGCGACGGGCGCACGATCTTCCTCGATGGTGAAAAAATTAGCGACGCCACCACGCATCCGGCCTATCGCAGCGCCATCGCATCGGTTGGACGCATGTACGATTTCCAGTGCCGGCCGGACAATCGCGCGCTGATGACCTACGACACTGGCGACGGTACGCCTGCCGGCCGCATCTGGCAGCTTCCCCGGAGCTACGAGGAGCTGAAGGCGCGGCGGCTCGGACTTGAAGCATGGAGCGAACTCCACGCCGGCTTTCTGGGACGCGCGCCCGATCACGTCGCCTCCTGCATTTCCGGGATGTACATGGGGCTGGACGTCTTCAAGGCGTATGATTCCGATCGGGCCCGTGCGCTGGCCGACTATTATCGCTACGCGCGCGATAACGACCTCTATCTGACTTACGTCATCATCAATCCGCAGGCGGACCGCTCCAAGAGCGCGAGCCAGCAAAAAGACGCGCTGCTCAGCACCGGGGTGGTGGACCGCGACCCGGAGGGCATCACCGTCCGCGGTGCCAAGATGCTGGCGACAGGCGGGATCATGGCCAATGAGGTGTTCGTCACATGCATTCAGCCGCTGCAACCGGGCGACGAGAAGTACGCAATCTCGTTCGTAATTCCCATGAACGCCAAGGGACTGAAGATTCTATCTCGCAAGTCCTACGAACTGGCCGCGCCCGACGTATTCGACAATCCGCTGGCAAGCCGGTTCGATGAAAACGACGCCGTGCTTTATTTCGACGATGTGAAGGTCCCGTGGGAGCGCGTGTTCATCGTCGACAGCATCGACATGTGTCAGAAACAGTTTCACGCGACGCCTGCCCACGTCTATCAGAACTATCAGGCGCAGATCCGGTTGGCGGTGAAGCTGCGGTTTCTGCTCGGAATCGCTCACCGGATCACGGAGATCAACGGCATAGGAGGTTTCCCGCAGGTTCGCGAAATGCTGGGTCAGCTTGCAGCTGAAGCCAGCATGGTCGACGCGTTCGTGGCAGCGATGGAGGCAAAAGGGACGGTGCACGGCGTCTATTTCGTACCAGACCGCCATATGCTTTATGCGGCGCAGACCCTGACGCAGCAGCTCTACACCAAGGTGATCAACACCCTGCGTGAACTCGCCGGTGGCGGAATGATCATGCTGCCATCTTCGGTGAAGGACTTCGACAATCCGGAAATCAACGCGCTGATCGAGAAGACCCAGCAGTCGCCCGCGGCGAACGCTGCCGACAAGGTGAAATTCTACAAGCTGGCTTGGGACGCCGTCGGTTCGGAATTCGCATCACGGCACACGCAGTATGAAATGTTCTATGCCGGCGCGACGTTTGTCACCAAGGCGCATTCATATCGCACTTACGACTGGAGGGCAGCGACCGGCCTGCTGGACAGGATGCTTGCAGGCTACGATCGGTCAGGCGATCGGCGGAGCGCCTAGGTTTGTTGGGCGTATGATGAATTGACACTTCGCCTATATTAGATCGAGAGAGCAGTCGCTTCGGAAGCCGCGTGCAACTCGACAAGGCGGGGTGCCCTGCGCCTCGAATGGTCCTGAATGGGCACGCCCGGTTTGCGAGCGAGCAATTGCCGCTGGCGCGACCCAGGTCTTTCGCCGCCGCCTAAGGGCACACAGTTTTAAGAAAAAAGTCGCGTCTAAGTCGTCCGGCCGAACCTTGCCTGCTCAATCCGAGGTTGGGCGGCAAGCCCGCCAGGGGGCATCGTATTGCGGCCTGCTCCGCGTAGATCTGCCTCCTTCGTCATCATTGCGTCAGGCGCGCCGTAGCGACAGCGTGATTTACCCTGATGGAACGGAACTTCGATCCGGTCCCCGAGTTCCTGGGATTGGGGGGCGGGCGCACTTAGGGAGATGTTCATGAAGTATCAGACAGTCGAACAAATCCAAGCTGTTGCAACGCTCCACGACGAAGTGATGCCCCCGATGTCGTCGCGGGAGCGCCTGGAGCGCTGGGCGACTTTGCTCGGGCGAGAACCCGAGCGTCGCCTGACGACGCTGCACGAGACCGAGCTTCGCACCCCGCGGCTGCGTGATACGATGCGCGGCGATAACTCGCCGATCGCGGTTGCGTTCGCCGACCCAGTTCTCCGTGGTCAAGGGCTGACGGGCGACACTTATGGTGAGGCAAAGCGTTTTTTTGACGTTTCCGATCGGCAGATGCACGACATTCTCTGTTACTGCCACTTTGGAGAAACGATGTCTGCCCGCGCGGCAGCATTGGCTATTCGCCGCATGATCGCGGCCGAAGACCGTCCCGGCTGGTTCACCAGACTGTGGCGAAACCTGCCGGGGCTACGCTACGGCGCCTGATAGGTTTGCCAACGACGATGCTGGGGCTGGCTCGTTGCCGGCCCGCCGACGACGGGCGTCTCGCGTACCGGCACAAGACGCGCGGCGGCGTGCGTCACATGCTTTGCAGTCCAGCTAGACCGAAGCCCGGGTTAGCCGAGCAGCGATAGCAGGCGGAGCACCAGCACAAGAACGATCGCGCCGATCAATCCGCCAAAGAAGATCATGCGGCGGAGGGGCGTGCGTAAAATGATCTCTCCACCCCGCGCCTTGTCGGCAGGATAAGGCGTTCGCTGTTGCTTTGACTCACGGGCCTGACGAGAGCCAACGGAATGCTTCCAAAGTGAAGGCATGTCAGCTTCCGTGTCGTGCGGCCTGTGCTTTCTGGATGTTACGGTGCCGGGCTTGCTGCTGTGCAGGCGTAGGCTTCTCGCTTTCTGGTACATTCGGCCGGGGCTCGGCTTTGAACCGATCACCGTCGACATGGCGCGGTAACGATCCCAGTTCTTTGAGAACTTCGCGCGCGTCATCAGTGTCGGGGACGAGCCGGCCGTCGTCCAGGTGCGCGTGATCCTTGCTGATCATCCACTTTTGGGTATGCCAGGAACCGCTGCCGCGCTTGCCGGCCACGCGCTCGATGCCGCCCTGTCGGCCAACATCCTGCGTCCGAAAGATCTCGAACTCCTCTGTTGGCCTGACCTCGATGTGGAAGAATTCACCTTGGCCGCTCGTGCCGGGCTTGCTGCGCCGGCGTCCTTCCGGCTGGGATGACATCGAATGCCGCGCCGTGTGCGCCTTCTTAATGTTCTTCTTCGCTGCTGTGCGCTGCTTTGTCGTGGCCATGACCAAGACTCCTCCTAACAAAGGCTCCTCCTAGCAATGCGCCGTGCTTCTCAATGGCCTCCCCGCTTGAAGTATTGCACCGCGCGCTCGTGTTTCTCTGCCGCTGCGCGGGTCGCGAAGGTCCCGAGATTTCGGCGCCGTCCGGTACGCGGTCACTCTTCCGCGAATAGAGGCGATATTGACCTGATTTGAGTTTACGGATCATTCTATCAAAGCGCGATGCGCACTTCCCTGACGTTGAGCGGCGAGCCGGCGATTCAAGAATGGGTTATGAGCCGACCACCTGCGTCTCCGCTTCCCGTTCCTCGCGATTGGCCATCCTGCCGCCGAAGAAGGCTGCGATCGCTCCGAGGAGCAGGGCGATGAAGCTTCCCAGCATGCTCCCGGCCACGGCACGTCGCGCCGCTTCGATGTCCTGTTTGCCGGCCGTGGCGGCTTGACCCACCGTGCCTTGTTGCGGCGCACGATCGGTCAATCTGTCGTACCGCGCCACCGAGTAGCCGCTCGGGCCCATGACGTTGCTGGCGATGCTCGCCGAGTTGCCTGCGGCCAGCATCGAGACGCCGATCACGATGAGAGTAGCCACAGCCCAAGCCGCGAGAGCGTGTCCCGTTCCCGTGCTTGGCGCCGACACCACGCCGGCGATCCAACCGCCCACGAACGCGGCAATGATGCCCGATATGGCCCAATACAGGAACGAGGCCCAGCTGACGCCTACCAGCGTATTTGCAGCAGTTGACGTGTCGATCGAGATAAGGCCGATACCGAGACCGAGCATCGTCAGCATGACCTGCACCACCAGCGCGGCTGTCACACCGGCCAGTACTGCCGTCCAGCTGAACGTCACCCGGTCGAAGAAGAATAACCTTCCTCGCGCCAGAGTCGCCATGGTTACCTCCCTAGCACTTTTGCAGTAAGGGAAACTCGAACACGTCAGCCGAGGTTCCCGGCTGAACGCCAGCTTTTGTGCCAACGCCGAGGCACATCCGGTCCCAGTGCACCCGTTCGAGCAACCTGTCAGCCCCGATTGCAATGAAGCGCTCGGCACGCCTAGCTCCTGGCCATATTCAGGCAGTGAAAATACAGCCATGTCGTAGTGTTTCGATGAGCGGCGCAAGGTATGTCCACAACGCCCGATCGGCGCCGACAGATCGACATGGCACTGGGAGCGAAAAGTTCCTTGGCACGTGCAAGGCTATGCGGGTGCCGCGGAACATACCGACAAAACCGGCGTTGCACCCGCAGCTGATCGGATCCGCAATGGCCGAGGCTGCCACTCGCAATTTCACACTCAATTTCGGGCCCCAGCACCCGGCGGCTCACGGCGTGCTGCGCCTTGTGCTGGAGCTCGACGGCGAAGTCGTCGAGCGCGTTGACCCGCATATTGGTCTCCTGCATCGCGGCACCGAGAAGCTGATCGAACACAAGACCTATCTGCAGGCGCTGCCTTACTTCGACCGGCTCGACTACGTCGCGCCGATGAACCAGGAGCACGCGTTCTGCCTGGCTGCGGAAAAGCTGCTCGGCATCACGGTTCCCAAGCGCGGCCAGCTTATTCGCGTGCTCTATTGCGAGATCGGCCGCCTGCTTTCGCATCTTCTCAACATCACCACCCAGGCGTTGGATGTGGGCGCGCTCACGCCTCCACTCTGGGGCTTCGAAGAACGCGAAAAGCTGATGGTGTTCTACGAGCGCGCCTCGGGCGCGCGCATGCACGCCAACTATTTTCGTGTCGGAGGAGTGCACCAGGATTTGCCGCCCGCACTCCTCGACGATATCTGGGCGTTCTGCGATCCGTTCCTGCAGGTTTGCGACGACCTCGAAGGTTTGCTGACGGAGAACCGCATTTTCAAGCAGCGCAACGTCGGCATTGCCGAGGTCAAGCTGGTTGACGCCTGGGGTTGGGGATTTTCAGGTGTCATGGTGCGCGGCTCCGGTGCGGTCTGGGACCTCCGCAAGGCGCAGCCCTACGAATGTTACTCCGAGCTCGATTTCGACATTCCGATCGGCAAGAACGGCGACTGTTACGACCGCTATCTCGTGCGCATGGAAGAGATGCGTCAGTCGGTACGCATCATGAAGCAGTGCCTGGAGAAGCTGCGGCTACCCGAAGGTCAAGGGCCGGTCGCCGTCAAGGACAATAAGATCGTCCCCCCTCGGCGCGGCGAAATGAAACGCTCCATGGAATCGACCATTCACCATTTCAAGCTCTATTCCGAGGGCCACCGCGTACCTGCCGGCGAGGTCTATGCCGCAGTCGAGGCACCCAAGGGCGAGTTCGGCGTCTACCTGGTCGCGGACGGCACCAACCGGCCTTACAAGTGCAAGATTCGGGCACCCTCATTCGCCCATCTTCAGGCCATGGACTTCTTGAGCCGCGGGCACATGCTGGCTGACGTCTCCGCGATCATCGGCTCGCTGGATATCGTGTTCGGGGAGATTGATCGATGAGTCTGCCCCCTCGCCAACCTCTATTGGGCTTTGATGCCTGCTTTATCGATGACGTCACGCCACCGGACTGTGTCTTCAGCAATGACCTTCCTGAACTCGTCAGCCGTACTGGCGACGAGCTCAAAGCCGCGCGCTTCCAGCGCCTGGATCGCTTCGGGGGATTTGAGGACGCGACCCAAGTCCTGCTGAATCCTGTCACGGATGTCCTGCGGCACACCGGTCGGTGCAAAAAGGCCAAACCAGGATACCGTCGCATATGATCGGAGAGCAGGCCCGCCGGCTTCCCGCACCGTCGGGATATCTGGAACCTGCTTTGAGCGGTGACCGGTGGAAACAGCGAGTGCGCGTACCCTGCCCGCTTTCAGCAACTGCACAAAATTGGAGACGCCATTGAAAGTGGAATCGACGTTACCTCCTAGCATATCGGCAACGGTCTCATTCGACCCACGATACGGGAGGTGAACCAACTCGATGCCTGTTAGCTGAGCAAAATATTCCATCGCCAGCCGTTGAATACTTCCTGCGCCCGATGAGCCGAAGCTGATCGTCTTCGGCTTCGCCTTTGCCAATTCGACGAATTCTCCGACAGTGGTCGCTGGCAGGTCCTTTTTGATTGCAAGCAACATTGGGTTGAGAGCGATCAATGTGATCGGCGTCAGATCCCTTTCGACGTTGTATGGTGCGGGATAGAGCAGCGGATTGATCGTGATCGTCTGGTCTCCGGTATAGAACAGTGTGTAACCGTCAGGGGCGCTACTCACGGCGGCGGTCGCGCCAACCACCGTATTACCACCGACACGATTTTCGACGATGACTGTGTGGCCCCAGTGCTTGCTCAGGGCTTGCGCTGCGATCCTGCACAACACGTCAGCCGCGCCGCCGGCAGAGAACGGCAGGATGATCCGCACCGGCTTTGTCGGATAATCCAGCGCGGACGCCGGAGCGGACGCAAATATCGCCAAAGCCGCCAAAAGTGCAGCAACGCATCCCAACCTCCAACGAACCAAACGACAGATGGCGGCTGCATGCGACAACCTCGACCGGCCACGCTGTGGCCGACCGCGTAGGACTGGCCATTTCGGTGTCGCCGCGCATGCGATGTCGCTTGCAATCATGGTACCCTCCCCCGTTTGCGATTACTCAACCCGCTTCTCCGGCAGCAATGAGAATCGCGACATTCAACCATGCAGAATGCATGTTGCATATTCGAAAACGGTGTATCGCATGCTGAGATACATCAGCCGTTCGGCGTGTCCCGCGCGAGTTCTTGTCCGGCCGCAACGATCGCCTTGACGATGCCGGTATACCCGGTGCACCGGCAGATTTGTCCGCTGAGTTCGTGACGAACCGTGTTCGCGTCGGGGCCAGGCAGGCGCTGAAGGATGTCTCGTGCCATGATCAGCATGCCGGGCGTGCAGAATCCACATTGCAGACCATGACACTCGTGAAAGTGCTTGCGCAACACTTCCATGGCCGGATTATTCCGGAGCCCTTCCAGCGTATCGATCGATCGGCCGTCGCACATGACGGCCAGCACCAGGCATGAACGTGTGACCTGTCCGTCCACGACGACCGTACAAGCGCCGCACGCGCCGTGCTCGCACCCGAGATGCGTCGCGGTCAGCCCGCAGCGGTCGCGCACGAAGTCTGCGAGCGTTTCCCGCGGCTCCACATCGTGGACGACCTTGGCCCCATTGAGCTCGACCGTGATTTTCATGTTTGCGTCCGCATGTCTCTCGCCGCCCGCACGACCGTCGAGATGTGCAGTCGCGTCTCATAGGGATCCGCGTCCGGTAAATACGTCTTGAGATCGTCGGCAACGGCGGCGCGCAACGCGTCTTCCGAATCCACGCCGCTGGCGAGATGGCGCGCCGCACCGGCGAGAACGATCGGGCGCGGAGCCGCGGCCGCGAGCACGACGGTCACGAGACCGCCCCTCCCCTGCACGACGACGTACGCGATCGAATTCGCAAACGCGCCGCTCTTGCGCGCAACTTTGGCAAAGCCGCAGCGCAGCGGCGCGTCCGAACGTGGTACGTCAAAACCGAGAATGACCTCCCCGGGCCCCAACGAGGTTGAATACGTACCCTGCACGAAATCCTCCACCGCCTGTTCGCGCGCTCCGTTGCGACCGCCAATTCGGACGACGGCGCCGAGCGCGATCAGACATCCCGTCCAATCCGCGGCCGGGTCCGCAAGCGCAATGCTGCCGCCGATGGTCCCGTAATTGCGCACCGCGCGATAGGAGATCGTGCTTGCAACCCGCCGCATCAATCCGCCGAAAGGATCGGGAATCATGCCGTCTTCAATGGCAGCGTGGGTGGTGAGGGCGCCGATTTGGAGGTTTTCCGACGTTTCACCGACGGCCTTCAGCTCGTCCAGGCGGCTGAGGTCGACCAGAAGATCGACCTGCGCGACCCTCAGATTGAGCATGGGGACAAGCGATTGACCGCCGGCGATGGCGGCCGCATTCACGCCGGCTTGCGCGAGCAGTGCACTCGCCTCCGCCACCGTGCGAGGTCGTACGTAGTCGAACGGCGCCGATTTCATGCGGCAGCGTCCTTGGTGTGGCGCGCAGCATCAACTGCCTCCGATACACGGCGCGGCGTCAGCGGCGTTTCATTGAAGCTCGCGCGGATCGAACGGAACGCATCGGCGACGGCGTTTGCGATCGCCGCCGGTGGCGCAATGGCACCGCCCTCGCCGAGACCTTTGACGCCGTATTCGGTCGCGGTCGCCGGTGATATCAGGTGCGCAAGCCGCACGTCCGGAATCTCCGGTGCGCACGGCACCATGTAGTCGCCGAACGTCGTGGCGAGCGGCTGACCGAGCTCGTCATACGGAATTTCTTCGTACAGCGCCGTTCCGATCCCCTGCGCAATCCCGCCCTGGACCTGCCCGTCGACAATCATTGGATTGATCATCGTGCCGCAGTCTTCCGCGACGACGTAGTCGAGCAACTCGACCACGCCACTGTCGGGATCGACGGCGACAACAACGGCATGGGTGCCGTAGGCAAAGACACCGCCACTGATCGTCGGCTCATAGGTTCCGATCGCTTCCAGCAAAGGCTCCATTCCGGTCGGAAGCTTGTCCTGGCGCACGTTCGCGATGAACGCGATTTCGCCGACGCTCACTTTTCCGGACGGACCATGCACCGCCCACCCTCGATGCGCGTATCGGCAATGTCGACCTGTAACAAATGCGCGCCAATCCGCCGGATCTTGTCCACGAGCGCCCGGCACGACTTCGCCACCGCGCCGCCGGCGAAAACGATCGAGCGCGACGCAAAGCTGCCGAACCCGTAGGGGCTGGTCGCGGTGTCGCCGTAGCGAATGGAGATGCGATCGGGATCGACGGTCAACTCATGCGCTGCAATTTGCGCAAGCGTCGTCTCGTGACCCTGGCCATGATTCTGCACCCCGACATGAATGATCACGGTGCCGTCCGGCAGCATGCGCGAATTGGCCGACTCGTAGCCTGGAATCACGCGAAACTTCCGCTTGGCGAACTCCGCCGTGCCGTGACCGCTCTGCTCGGTATAGAAGGCAAATCCGACGCCGATGGCGCGTCCATCCGGCTCGCCGGCGGCTTGGCGCGCGCGCACCGCAGACAGATCGATCATGTCGCGCGCCGTATCGAGCGCGACGACATAATCGCCGGTATCGAGTCGCATGCCGGCGGCGGTGTCGTATGGAAGCTCGGCGGCGGTGACGATGTTCTGACGGCGCAAATCGAACGGCTCGCGGCCGAGTTCGCGGGCCATTTCATCGACCAGCCGTTCGATCGCAAAACAGGCGCCCGGTCGCGCGACGCCGCGATACGGCCCCATCGGCGCCTTGTTGGTAGCGACCGTGTACGTCTTCAGATTTAGATGGCGGATGCGATACGGGCCGGTCAGGTTGCGCGAGGCCATGCTCGCTTCCTGGAATGCACCGGTCGGCCACAGCGCGTAGGCACCGGCATCGACATAGATGTCGCCCTCGACGCCGAGCAGCGTGCCGTCCCTTTCGGCCGACAAAGTGAGATCGTAAGTGTGATCGCGCGCATGAACCGACGCGAGCAGATGCTCACGGCGGTCTTCGATCCATCGCACGGGATGGCCGACTTTCAGAGCGATTGCCGCGATTGCGACATCCTCCGGCATCAGGCGGTTCTTGCCGCCAAAGCCGCCTCCAATGTCTGGGGCGATGACGCGGACCTGGTTCTCGGGCAGACCGAGAATCTGCGATAAGCCCAGCCGCTTGACCTGCCCGCCCTGGGTCGAGAGATAGACGACCAGCTCATTGAGCCGGTGATCCCAATAGGCGAGGACACCGCGGCATTCGAGCGAAACCGTCGCCTGCCGGTTCATCCGAAACTGGCGACGTATTCGTACGGGCGCCGCGGCGAGCGTTTGCGGAGTGCCTTCGACGACGGTGCTGGTGATGTAGGCGTTATCGGCCCAATGATCGAAGACACGTGGGCTGTCCGCGCGCATGGCCGCAACGCTGTCCACAACCGCCGCCCGTTGCTCGACATCGACAGTCACGCGATCTGCCAGATCTTCGGCGAGTGCGCGCGTCGGCTGCAAGCACGCGGCGATCGGCTGTCCAACGTAGCGCACGCAGCCGTCGGCGAGTGGCGGAAACGGACTAAGCTTATGCTGAGGCAGCTCGGGTCCGGCCTCCAAAATCGTCAATGGACCAAGATCGGCGAGCGTGAACACCCGCTCTGCGTAACCATCCGGCTTGCCGACCTGCCGCACGCAACCGCTCGCAACCTGGCTTCGCACAAAGGCAACGTCTTGAACGCCAGGCATCCGCAAATCGGCGATGTATTTGCCGTGGCCGAGGAGGAAACGCTCGTCTTCCTTGCGCGGCAGGCTTGCACCAATCCAGCCGTTCGACGGTGCGCGAGGAGTCATGCAGGATTCTCGAAACAGGATTTCTCGACGCTGGAAGTCCCAGGCAACGCACGAGGCTCAACGTTGTTGGCAACAATCTAGCGGGGGCTTCGTATACGCACAAGAACTTCCGTATACGTAAAATCCAAATCGGAACTACAGATCGGAACTAGACGAACGATCGCGCGCGCCGAGGGACGGATCCCGCCGGCAGCCCGGCGCGCTGAATTGAAAGATTCTCAATCGCGTGAACGCCAACCCGAGTCACATGGTCGCGCATCGCGCGCCATGCCCCGTCAGCGTCGGAGGCTACGATCGCTTGTACGATCTGATCATGTTCGCCGAACGAATGTTCGGTCTGCCCGGGCGCAAATTGCAGGATCCGAAACGGATCGACCCGTTGGCGGAAACTTCTGGCAACGCTCGCGATACTGGGACTGTGGGAACCCTGATAAATGGCCTCGTGAAATTCGATGTTAAGCGCAGCGAAATCATCCCGATTGCCTTTGGCCATCCTGCTTTCGCGGCTTGCATTCAACATTTCAAGCCGCTTTTTCTCCACTGCGGTCATTCTCACGGCGCTCAATCGTGCGCAAAGACCTTCGAATTCCGCGAGCGCCTCATACATTTCGGTGAGTTGCTCGACGTCAATTTGCGCGACGGTGACGCCTTTTCTCGGAATCATCTCGACCAATTCCGTGCCGCTGAGCCGGCGAAGCGCTTCGCGCACCGGCGTCCGCGACACGCCGAACTCGCGGCACACGCTCGGCTCGTCCAGGCGCTGTCCGGGTTTCAGCCGTCCGGACACGATAGCCTCGGCGAGCGCTCGGAAAACCTTATCGGAAAGGGTCATGTCGGGCCCCTTTAAGATGCTCGGCTTACGCATCGGCACACAATCGCGGTGAATGTCCGGGAGCAGCCGGCATTGTTTTCCAGCCCGCGATCGCGCGCCGACGTGCTTCCCAACCACTGGTCACTGCGTTTCCTTTCCTCCCGATCATGCTGCAGCTTCAATGGCGGAGCCATCGCTCCGCATTGATATCGCCTCGGCGAGCCGACGGCATTTGGACGCCGATTCGGACTGTATGGGCCAGCAGCAATTTGACACGTATACGTTTTCACCATAGCGTATGCAACAAGTGCCGGGGAACCTCTCATTCAGCAGCGGGGGCACCTACCATGTCCGGTTTTTGGCGAACGATCGCAGTCGCGGCGAGCGCGGTACTTGTCGCAGGTATATTGGGCGACACGCGGGGATATGCGCAAAGCTGGCCGCAGCGGCCGGTCAGGTTCATTGTGACGCTTGGCGCAGGCAGCGGAACGGATATCGGGATGCGCCTCCTCGCCGATCGCTTGACCAAGCGCTGGAATCAGCCGGTCGTGGTCGAGAATCGCCCTGGCGGCGATGGGATCGTAGCCATCACCACGTTTCTAAGCGCCAACGACGACCACGTTCTGCTCGGAGCACCGTCGTCGTCGTTTACTGCCCACCCGTATATGATCCCTAATCTACCCTACAAGCAGAGCGACCTTGCGCCGATTGCGCGGGGATGGAATCTCATCCTCGCTGTTGCGGTTCCTGCATCGCTCCCGGTCAATTCCCTGAAAGAGCTCGCCGACATGGTGCGGGCGCAACCGGGAAAGCTCAACTGGGCGGGCACGACCGGCGCGATCGACTTTTTGTTTGCGGGCTTTCTCAAGAAAAACAACCTGAACATGGCACGCGTGCCCTACCGTAATCCACAGGACGCCGCCAACGATCTCGCCGCCGGGACCATCCAGGTCTGCGACGCATCGCTCCCGACGCTGCGGCCGCAACTCCAGGCCGGCAAGATCAAGCTCATCGCCGTGACCAACAGCATCAGGGCTCCGTCACTCTCGAACATTCCGACCGTGAGGGAAGCTGGCTATCCCGAGCTGACGTTGGACGGATTGGCTGGCCTGTTCGGCCCGAAGAACATGCCTACCGCCTTGCGCGAGCAGATCGCAGCCGACGTCAAGAGCGCCACCAGTGATCCGATCGTTGCCGAGCGGCTCACGTTAACGGGGCAGATGCTCAATTTTGGAAGCGCAGCCGAATTCACGGCCTCCATCGACGAGCAGCGCGCTATGCTTGCGGCAGCCGCCAAGAGTCAAGGCATCGCCCCACTGCAATGATTGTGCAGCCGTTACCAGCCAACGCTGGCATGAGACGAAGGTTT
>WHTP01000199.1 GCA_009377695.1 Hyphomicrobiales bacterium | reverse complement strand
GTTCCCATCTCAAGGTAAGTCTCTTCGCCCGACTATGCCACGCCGGCCGAGCCGGATGCCAGCGTGCGCCGCTGCCGCCAAATGTGGCGCGCGGTTTATGGACGTTCAACTCAGCCATACAATATCGCGCATTGCCGCGATTGCGCCGACATGGTTTCCTAGGCGTCATCCCAAGGAAGAGCGAATCCCGGGCCAAGACCTGATCCAAGACCTGATCCAAGACCTGGGACCATGCCGGAGAAACGATCATGACCGTGATGACGCAGGCCAAGCTCGACGTCGTTCCCCTCACCAAGCACATCGGCGCGGAAATCCGCGGGCTCGATCTGCGCGAGAAACCGGACGACGCGACCATCAAGGCGATCTACCAAGCCTGGCTCGATCACATCGTACTCATCTTCCCAGACCAGAAATTGTCGCAGGAGGATTTGATCCGCGTCACCGGCTATTTCGGCGAACAGGGCATACCGCGCCGGCCCCAAAAATTCTTTCCGAAGGGCTACGCAAGCATCCTGCCGGGCATCATGCTGATCTCGAACATCCGCGAGAACGGCGAACCCATCGGCGCGTTGCCCGACGGCGAGATGATGTTCCACCACGACATGATCCATTCCGAAATGCCGGACAAAGCGACGCTGCTCTACGCGGTCGAGATTCCATCGACCGGCGGCAACACGCTGTTCGCGAGCGGCTATGCGGCCTACGACACGCTCGATCCGGAAATCCGCAATCGGCTGGAAGGCCGCAGGGCGATCCATCACTACAACTACGGCTCGGTCCAGAAGGGCGACGGCAAGGGTACGGAGGCCTTTGGGGAGTGCAGGCACCCGGTATTCCGCACGCATGAAGACACCAATCGCAAGGCGGTCTATGTCAACCGCCTGATGACGGTGGGCGTCGAAGGCATTCCGCAGGATGAGGCCGACAAGCTCCTCAAAGCGGTGTTCGACCATGCCGAGAAGCGGGAGTTCGTCTACGAGCACGTCTGGCGGCTCGGCGATCTCATGCTCTGGGACAACCGCAACTCCTCGCACGCGCGCACCGATTTCCCTTCGACCGAGCGGCGGCTGATGCTGCGCACGACCGTGAAGGGTGCCGGCCGGCCATACTGACGGATCGCAAGCCGGCGGCCAGCGCTTTGGCTGAGCGTGATCTTTTCCGAAAGCCGGCTCCCACCCCGGATCAAGTCCGGGGCAGCCTTTTTCGGGATCATGCTCTACGCGCCGAGCTTGCGCGCCAAATCCTCGAGGCTCGACGCGGCCACGTCGACCGGCACGGTGGGCGCCGGCTCCCCCTTGCCCGGTCCGTGCTCATTCGGCCGTGCGATGTGACCGGTGCGCAGCCCGCATTTTGCGGCGTGCGCGAGGTCGTTGCTGTGTGCTGCGACCATCATGCAGTCCCCCGGCGCGAGACCGAACGCATCGCAGGCGGAGAGATAAACACGCGGCTTGGGCTTGAAGTCGCCCGCGATTTCTGAACCGAGGACCGCGTCCCACGGCAGACTGTTGCGGCGCGCGAGATCAACCATCAGCGAGATGTTGCCGTTGGAGACCGGCGCGAGCCAGAACATCCGCTTGAGCTGTCCCATCCCGGGCGGAACATCCGGCCAGGCGTCGAGCCGGTGCCAGGCGAGATTGAGCTGGCGCATCGTGTCATCACTCAGGCTCGAGACCCCGAAGCGAGGCAGGATGCGCTCAAGATTCCGCCGGTGCAGCACGTCGAGCTTGCAGAACGGCAGCTTACCGGAGCGGACCTCCTCCATCGCCGGCTGATATTCGCCCCGCCATGCATCCGCGAACGCGGGCCAGTCGAGGGCATGGCCGAGCGGCTTGAGGATGAGCTCCGCCTCGCGGGCGATACTGATCCGCCAATCGACCAGCGTGCCGAACACGTCGAAAAACAGGGCCTTGGGCGCTTGATCCATGCCCTTAGCAGGCCCGGCCTGCGGCATGCTGTCAACTGTCAGCGGAACAGGCGATGCGGCAACGGTGCGCTTGCCTCGGACGCCGTTGTCCGTATGGTCCGCGCAAAATCACAAATTCACGCGCGATTGCGCGCAGAGGAGACAGCGATGTTCCGCCCTGCCCTGACCGCACTGCTGGCTGTTCCGGTGATTGCAACGTCTGCGATTTCCGCCATGGCCGATCCGGTCGCCGACTTCTATCGCGGCCGCACCATTCAGATGGTCATCGGCGTATCCGCCGGCGGCGACTACGACCTGCGCGCGCGGCTGCTGGCGCGCTTCCTGTCGAAACATATTCCGGGCAATCCGAAGATTGTCCCGCAGAACATGCTAGGCGCTGGTGGGCTCGTGGCGGCGAACTGGCTCGCGAACGTCGCGCCGCGTGATGGAACGGCGATGCTCGCGATCTCGTCGAACCTTCCAGTGGCCCAGGCGATCGGTCTCGAAGGCGTGAAATACGACGTCCGCAAGTTCAGCTATCTCGGCAACACCACCGACAGCCCGAACGTGATCAATTCCTGGCACACGACGGGCGTGACTCGCATCGAGCAGGTCATGAAGAAGGAGTTCGTGGTCGGTGCGACCGGCCGTAGCAGCGGTTCCTACTACTATCCAGCGGCGCTGAACGCCTATGCCGGCACCAAATTCAAAATCGTATTCGGCTATCCCGGCGGCGCCAACGTCAACATCGCGATGGAGCGCGGCGAAGTCGGTGGCCGCGGCTCGAACCTTTGGGCCTCATGGAAATCGACCCGGCCACATTGGCTCGCCGATAAGAAAATTCACATGCTGGTGCAGATTGCGCTCAAGCGGCACCCGGAGCTCAAGGACGTGCCTCTGATGCAGGAGCTTGTGAAGAACGACCTGCACAAGCAAGTGCTGACTTTCATTTCGGCCGACACGGCCATCGCCCGTTCGATCGTCACCACGCCTGACGTGCCGGCCGAACGGGTGGCGGCGCTGCGGGCGGCCTTCGATGCGGCGATTAAGGATCCCGAGTTGCTGAAGGAAGCCGCCCAGGCCAAGCAGGACATCAGCCCGAGCTCGGGCGCCGAGGCGCAGAAAATTGCTAATTCCATCGTCGACACCTCGCCTGAGGTGATCGCCGAGGCAAAGAAGGTTCTGATTAGCAAGTAGCGGCGGCTACGCGCTCACCGGCTCCAGCCCCTTCGACCGGATCAACTCCGCATTGTCGGGGTTGACGAAGGCCTTGATCAGCGCCTTCGCCGCCTCGGCTTGCTTGGCGCTCGCGCCGATGCCGGCGGCGTAGGTGGTGTAATTCTGGATTTCGTTCGGCAACGGCCCGACCAGCACGATCCCCTTCACGGGCAGGATTTCGCTGATCTGGTGCACGCCGAGCTCGGCGACATCTTTGGCAATGTGGGTCGCGACCGCGCCGCCGTGGATGAGCTTCGCCTTGGCATTGACCTCGTTGGCGATGCCGAACTTCTCCAGCAGGCCCGCGACATAGATGCCGCTCGAACCGCCGGCATGAGGATCGATATAGGCGACGGACTTCGCTTTCAGGAGCGCGTTCTTGAACGCTTCGACGCTCGAGATATCGGGCAACGGCGTGCCCTCCTTCACCACCACACCGACGCCAACGCGCGCGATATTGGTGCGGCTGCCGCGCACGAACTTGCCTTGCTCGGTCAGCTTGTCGATCGCGCCGGGCGTGAGCAAAGCGAGATCGAATGGCTCGCCAGCCTCGATTAGCTTGGTCAACGCGCCCGCCGTATCGCGATGCAGCACGACCTTGTGGCCGGTCTGCTTCTCGAATTCCGGCACCACGGCCCGCACCACCTGCGTGATCGCGCCGGCGTGGAGCATTTTGATCTCCATGCCGCTCATGGCGTCACCTGCTGGGATTTCATCGTCATCACCAATTCCTCGCCCGCACATCAATAAGTAACCGAAGCAGGCTGCTTGTACTGAGCTTAGATGCTGTTTTCAAATCGCTCTCACGGCCTTGTAGTGGCCCAGTCTTACCGTTCCGGGAAATGCTCAGCGCGAAAGGCCGAGAACGGGAGCGGCTCCGCGCTGCTGCTGTCGTCGATTGTCGCGTCGAAAACGATGTCACCGTTGGGCGTGACTTCGATCAGGCGCGCTTTGCCGAACGCGTCGACATTGTCGCTGGTCGGAACACCGTCGACCGTGCAAATCCCGCCGAACGTCATGAACGTGTTGCCGGTCTCCGGGAGACGGTAGGCACCGCCCTGATAGCAGGCAAAGATCCGATCCTTGCCGCCATCACCGAACTGCCAGACCTGCCGCACGGTGCGCGCCATCTCGTCGATCTCGAATTCGACCGCACGACTGTAGCTCGTTGCGTCGCTTTGCTTCGCTTCGAACGCGCCAGCACGGAAATTGCCGTTGTCGAAGCACAGCACGCGGTTCAGCCCAACGACCGAGCAATCATGCTGATGAAACTGCCATTCGAGCCCTGCCTCCGGCGCCAGCAATTTCTCGGCCAGCCTGCCGGTCCAAAAGCTGTGATTGCCGAGGAACCAGCGCAGCGCGCCGGTCGCGCAATCGAACTTGATAATGCAGTCCTGATGCCGGAGCGAGGCAAGAATGCTGTCGTCCGACGGCTCATAGAAGATTGAATTGGTGTGCGACCAGTCGAAGGCGCCGGGAAAGCCTTGCCGGTGCCAGTACGTCGAGCGGCTGCCGTGACCGATGCGGTACGGATCGAGCATGTCGAGCAGATGCCATTCTCGAACCAATTCGCCTTCCCGCGTCACCTCGGCAATGACATCGCCGACCAGATTAGCCGTCTCGCGCGGCGCGGCTGCGTCTATCGTACTACCGTACCAATTCGCGAACGGTCGCGCCTCGGCGCTCAACACCAGAAAGTTGCCATTCGGCAGCACCTGGAAGCTGTGGTGCAGAACATCGACTGGCAGCGCGATGCTGCCTTCGGGCGGCAGCTTGTGGGCCCATCGTCCCTGCGCATGCCAGCAGCCGACGATCTTGCCCTGCCAGTCGACTTTGGTCATCAGGCCGGCGCCGGGCTGCGAGAACAGGATATTTCCGTCAAGGTCGCGGCGGACGTCCTGCGTCGCCGCGTCGAGCTTGAGATTGAGACGAACCAAGCCGCCGCGATCGAGCGCAACGACCCAGCCCATCTGAGCCTTTTGATTGTGGATGCTGCCGGGCCGGGTCGTGAAAACGATCATCCCCGGTTCGCGCCGCGACGGATCGCACAGATTGACACGAAGCGGCGGCAGGAAGCGATCGGCCGCTGTCTCATTCATGACCATGACACGCTGACGCGGCCTTGTCGGACACGAAGGCCGGATTGCCGGTGAAGAACGGATCGATCAGCACTGCGTTGCCGCCGAAATCGAGACGAAATGCCGAGTGCCCAAACCACGTGATCTGCATGACTTTAGTTCCATCTTCGCCGGGGTGGCGCAGGATAGCCAGCATGCGCGCAAGATCAATCGACCGCTTTCCGGCCGATGTGGTAATGGCTCGTGCATGCCCGCGCCGGTCCTGCCGCTCGTAGACGTCGCCACACTCCTGCCGCCACGTGGCGCGCTCATCGGACTTGACCTCGGCACCAAGACCATCGGGGTTGCCGCGAGCGATCCCGACCGGCGGCTCGCGACCGGCGTCGAGACCATCGCTCGCACAGCTTTCACCACCGACGCCCGGCACGTCCTGGTGCTCGCCGCGGAGCGCAAGGCGGTGTGTTTCGTGCTCGGCCTGCCGATCAACATGGACGGCAGCGAGGGGCCACGCGCGCAATCAACGCGCGCCTTCGCCCGCAATCTCGCGCGCCTGACCGAGCTTCCGATCGCGTTCTGGGACGAGCGGCTGTCGACCGTCGCGGTCGAGCGCGACCTGATCGCCGCCGACATGAGCCGCAAAAGACGTGCCGCCGTGATCGACCAGCACGCGGCCGCTTTCATCCTGCAGGGGGCGCTCGACCGGCTGGCGCGGATCAGGCCGGCGTCCTGAGACGACAATCCCATGTGGAGCGCTGGCGGCGATCCCTTGCCCGCACCCGCGTCCGCGCCTATACGATGTCGCTTTAATGAACATTCGCGCGATAGCACCGACGCTCACGGCTGGGGAACCGGCCGGAGGGGAAAACGCTTGCCTCTGCGGGTGTCCTGAAGCAGCCAGTGCCGCCGATTTGAAGTTCCTACAGCAGTTGCCGCAGACTCGACTAGGAACTTCAAATCGAAAAGCGGCACTGCAATGATAAGCTTGCTAGTGCCCTTTGCTTCCGAAGTTCGTGTCAGGGGGTGCTGCGACGTAACACGAACTTCGGAAGCGGGCACTAGTGTGGCGGTTCAGAAGTCCGCATCATTCTCGCGGCGAGTCCGACATGCGGACTTCTGAACCAAAGCCACACTAGATTCAAAGAGTTGCTAGTGTCCTTCGATTCCGAAGTTCGTATAAGAGGCCGCTGCGAAATGG
>WHTP01000001.1 GCA_009377695.1 Hyphomicrobiales bacterium | reverse complement strand
GGTTCTCCTTCTGAGTCTCGACAACCAGAAAGTAACCGGTTCGCGCCGGTCTGGCCGGGCATGCACCGCGACACAGTGAATCATTCCCCGGACACTCCTGCGCGCAAGCGGGAATCCAGGATTCTTTTTTTAAGCCTGGGTTCCCGCCTACGCGGGAACGAGCGGAAAGAATTGCGTCAGCTAATCAAAAAAACGTCAGCGCTTTGCCTTCGGTGCCGATGCCGTCGACACCGCTCGCGTCATCGCTTCCGAGATCGCGCCTGAGAGCGCGCGCGCGACGCACCCATAACTGAAGTCGTTCATATGGAGCTGATCAGGCGACAGAAACGCCCCAAACGGCATGTGCTCGACCTTGCGCCAATGGCGCATCAGCGCGAAGCGGCGGAACAGATTCACCGCCTCGGTCTTCGCCATCTGCTCAATCAGTGACACCATGCTCTCGGCCTTCGGCCGCGCGATCACGCGCGGCGCGTATTGCGGATCTATCAGCACGACATCTGTGCCAATCGTCTTCAAGCGCACGATACCGCCATGTAGCAGCGAACGATGCGGCGCGACCGGATCGCCACGCAGGAGCGAATTGGTGCCGACCTGCCACAGCACAAGATCGGGCCGCTCCGCGATCACGCCGCGCTCGAAGCGCGCGAGCATGTCGGCCGCGGTGTCGCCGTTGACGCCCCGGTTGAGAACGGTGAATTCGTGATCGACGAACCTGCGCGACAGCTCGGCTGCGAGGCGGCTGGGATAGGAATTGTACGGCTTGCTCGCGCCGGCGCCGAAGGTCGAGGAGGAACCGATCGCAACGATCTTGATCGCATGCCCGGCTGCAAGCTGACGCCCGGGCCGGTACAGGGGAAGATCGAAGCGGGCATAGTTCTCGGGAACCACGCAGCGCGGTGCTTTGGGCGTCGTGCCCGGAGCCGTTGTTGCTGCGGCTGACGATCCTGGGGCGGCGATTTGCGCGCCAGCCGGCTGCGAAACAACGAAGGCCGGCACCGCAACGGCACAACCCAACACCGCGCGGCGAAACCAAGCAACATGATCCATGATGTTGCCGAACTCCTGTCGCCCCGCGAGTTATTTAATCGCCCGCGATTCAATTTGTTGGAGCCGACCGGATTCGACGATCAGCCTTGCAATGGCGCGTCCGATGCAATCGTGAACCCGATGGGCGAGCACGTTATCCCTGCCAGCCGCGTACAGGTCGAAGGCACCATGATCGGACCAGTATCGCATGATGCCTAACCGGTCAAACAACGGCACGCTCCGCTGCTGCGCAACCACGCGCATCGTATCGGAATAGGGTCCGACCGCAATCATCGATTCGGTGCGGGGGCTGTACTGCATGTTCATAAGGATAACGTCGGTGCCGGCCTTCTGGAGACGCTCGACGCCCCGGTCGAGCGCGATCTTGAACTCCTCCTGGTCGATCCGCCGGATGGCGTCGATGGTTCCGGTTTGCCAAATCACAAGATCGGGCTTCTCGTCCTCGACGACCCTGCGCATGCTGCGGGCCAGATCGAGCGCGGTCAGCCGGGTGCGGACCAGCGTGACAACCTTGATCTCGATGCCCGGAAGACGCTTGCGCAGCGCGGCTTCGAGCCGCGCCGGATAGGCCGATCCCGGCCCGTCCGGGCCAGCCAGGATAGAGGACCCGGTGCCAACCACGGCGATCCGGAGCGACTTCCGCTTCTCGGCCGCGAGCGCGACCCGCTTGAGCTGGTACTCGCTGGTGACGAGATAGTCCGGAATCGCGCAGGCGCCCGTGAGGGCAGCCTGAGCGCCGGCGAGCACGAGCCAGAATGTCGCAGCCAGCGCGGCAGTGCAGATCGTCCTCATGCCTCGCCTCCAGCGAGATCGGCATTCGCAGGCTTCTGCCGGGCGCCACCAGAAACACCACCAGCGCGGCGTTCGTCAGCCCGCTTGTACCACGCTATCAGGGCTGCCGCCGCGATCATGGTCAAGATGCCCACGACGCTGATCAGGACCTGCATCCAGAGCGCGCCCGAAATCTCGACCATCGCGAAATGCCCGGCGAAGGCCAGGAACACCCCGAGGCAGAAGATTTCAAGCGAATGCTGCCCGCACAGGATTGCCGGGTGAAGCCAGCGCGAGTTGAGCGGCGGCCAGGTGCGCGGGATGAACCAGACGGTGACAGTCGCGAGCGCCAGGAAATGCGCGAAGCGCAGGGCGTCGAGATTGGTCTTGTCGATCGGATAGATGACGTCTTCTAGCCACTGGGTCACCCGCGGGCTCATCACCGCCGGCAGATGCCAGCTCAGAGCGATGTAGAAAGCGACCAAGAGATACGCGGTCGCAATCGCCAGCGTGGCGCGTGAACTCAGAACCATCGTCAAGCGGTCGGCTCCGCCGAGCGCACACCATGCGCCGAAGACGAACAGAAGCTGCCATGCGAACGGATTGAAGAACCAGTCGCCCTCGGGATAGGCGGGAAGGTTCATGCCGAACATCAGCGCGACCGCATACACTCCGGCCGACACTGCAAGCGCGAGCGTCGCATTGCGCAGCAAGAGCCAGAGGATCGGCGGGAACATCATCATGAGGATGATGTAGAGCGGCAACACGTCCATGTTGACGGGTTTGAATTTCAGCAGTAGCGCCTGGATGATGGTGATGTCCGGCTGCTTGAGGAAATCGAGGATATTCATTTCCTCGGCGAAGAGCGGATTGTCGAAACTCCTCGCAACGTAGGAAATCTCCGCGAGATAGATCGCGAACAGGAAGATGTGGGCGACGTAGATCTGCCAGGCGCGGCGGAGGATGCGCGCTGACGAGATCACGAAGCCGCGCTCCACCATCACCTTGCCGTAGACGAAGGCGGCGGTGTAGCCGGAGATGAAGATGAAGATCTCGGTGGCGTCGCTGAAGCCGTAATTGCGAATGGTGATCCAGCTCACCAGATTGGAAGGGATATGATCGAGGAAAATCAGCCAGAGCGCGACCCCGCGGAACAGATCGAGCCGCAGATCGCGCGGCGTCGTCGGGTCGCGCGGCCTGGCGACGATCGGGGAAATCGGGGAATGCATGCGAACCGGAGTCCGTTCGGCTGACTGACTAAAGCCTGAGTTCTACGGCAAGATTTGCTAATCTGAGAATCACGTGATCGCGACGATTGCGTGGCGGGCCGCCTAAACCGGCACTGCCCCGCGCCGCCAAAGAGACCAAAACCTAAGGGGCTGAGACACTGTCATGTACCGCGCCGTCACCCACCGGATTGAAGTTGAGGTTGCCCCGCGCTACCTGCCGGATCGCTCATCGCCGGAGAACGGCTACTTCTTCTGGGCCTATACGATCACGCTCACCAACCGGAGCGGCGAAACCGTGCAGCTCAAGACGCGGCATTGGCGGATCACCGACGCGAACGGGAAGCTGCAGGAGGTGCGCGGCGCCGGCGTGGTCGGCGAGCAGCCCGTGATCAAGCCCGGCGCCAATTACGAATACACCAGCGGCGTGCCCCTGCCGACACCGTCCGGCTTCATGACCGGCAGCTACGGGATGGTGACGGAGTCCGGCGAGCCGTTCGATATCGATATTCCGGCGTTTTCTCTTGATGTGCCACAAGAGGGCCGTACCCGCACCATCAATTGAGCGGCTCAGTCGGGGGCGCCTCGCTGGCGAGCTTGTCCGGCTCGAACACATAGGTCGAGTTGCAGAACTCGCAGGTCACGGTGATCGAGCCGTTCTCGACCATGTCGTCGCGATCGTCCTGCGAAAAGCTCTTCAGCATGTTGGCGACGTTGTCGCGCGAGCACGAGCACTCCGCCGAGACCGCGGTATCCGGAAACACGCGAACGCCGCGCTCGTGGAAGAGGCGATAGGCCAGCCGCTCGGTCGAGAGCGAGGGATCGAGGAGCTCGATGTCCTCCACCGTCTCCACCAACGAGCGGCCTTCGACCCAGGCGTCATCTTCGGGTACGACGTGGATCGCCTGCCCGGGCGGCGCATCGCCGGGATCGAGGTCGGGCTGGCGCGCCCGCTCCTGCGCTTTCGGCAGGAACTGCACCAGCAGACCACCGGCGCGCCAGCGATGCTGCGCGCCGCCGGCCGCGGCACTGAGCTCCTCGCCGACTGCGAGGCGGATGCGGGTCGGGATCTGTTCCGAGCGCAGGAAGTATTCGTGCGCCGCGTCCTCGAACGACTTGCCGTCGAGCGCGACCAGGCCCTGGTAGCGGTTCATGTCCGGCCCCTGGTCGATGGTCATCGCGAGATGGCCGCGGCCCAAGAGGCCGCCGACGTCGGTCTTGCCCTCGGCGATGGCCGCGGCGACGCGGCCAGCATCGAAGCGGGCGCAGGCGCGGATCTTGCCGGGGGTGGTGTAGTCAACGACCAGCATGCGCACAGGGCCGTCGCCCTGGGTCTGCAGGATGAAGCGCCCCTCGAACTTCAGCGAAGTGCCGAGCAGCACCGCGAGCACCACCGCCTCGCCCAGGAGCTTCGCGACCGGTGCGGGATAATCGTGGGCGCGCAGGATCTTGTCGACAGAGGGCCCAAGCCGCACCACGCGGCCGCGCAGGTCGAGCGCCTTCACCTCGAAGGGGAGGATGGTGTCGTCCGCCGATGTCGGGGATGGTTGGCGGCTGGGGATGGCGGTCTGGGTTTCTGGCATCCTGACCTATATGGCATCGCAGGCGCGGATTGCGACCCCGACATACTAGGAGTTGCTGGTGTCCCGATTCCGGCGTTCGCACGTCCTCGCGGCATGCTTTGATACGAACGCAGGAATCTAAAGGGACGCTCGTGTCCCAAACGATAAGAACGTCAAATCCAACACACTGCTCAGCGAGATTTGGCTTCAGCGAGATTTGGCTTCAGCGAGACTTTGGCGTGCAGACACCACGCCAGAATGCCCTTCTGGGCATGCAGGCGGTTCTCGGCTTCGTCGAACACTACTGACTGCGGCCCATCGATCACCTCATCAGTGACCTCCTCGCCGCGATGGGCGGGCAGGCAATGCATGAAGATCGCGTCGGGCTTGGCCTTCGCCATCAGCCGCGCATTGACCTGGTAACGCTTGAGCAGATTGTGGCGGCGCTGGCCGTTCCTGTCGCCCATCGAGACCCAGGTATCGGTGACGACGCAATCGGCGCCTTTGACCGCAGCCTCGGGGTCGGTGCCGATCGAAATCTTGGCGTGCGCTTCTTTGGCCCAGTCAAGCAGCCATTTCTTCGGCTTGAGTTCCGGCGGGCTTGCCACCCGTAACTGGAACTCGAACCGCTCGGCCGCGTGCATCCAGGACGCCAAGACGTTGTTGGCGTCGCCCGACCAGGCAACGGTCTTGCCGCGGATCGTCCCGCGCCGTTCCTCGAACGTCATGACGTCGGCCATCACCTGGCAGGGATGCGAGCGCCGCGTGAGCCCATTGATGACCGGGATGGTCGCATGCCGCGCGAGCGCGGCGAGGGCATCATGATCGAGCGTGCGGATCATGATGGCATCGACATAGCGCGATAAAACGCGCGCGGTGTCGGCAATGGTCTCGCCACGGCCAAGCTGCATCTCATCGGCCGTCAACATAATGACATCGCCGCCGAGCTGGCGCATCGCGACTTCGAACGAGACCCGCGTGCGCGTCGATGGCCGCTCGAAGATCATGGCGAGCGTTCTGCCGGCAAGCGGGCGATCGGCCGCACCAGCTCCGGTCTTGCGTTTAGCCTTGATGGCGCGGCTCGTCTCGATCATGCCCCGCAGGTCGTCCCTGGGGATGTCGGTCAGATCGAGGAAATGCCGCACGCCGTTGGCGTTCATCCGGCGGCCCCTTGCGTAAGCGCCTGTGCATGCTTGTTCGCGAGTTGCTCGCAGGCGCGCTCGATGCGCTGCGCGGCGTCGGCAACCTCCCCTTCGGTGACGATCAAGGGCGGCAGCAGCCGCACGACATTGTCGCCGGCCGCAACGGTGATCATCTTCTCGGCGCGCAATGCGTCGACCAGTTCGCCGCTCGGCACCACTGCGCGCAGGCCAAGCAGTAGCCCCTCGCCCCGCACCTCGGAGATCACGCTCGGATAGCGATCCTTGATCGCGGCGAGCTTCTGCTTGAACAGCAGCGACAGCCGCTTCACGCGATCGAAGAAGCCGTCGGCCAGCATGACGTCGAGCACGGCGTTGCCGGCCGCCATTGCCAACGGATTGCCGCCGAAAGTGGAACCGTGGGTGCCTGCGGTCATGCCTTTGGCAGCCTCGCCGGTGGCAAGAACTGCACCCATCGGGAACCCGCCGCCCAAGGCCTTGGCGAGCGCCATGATGTCGGGCGCAACACCTACGCGCTGATAGGCGAAGAGTTCCCCGGCGCGGCCCATGCCGGTCTGCACCTCGTCAAACACCAGGAGCAGGCCATGCTGATCGCAGATCTGGCGCAGCGCCCGCAGGAACTCCGGCGGCACGACGCGCACGCCGCCCTCACCCATGATCGGCTCGATCAGGATCGCCGCCGTCTCCGGTGTAATAGCGCCCCGGACGGCATCGAGATCGCCGAACGGAACCTGGTCGAAGCCTTCGACCACCGGGCCGAAGCCGTCGAGATACTTCTTCTGTCCACCGGCGGCGAGCGTTGCCAGCGTGCGGCCGTGGAACGCACCGTCGAAGGTGATGATGCGGTAGCGCTCCGGATGGCCGTTCGCCGAATGATATTTGCGCGCCATCTTGATCGCGCCCTCCATCGCTTCGGCCCCGGAATTGGCAAAGAAGACGAAATCGGCAAAGCTCGCCGCGCAGAGCCGCGCCGCCAGCCGTTCCGCCTCCGGGATGCGGTAGAGGTTGGAGACGTGGATGAGCTTCTGCGCCTGCTCGCTGATGGCCGCGATCAGGCGCGGATGGGCGTGCCCAAGCGCATTCACCGCCACGCCGGACGTGAAATCGAGATAGCGCTCGCCGTTGGTCGCCACAAGCCACACACCTTCGCCCCGCTCGAAAGCGAGGTCGACCCGCGCATAGGTCGGCAACAAATGGGATGTTCCCTGCTCGCTCATCGGCCCTGCAACACCGGAGTGGAAAATGAAATGTGCCGCCTCTCCGGGCGGCACGGTGGCTATTTTATTGCGGCCCAGACCCCTGTCAACATGGTCAAATAGGCTGTGACTGCGACGTTCTGGTGTCGCGCGCGGAGCACAACAGCGCGAAAAGTGTGGATGCTTCGTGCGTTCTTGAGTGTAAGATGTGGACGCGGGTGCTCGGACTCTTGCGCCTGACTCTCGCCATATTGTAGTTCTTCGATCGTTAAACACGACATTTCGTGCGGCGGACAGGTCTCTGAGTAAATCTTTAGTAGGTGTACGCGTCGGGCCAGCCGATAGCTGCCCGGACCGATAGCTGGATTCTGTCTCGACCAGTCCGTCGCGCTGACGTCAAGGAACTGGGACCATGAGCTGGACCGACGAACGCGTGGAGATGCTGAAGAAGCTGTGGTCCGATGGACTGTCAGCAAGTCAGATCGCGGCCGAACTCGGCGGCATTACGCGCAACGCCGTCATCGGCAAGGTGCACCGGCTCGGGCTCTCGGGCCGTGCCAAGTCGCCGTCGTCGGCAGCGCCGCGGCAGCGCAAGCCGCGCTCGCACACGCACATGCTGCGGGTGTCGCGCCCGGCCATGCGAGGCAACACGGCGCTCGCACAGGCCTTCGAATATGAAGTCGCCGAAGAGCCGGAGCTCCTCGATAACGTCATTCCGATCGGGCAGCGGCGCACGATCCTGGAACTGAACGAGGACACCTGCCGCTGGCCGATCGGCGATCCCGGCAGCTCGGACTTCTTCTTCTGCGGTGGCCACTCGCTCACCGGCCTGCCCTACTGCGCGCACCATTCGCGCATCGCCTATCAGCCTGCGAATATGCGACGCGACCGTCGGCAGCCGGTGCGGGGTTAGAGCTTCGCAGATTGAGGCCCTGTTCTTACAGCATCATGCGCGGGGTTTGACCCCGCACAGCCATCTCATTTCGCAAGAAACCAAGTCAGCGGGGTCAAGCCCCGCGATGACAAACCGATAGATTCAAGGCAGACGGAACTGCCCAGCTACGCCACGCTCGATGCCTTCCCGAACTTGTCGTCGAGGGCATAGCCGGCACCGCGAACGGTCCTGATCGGATCGTCGGAATGCCCGCGGTTCAGCGCCTTACGCAAACGGCCGACGTGAACGTCGACCGTGCGCTCGTCGATATAGACGTCGCGTCCCCAAACACCGTCGAGAAGCTGCTCGCGGGAGAACACACGCCCCGGACGTTCCATCAGGAACTCGAGTAGCCGGAACTCGGTCGGCCCGAGGTCGATCGCGTGGCCATTGCGGGAGACGCGCTTCTTCTCGCGGTCAAGCTCCAACTCACCGAACGAGAGAATGTCGGCGATGCGTTCCGGCGACGAGCGGCGCAACAGCGAACTCACGCGTGCCAACAGTTCCGGAACCGAGAACGGCTTCACGATGTAGTCGTCGGCGCCGGTCGACAGGCCGCGGACCCGCTCGCTTTCCTCGCCGCGGGCTGTCAGCATGATGATCGGAAGCTGGCGGGTGTCGGGACGGGCGCGCAGACGCCGGCAGAGCTCGATGCCCGAGAGGCCGGGGAGCATCCAGTCGAGGATGACAAGGTCCGGCGGGCGCTCCTTGAACCGGAGGTCGGCATCGTCGCCGCGGGCGACGGTATCGACGTCATAGCCTGCCGCTTCAAGGTTATAGCGAAGCAGCAGGGTCAGGGCCTCTTCGTCCTCAACGATCAAAATACGCGGGCTCGTTCCGCTCATGGGCCTTTCGCTCAATGCTCGGCGGCAAGTGCCGCCAGGGTGTCACCCTTCGGCCGTTCGTCAGTGATCGGACGGCCTTGGACCATAAAATAAACCGTTTCGGCGATGTTGGTGGCATGGTCGCCCATGCGTTCGATGTTCTTGGCAGAGAACATCAGGTGAATGCAGAACGTGATGTGGCGTGGATCTTCCATCATGTAAGTGAGCAGCTCGCGGAACAGCGAGGTGCACATGGCGTCGATCTCCTCGTCGCCGTTCCACACGGCGAGCGCCTTTTCGAGATCGTGGCTGGCATAGCTGTCGAGCACCTGCTTGAGCTGGGTGAGCACGAGGGCGCCCATGTGCTCGACGCCGCGAATGAGCTTTTGCGGATGAAAATCGGCGGTGATCGGCATCACCCGCTTGGCGATGTTCTTCGCGAGGTCACCGATCCGCTCAAGGTCGTTGGCGATGCGCAGGGCGCTCACGACCTGGCGCAAATCGATCGCCATCGGCTGGCGCCGCGCGATGGTCAGCACCGAACGCTCCTCGATCTCGCGCTGCAGATTATCGATAGCGGTGTCCGCGGCGATCACCCGTTCGGCCCGCTCGGAGTCGCGCTTGGCCAGTGCATCGATCGAATCCGCGATCTGCTTCTCAGCGAGCCCGCCCATCTCGGCGACCATGCGGGAGATATCCTGGAGATCGACATCGAAGGCTTTTGCGGTGTGCTCGTTCATCATTGTCATTGTCCTTGCCGCGACATGTCTCGCCTGGTCAGCCGAAGCGACCGGTGATGTAATCTTGCGTCCTCTTGTCCGTGGGATTGGTGAAGATCTCTTGGGTCGGACCGTCCTCCACGAGAATTCCCAGATGGAAGAACGCCGTCTGCTGGGAAACGCGGGCGGCCTGCTGCATTGAGTGGGTCACGATGATGATCGTATAGTTCTGCCGGAGCTCATCCATCAGTTCTTCGATCTTGGCCGTCGCAATCGGGTCAAGAGCGGAACAGGGTTCATCCATCAAGATGATTTCGGGGCTGACCGCGATCGCGCGGGCAATGCACAACCGTTGTTGCTGCCCGCCGGACAATCCAGTGCCCGAATCGGCAAGGCGGTCCTTCACTTCTTCAAACAAGCCTGCGCGGCGCAGACTTGATTCCACGACGCCGTCCAAATCCGCCTTCGAGTTGGCGAATCCATGGATGCGTGGACCATAAGCCACATTCTCGTAGATCGATTTCGGAAAAGGATTTGGCTTCTGGAATACCATTCCGACATTGGCGCGAAGCTGCACCACGTCAAGATCGGGATCGTGGATATCGCGGCCATCGATCTCGATCCGTCCCGTGACGCGCGCAATCGGGATGGTATCGTTCATCCGATTGAGGCAGCGCAGGAACGTCGATTTTCCGCAACCCGAAGGACCGATCAGTGCGGTAACCGAACGCTCTGGAATATCGAGACTGACATCAAACAGGGCGCGCTTTTCGCCGTAGTAGACATTGACGTCACGCGCGACCACCTTGATCCCATTCCCGAGCGTCGGGGCTTCGGCCGGTGCTGCCGGACTGTCCATTTTGAGCATCGTATTCATGTTGCCGAACTCCCCTTTACGTCTACCACCGGCGCTCAAATCGCTTTCGCAGATAAATCGCGGTGCCGTTCATCACAAACAGGAAGACCAGCAACACGATGATCGCGGCCGCTGTTTTGGCTTGGAACGCTATCTCCGGCAGATCGGACCAGAGATAAATTTGAACCGGCAAGACCGTTGCTGCATCCGTGATGCCGCTTGCGGGTTCGACGATGAAAGCGACCATGCCGATCATCAACAGCGGGGCCGTTTCGCCTAGCGCGTGCGCCATCCCGATGATCGTGCCGGTCATCACACCCGGCATGGCGAGCGGCAGCACATGGTGAAAGATCGCCTGTTGGTGTGATGCGCCGACTCCCAGCGCCGCCTCCTTGATCGACGGCGGAACGGCCTTAAGAGCCGCTCGCGATGCGATGATGATGGTCGGAAGCACGAGTAGTGCGAGAACCAGACCACCGACCAGCGGTGCCGACCGGGGCAGCCCCATGAAGTTGAGGAACACCGCCAATCCCAACAGCCCGAAGACGATGGAAGGCACTGCCGCCAGGTTATTGATGTTGACTTCGATCAGCTCGGTGAGCCTGTTCTTGGGCGCAAACTCCTCAAGATAGATGGCGGCGGCGATCCCGATCGGCAAGCACAAGACCAGGGTTACCAAGAGGGTCAGTGCCGAACCGACAAGCGCCCCGCGGATGCCCGCGAGCTCCGGTTCGCGGCTGTCGCCCGAGGTGAAGAAAGCCCAGTTGAAGGCGCGCTCAACCAGGCCCTTCTCCTTCAGCCGTTCGAGCCAGCCGACCTCGCGATCGTTGACGCGACGGCCCGCCTCGGGCGTGAGATAGCTCACGACCTGCCAGGTTCCGCCAGCGGCATCGGCCGTCGATTGCAGCGGCAGCAGGACGGTTCCGGTTGCCGTCGAGTTCCCAAGCTGCGTGATCTTGACGAGCCCGCCGTTGATCGCGACGAGTTGGCTCGGAACTGTCTCGTCCAGCTTTTCGTCGGACCCCACGGCATCAAACCGCGCCTGCAAAGCGGCAGCATCTGCATCGAGGGTCTTGATGTTTTGGCCCAGGCTCTCGATGTCGCTCACAAGGGCGGGGTATTCACCCCCGGACAAGGTCCCTATCTTCGACGCTCGATCGAGCTCAGCCTTGCGCGCTTCCAACTTGCTGACAATGGCGCGAAGCCGATCTGCCTCGCGTCGGATATCACGCGCGCGTACCGAAAGCGCTCGCTTGATGGCGTCAAGGTATGGGGCGAAGTCGTTCGACGAGCTATGCAGCACAACGTCGCCGGTGGTTCCATTCGACGTCAGGATGCCGCGGCCGGGATGGCGTTCGATGCGCGTCCCGATACCCTTGAAATAAAGGTCGATGTCGTCCGAGAGCAGCAACGGAACATCAAGCGTTTGTCCGACCAGTGACGGATCGGCAACCACGCGTTTGCGAAGACCGTCCGCGGCGGCCGACGACAGGATGCCGTCCAACGATCGACGGCCACGACGATCCGTGACCTCCGGGAATTGCGCCCGCAACGCGTCGCGGATGAGGAGTTGGAAGTCGCCTTGCCGTATTTCGGCCGGATCCCGGGTTCCCTTCGGATCGATTTCCGCGGCATTGACCGTGACTTCCAGCCGAAGCCAGTGCTGCGTAAAGGCCGGCAGCCCGCGGATCAGAATGTCCGCCAGGACCACGACCAGGAACATTGCAGTCAGGCCGATCGCAAGCAGACCGTAGAACCGGAACCGCGTTTCCGAGCGATAGCGGGCGCGTATCCGCGCCTTCGCGTCATCGGACGCGAAACTACTCGCACGAAGCTCGGGGAGAACTGCGTCAGTCATATTGTTCCCGATACCGTTTCACGACCTGGAGGGCGATCACATTGAGCGTCAAAGTGAAGAAGAAGAGCACGAAACCAAGAGCAAACGCCGACAGCGTCTTCGCGCTATCGAATTCCTGATCCCCGACAAGGATGGTCTTGATCTGAACCGTGAATGTCGTCACCGCTTCGAACGGATTGAACGTCAAGTTACCGGCCAGACCTGCTGCCATGACCACAATCATTGTCTCGCCAACGGCGCGGCTCATGGCGAGCATCAAGGCGGAAACGATCCCGCCAAAGGCGGCCGGCAGCACGACTTTCTTGATCGTCTCCGACTTTGTCGCGCCCATCCCGTAGGAGCCGTCCCGCAACGACTGCGGCACGGCGTTGATGATATCGTCGGACAGCGAGGAGACGAACGGAATGATCATCATTCCCATCACGATGCCCGCCGCGAGCGCACTTTCCGAAGCGACATTGAGCCCCAGCGTTTCTCCCAATGAGCGGATGAGCGGCGCCAAGGTCAACGCGGCGAAGAATCCGAGGACTACGGTCGGAATGCCCGCGAGTATCTCCAAGAGCGGCTTAGCGAAGGCGCGGAATCGCGGCGTAGCGTACTCCGCCATGTAAATGGCAGCGAACAGGCCGATCGGCCCGGCGATGAACATCGCGATAAATGTGATCAGCAAAGTGCCGGTGACGAGCGGCACGATCCCAAACGAGCCGGACGAACCCTCCTGATCGGCGCGGATCGCGGTCTGCGGGCTCCAATGAAGCCCAAACAGGAAATCGATCGGAGAAACGCGCTCGAAGAAGCGGATCGTTTCGAGCAACACCGATGCGACGATCCCGATGGTCGTCAACACTGCAACGCAGGCTGCCGCAAAAAGGAGCCCTTTGACGAACCGTTCGACGCTATTGCGGGCGCGGAAACGAGCTGAGAGTTTCCGCAGGCCGTAGGCGATGCCGAGCAGCCCGAACACGAGGCCACCGGTAAGAAGCAGGTAGCTGGTCCACGCGTGCAACGACGCGTATGTGTCGGCGGCACGCCTCAACGCTTCAGTCGGCTGGCCCGAGAACTGCCCATTGGCCAAGGCAATGATATCGCGCAGCACCGCGCTACGCTTGAAGGCATCATCGAGAGCGGCTGGGTCATACGCCTGCAGAGCCTGATTTTCCGTCACGTATTGTGCGAACGGAACACCGAGCGCGAACAGCGCCAGCACCGGCAGCAGAACGCTGATGACGACGAAACCGCCATGATATCCGGGTCTGGAGTGCAAGTTCTCGGTGTGTCCAACGGCCAAGGCGCGGGCGCGCCCGAAAAAGAAGCCGATGAGGACAAGCAGCGCCAACCCGGTGAAATAGACGACGCCCATTGGGTCATGCACTCTCAATTCGAGCAACGATGTCCGCCAAACACTGACGTCAGGCGGCCGACTGGCGGCCGCGCAAGCGCGCAGCCGCCAGCCAGTCCGATTTTTTTAGTTCGTAAGCACGTCAGGCTTCATCGGCGACATGCCGAGAACCGCCTTGCGCACGCCTTCGAGTTCGTTCTTGGGCAAGGTGACAAGGCCTTTCTTGGCCAGGTAACCGTCCTCACCCAACGCCTTGGTCGACACGTACTCGGCCGCGAACTTGTCAAGCCCAGGGACGATGCCGACATGCGCCTTCTTGACGTAAACATACATGCGACGAGCGCCCGGGTACTTGCCGCTCGTGATTTGGTCGAACTCCGGTTCCACTCCATTGAGTGGCACCCCTCGCAGCTTCGCCTGGTTCTCCTCGAGGAAGGAATAGCCAAACACGCCAAAGGCGTTCCTGTTGGCCTCAAGCTTGGCGACGATCACGTTGTCGTTCTCGCCGGCCTCGACATAGGCGCCATCCTCTCGAAGCGTCTTCCAAACCCGATCGAAAGCCTTCGAGTCGGATTTCTTCAGCGCGACCAGCGCCGGAATTTGCAGCGCACCCGGCTCGAGGAGGAGTTCATGGAACGAGTCGCGCGTGCCCGAGGTCGGCGGCGGCCCCAGCACCTCGATCTTGACATTTGGAAGCGAGCGGTCAACGTCCGACCAGTTCCGGTTTGGATTGGGAATGAGCTTTCCGTCCGGCCCCGGCACTTCCTTGGCGACGGCGAGCAGGAGTTGAGAGAGCGTCAGTTTGATCGGCGTTCCCTGCTTCGACTGGGCGAGTGTGAGTCCGTCGAAGCCGATATTGATCTCGACGATGTCCTTGACGCCACTCTTGGCGCAGCTCGCGAATTCTCCCTTCTTCATCCGGCGGGAAGCATTCGTGACGTCCGGGTTCCCCTCACCAACACCGGCGCAGAACAGCTTCATGCCGCCGCCGGTGCCGGTCGATTCCACCACCGGTGTCTTCATGCCGGAGGTCCGGCCGAACTGCTCGGCAACGGCAGTCGTGAAGGGATAAACGGTTGATGATCCGACGATACGGATCTGATCGCGCGCCTCGGCTTGGCCGGCAAAAGCGACGCCGGCAGCCGCGAGCGCTAGTGCGCTGGCGATTGTTGCAAATTTCACGGGTTCTCTCCTGTGTTCGGGGGCCGACGCCTCGTCAGTCTTTCTGTTGAGGCCACCCTCATGGCACCTGACCCGTAGTCCGTGCACATCAACCTTCTATGACTCTCAGATGACAGTTGAATGACAGCCCATCTGATTGATTTATCAAAATAATTTTGGTTTTGCCCCCCTGCTTACAGTTGAGCGCGAAAAGCGCGACAACCGACGCCCTGCCCCATGCGCGCCGCGATCGTCAACTGTCCTGCAGGTATCGCGTTAAAGACCTCGGTTGAACGCGCAGGAGCCGCCCCGAGTGGTCGTCGGCCGCAATATGGGGAAACTTCCCTGGAGGGTTGCCGTCAATTCGACGCGACGAAAATCGGCTTGCCGGCCGCATCCCTGATCTCCGTCGCCCACATCTTTTGGACATGGTTGATCACGTTCGCTGGCATCGGAACGTAGTGGAGCTCCTCCGCCATCTTGGCACCATTCCGATACGCCCACGCGAAGAACTTGAGGGCCTCGCGAACCGCGCCGGCGTCCGTCGGCGACTTGTAGACGAGGATCCAGGTCGGCGCGGTGATCGGCCATGACTGGTCGCCCGGCTGGTTAGCCAGCAACACGCCGTAACCGACCTGCGACATCCAGTCGGCGTTGGCGGCGGCGGCCTGGAACGATTGCGACGTGGGGACGATCGGCTTGCCGGCCCTATTGATCAATCTGGTGTAGGTCAGCTTGTTCTGAAGCACATAGGCATATTCGACATAACCGATCGAACCGCGGGTGCTGGCCACAGTGTTGGCCACGCCTTCGTTGCCCTTGGCGCCGGTGCCCGCCGGCCATCGCAATGAGGTGTTGACGCCGACCTCGGACTTCCAGGTTGGGCTCATCTCGGCGAGGTAATGGGCGAAGTTGAACGTGGTGCCCGAGCCGTCCGAGCGGTGGACGATGGCAATCGCCTGCTTCGGCAACTTGAGCGACGGGTTGAGCCGGGCGATGGCCTGGTGATCCCAAGTCTTGATCTCGCCGAGGAACACCCGCGCGAGCGTGGGCCCGTCGAAAACGAGCTCGGCGGCCTTTATGCCGGGAACGTTGATCACCGGCACGATACCGCCCATGACCATCGGGAACTGCGCGATGCCACGTTTCTCGAGATCAGGCCCTTTCAACGGCGCGTCGGTGGCGCCGAAGGTCACGGCGCGAGCATAGAACCGCCTGACGCCGCCGCCGGAACCGATCGACTGGTAATTCACGCCGATGCCGGTGGCTTTCTTGTAAGCATCCGCCCACTTCGCATAGATCGGATATGGAAAGGTTGCGCCGGCTCCCGATATGTCGGCGGCCCCGGCGGGGACACTCGCGGTCGCAAAGCAGCCAACAGCCATCAGGGTTCGGTATAACTTCACAACTCCCTCCTGCCGCGGGCGCGACGTTGCCGTGCCCGGCGGTCTCGTCGCCGTCGTTCCATTTCGCAGCGATCTCTTATACGAACTTCGGAATAGAAGGACACTAGCAACTCATTGAACCTAGTGTGGCTTTGGTTCAGAAGCCCGCATGTCGGACTCGCCGCGAGAATGATGCGGACTTCTGAACCGCCACACTGGCAGTGAGATAACAGACCAGCGATATTGAAGAAAACTCAATTTCCCTTGGCACGCGCGGCCGCAAGGGGCAGGACGGCGGTAAACGTCGCGCCCTCGCCGTAAACGCTCTCAATCGTCAGCCGGCCGCCGTGACGATTGAGGATGTGCTTCACCAGGGCAAGCCCAAGCCCGGTGCCACCCTGTGCGCGGCTGTCGGCGACATCGACGCGGTAGAAGCGCTCGGTCAATCGCGGCAGATGCTCGGGCGCGATGCCGGGACCGTGATCGCGGACCGCCACCCTCGCCTCATTACGACTGCTGTCGGCCGACAGCGCAATGTCGACACGCTTGCCGGAGGCGGCATATTTGAGCGCGTTCTCGATGAGATTCTCGAACACGCGCAAGAGCTCGTCGCGGTCGCCGAGCACCTCGACCTGATCGGACGATGTGGCCACACGGACCTCCACCTCGCGATCGCGCGCGAGCGTCTGCAATCCGTCCACCACCTGGCGGATGATGTTGCGGAGCTCGACCCGCGTGCTCGGTCGCAGATGCGCGTTGAGCTCGATGCGCGACAGCGAAAGAAGGTCGTCGATCAGCCGCGCCATGCGGGTCGCCTGCGCCTGCATGATCGACAGGAACCTCGTCCGAGCCGCCGGATCGTCGCGCGCTTGCCCCTGCAATGTCTCGATGAAGCCCGACAACGCGGCCAGCGGCGTGCGCAATTCGTGGCTGGCGTTGGCGACGAAATCGGCGCGCATTTCCTCAACCCGCCGTAGCGGCGTGAGATCGTCGAGCGTCAGCAGGATGAGGCGCGTCGCCGGCTGCAGCGCCTGCGCCCGCAGCGCAACCGGCACCACGATCGCCTCATGCCAGCGCTCAAGCGGCACCCGCTCGAAGAATTCGACCCGCTGCGGCACGTCGCTCGCAATCGCCCGCCGGATCGCATCGAGCACTTCCGGCACCCGCAGCGCGAGCGACACCGGCTCGCCGTGGCGCAGCGCCGGCGCCACCGCCCGGGCTGGCGCGTTCGCGGCAACGACCTCGCCCTGAACGTCGAGGGCGATGACCGGCTGTGGAAGACCCGACAGAACCGTCTCGATCAGCGGAATCCGCTCTCCGGGCGCGCGGCCGTCGCTGGTCACCGCATTGAGGGGCACATCCGTGGCGTGCTCACCGCCCAACAGGATTGCTGCTGCAATCAGGATGAATGCGGCTATGGCGGGCGGCGCCGAAATCGCGCCGAATATCCACGATGCGCCCAGCGCCACCGCCGCCGCGCCGAGCGGGAGGCGCACGGAAACGATCCGCTTGTAGATGCGGCTGCTTCGAAGCCATTCGTTGTTGGCGAGCGCCATCGGCCTCTGCGATAGACCAACGCTCCGGCGGCGGCAACATTCGTCAAGCCTGCCCGGAACGATGAGCGCAAGCCTTGGCGGCTGTCACGGCGTCGGCGGCGGATCAAGCGGCTTGCTCCCGCGCGCGCGGGAGGCGCTGACCGCGAGCATGACCTCGCGCAGGCCCAGGGTAACAAGCGAAAGTGCAAACGGGATGATGTAATAGAGGAGACGGAAGATCAGCAATCCGGCCAGCAGATGTTCCTTGTCGTATTGCCAGAGGGCAACCAGCATGGCGGCATCGAACACGCCGATGCCGCCCGGCGCATGGCTCGCGAAGCCGAGCAGCGTTGCCGAGACGAAGATCACCGTGAGCGTGACAAAGCCGATATGCGGCTGGTCGGGCATCAGCATATACATCGCGAGTGCACAGAAAGAGAGGTCGACGATGCCGATCCCGATCTGCACCAGCGTCAGCGGGCCGCCCGGCAACGTCACTTGCCAGCCCTCGCGGCCGACGACGCGCTGTCCGGTCCAGACCCAGACGACATAGAGCATCAGGATGATGAGCGTGCCAAACGCCAGGATGCGGTTGAACCAGGTCGGCAACTGGTTGATGGCGCTGGCACCCTCCGGCGCATAGGCGATGCCCAAGCCAAGCACGGTAGCGTTGCCGAGCCAGAATGTCAGACCCGCAATAAAGCAGAGTTTGGCCACCTCGACGGCATTGAGGCCCCAGACCGAGTAGACGCGATAACGCACGGCACCGCCGGTGAAGACGCTGGCGCCGACATTGTGGCCGATCGAGTAGCTGGTGAACCCTGCAAGCGCCGCGATGCGGTACGGCACGTCATGACGGCCGATGGTGCGCAAGGCGAAGAAATCGTAGAAGGTCAGCGTGAAATAACCGCCGGCGACAAACAGCGCGGCGAACAGGATGTTGCTCGGATCGGCCGCGAGGAGCGCGTGCACAACTTCCTTGAACTCGATTGCCCGAAGGATGTTGTGAAGCACATAGGCCGCAATCGCGATGATCGCGATGCTGAGCGCCAGTCCGATCCGGCCCCAGCCGATCTTTTCCTCGCAAAACCGCTGGGTCATGCGTGCGGCGTCGATGACGCCGCGCAGGCGGCTCGGCGTATTCGGCTCAGTCGGCTGTCTCATTGCGCCCAGAGTGGACATCGCGCCTAGAGAGTGGAGATCGATCACGGCCGGACCATGGTTGCACCGGCTTCCGGGCCGCCCGACCCCTAGCAAATCCCCCCTGTCGAAGCGAGAGTCACCACGTCGCTTCTTGCACTTTCTTCGTACGGGTTCTTAACGAAGGTCCCTGTCCCGGAAGAAGGCGCGCAATTCCGTGTAGGTCTGCTCCGGCGCCTCCTCGTTGACATAGTGCCCGCTCGGCAGAGCCTTGCCGGCCCGGATATCGGAGGCGTAGCGGGGCCACACCTCCATGGAATTCTGGTTCCGCCCGACCCCCCCATTTGCCCCCCAAAGAAGAAGAAGCGGGCAATCGATCTTATGCCCGGCCTTCATGTCGACCTCGTCCATCTCAAGATCGATGCTCGCCCCGGCGCGATAATCCTCGCAGATCGCGTGGATGGTCTCCGGATTGCGGAAACAGCGCATGAAGTCAGCGAGCGCGGCGGGATCGAAGAAGCTTAGCCCCTGCTCGGTCTTCGCGAGTTTCTTCTTGATGAACCAGTCGGGGTCGGCGCCCATCATGCGCTCGGGCAGGTCGTAGGGCTGGATGTTGAAGAACCAGTGCCAGGAGAACGTCGCCCAGGCCTTGGTCACGTTGTTGTAGAGGTAATGCTGCGGAATGATGTCGATGATCGCCGCGCGGGCGACCTTCTGCGGATGATCGAGGCACATGCGGTGCAGCACGCGGGCGCCGCGGTCGTGGCCGGCGGCATAGAAGCGCTCGAAGCCGAGCGCGGCCATGACCTCGACCTGGTCCTGCGCCATCGCGCGGAACGAGTAGTTGATGTGCTTGGGACCACCCGGCGGCTTTTCTGAATCGCCGTAGCCGCGCAGATCGGTCGCCACAACCGTGAACTCGGTCGCGAGCCGGGGCGCCACCTTCAGCCACGACAGATGATTGAACGGATTGCCGTGCATCAGCAGCAATGGCGGCCCCTTGCCGCCGGTCACGGTCACGATGCGCGCGCCCGATGTCTGGATCTCGCGGCGATGGAATCCGTCCAGTATGTCGGCTCCCAGGATACGTTCCCCCCCACGTGCGCCGTCTTGTGCGACACTACGATCGCTATTTCACGAGCCCGGTCGCCTTGGCAAGCTCCACGGCGATCTTGGTCTCGCGCGCGATCCGCGCATCAAAGTCCTCGAGCGCCATGATCAGCGGTTCGACGCCAAGCTTGGTGAAGCGAGCTTTGGTAGTTTCGGTCTGCAGGCCTTTGACGGTGACGTCGTGGATGCGCGCCACCACGTTGCGCGGCGTCTGCTTGGGCACGAACATGCTGGAATAGAAATCGAAGTCGGAATTCGGGAATCCCTCCTCAGTGGTCGTGGGCACGTTCGGGAGCGCCGCAGCGCGTTTCAGGCTGCTGACCGCGAGCGGCAACAACTGGCCGTTCTGGATGAACTGCACGGCCGGCGGGAGCGGCGAGAAATAGACGTCGACGCGGCCGGTCAGCACTTCCGTGAGAGCCTCCGGCGCGCCCTTGAACGGCACGATCTGCCCGGTGAAGCCCGCCGCGACCCGCAACCGCTCCATGGTGAGATGCGGCGGCGTGCCGATACCGGCGGCGGCGTAGTTGAGCTTGCCGGGATTGGCCTTGGCGTAAGCGACAAGCTCCTTCAACGTCTTGATCTTCTTCGCGGGCGAGATCACCAGCACCATCGGTACGGCGGCGAGCGGCGTCACCCCGGAGAAATCCTTGACCGGATCGTACGGTACGTTGGCCTGGATCGCCGGCGTGGTTACGAAGCCATTGGAATGGACGAGAACGGTGTAGCCATCGGGGTCGGACTTCGCGACCGTCGCAGTGCCGGTGGTCGTTCCGCCGCCAGGCCGGTTCTCGATGACGAAGGTCCGGCCGGTCTGGCTCTGCACCTGCTCGAACACCGCGCGCGGAACGAGGTCGGTGGCGCTGCCAGCCGCGAACGGGACGACGATCCGCACCGATTTCGTCGGCCAGGCTTGGCTCTCGGCCGGCTCCGCCAAAACCGATCCGACAGCCACAAATCCCGCAATCACGGTCGCGGCACAGAATGCGCGCAGCTTCGTTGCGCTGCTTGTCATGCGTTCCTCACTTGCCGGTCCGATTGCCAAGCTTCGGTATACGGTACCCAAAACGGGAGGCAAGCGTAGTGTGGCGGTTCAGAAGTCCGCATCATTCTCGCAGCGGAACCCGACATGCGGACTTCTGAACCAAAGCCACACTAGATTCAAGTAATTGCTAGTGTCCTTCGATTCCGAAGTTCGTATAAGAGGCCGCTGCAAAATGGTACGAACTTCGGAATCGGGACACTAGCGGAAGAAACCAGCCGTCACCACAGGCGCGACGATGCCGCACCAGCACGCCGGTGCGGCCCAAGAAGCACGAAGCCGAGCGAACAGGCATTGCGACCTTTTTTGCTCAGGCGCATCGCAGTCTCGAACGAGGGCACAGCCACCATTCATCAAGTCTGGCCAGTTCGGCGCTGATACTCAGGCGCCGACCTGCACGGGACGTGACGCGCCCTTCAACGATGCGGCGCCCTCCCGCGAGGCCGCATTGGCGAGCTCGGGAAAGAAGCGCGCACGCATCCGTTCCGCGTAGGCGACGCACGCGGGCTGCGACTTGAGAAAGTCTCGAATGGGAGACGCGATCGGCGTGAGTAAGGATGTGGCAAGCGCACCGAACACGACCGCGTCGATGCCGGTGGGCTCGTCGCCAAAAAAGAAGAGTCTGTCACCCATGACCGTCAGGATGGCGCGCCAGTCGCGCAGGGCGGACTCGACGATTTCTTCATCCGAGTGGCGCAAAGTGCCCTGCAGCCACAGCATCTTCTTGATCTTTCCCTGCACGATGCGGAAAATCAGCGGGCGGATGATCGCCGGTACTGCGTCGAACCTGGCGCGCGTGTGCCGCAATCCTTCATCCCTGACGAGGTGCGTGTATGCCAGGACGAACGCGTAGTGCTCTTCCAGAGCGCGTTGCACGAGGAGCGCGATCGCACGTTGCGAGTCATCAAGACGCGCGTCGGGGTCCACGCCGCGGGTCTTTACGAGATGATCTATGATGATCGAGGTATCGGCGATGCGCACGCCGGCGTCCTCGATAAACGGCAGCTTGCCCTTGGGCCCCTTGCGGGGATCGAGCGTCTCTACGACCTCGTACGGAACACCCGCGATCCGCAGCCAGGTCTCAAGCTTGCAGCAAAACGGACTGAGATTCGGGATGCCGAATCTGCGCGGAAACTGGAATAGCTTGATGATCGGGTGCGCAGCGTTGGTCATGGCTCCGATCCTTCCGTGGCGCGTGCCGCGAACATCGCGAGGAGGCGACCCCAGTCGCCGTCGGTCTCGAAGATGCGGCGCATCTCATCACGACGTGGCCCGTATCGATCAAGTTTCCGATGCTCCAGCTCGACACGCGTCACGTCCTTACCCTCGGCGATGAAGCGTATCTCGATTTCGGTCTTCAAATCCGGGTCATACTGCCAGTCGGCGGTGACGTCCCAGGAGAGCACCAGACGCGTGGGCGGCTCCCATGCAACAACGCTGCCCCAGTCGCACGTGCTGCCATCGTCACCGCGCTCGTACCAGCGACCCCCGACGCGCGGCTCGATTATCGCGTCTACCGCATTGGCCTTGCCAATTTTGTAGACTGCCAGCGGCCACCACGTGCCCATCTGTTCGGTGAACACTCGCCATGCCACCGCAAGCGGCGCCTGTACGCTCATAGCCTTCCGCACGCTGTTCGGGTCCGCGCCGCCAAGCCTAGCCTGCTCCGTTGTCATGGTTTTCTCCTCTTCACAGCTTCTCGTTCGACCGCTGTTTTGAATGCGACGAGGGCCTTATCCCAGAATCCATCGAGCCAGCTTCGCAGTGCTTCAACGCCACGCGTGTCGACCGCGTACAGCCGTCGCGTGCCTTCGATCCGGACCACGGCCAGGCCCGCGGTCCTGAGCACTTTGAGGTGCTGTGAGACCGCCGGCCGGCTCACATCCAGGCCTTCGGCAATCTCTCTCACCGAGCGGGTGCCCCCGCGCAGGCGCTTAAACACCAAACGACGGGTAGGGTCTCCCAGTGCGTCCAGTGCTCGCTCTGCATTAGGCGTCATCGCTAGCGTCTCTTTGGAACTCAGGCGGCAGCGGAGCTTGGCATGCGCGCGCTATGCGCAACCGTAAACCTGCACTAACCGTAAACCTGCACTAACCGTAAGTCAATACTAACGTATAGAACGACTTCAGGGGTGATCCATGATCGCGCCGCGCGGATTGCGCGGCTGTCATGGGCCATTCACGAGTTAGTCAATCTTGGGATGGCTTCTAAGTTTGCCGCGCCTAGTCGGCGCGTCCGGGCACGGGAACAGGTCGACGTGCCTGAAAAACGATTGGCGCAACCCGATCGCGCGAAGCTTAGGTTTTCGCCAGCGGGCAGTTTCTTGGCACCATCGCCGATCTCAACGAGTCTCGACGATGAATTCGGTGTAGCGGCCGGTCTCGCGGCCAAGCCCCTCGTCGGAGATGATCAGCGACGAGCCCGGTGTCAGCAGCTCCGCGATCCGCTCGATCGCTTCCTGCGGGATGGTGACGCGATCGAGCGCGTCGGTGGCGTTCGAGGAATCGCGCGTTATGACGGCACCGCGGAGATTCTTAGCAACGCGTCGCTGCTTCGACACTCCCCTCTTGCTCGTTTGAACTGCGGGCTGCGCCGTCAGCGGCATGGACATTACGTTCCACCGCATCCGCGTCCCGTTGTCCAAGACCTGCAAGGCCGTATACGTATGCGTGCCAAGCGGCTTTTCCGGATTGGCGATTTCGATCGGCATGTCGAACACCGGCACGAAGGCGTGGCGGACGAAGATCCGCTTCTCCTTGCCGCTGATGAATACCGCCACCTGGCCCTTCCGCTTCGTCGGTTCGGCCGCGCGACTGCGCAGCGGCGCCGGGCGCGGCACGGTCAGCTCGTTGGGATCGATGGCAGGGCGCTGAGGCTCGGTCGTCGCGGCCGACGCTTCAGGTGCCGCGGGCGCTTCGGTCGGCACGGCGGCTCCCATGCGGGACGCTTCAACCGGCGCGGCGGCCGCGTCGCTCGCGGCCGCTTCACTCGTTGCGACTTCGGCAGGCGCCGCGGTGTGGGGCGTGGCGCTCGGCGTCTCTGCATCTTTAGCTTTGGCGGCGCTCGGCGCATCGGTGACAGCGCCGGCATCGGTTGCGACGGGTTGCGCCTCCGCGACGCGGACAAAGCCCTGCCCGCTCGTCTCGAGCGACGCGCGAAGCCCTTCGGGTGTGTCGCTGGTCCGCGAGGTGTCGACCGGCTTCTGCGCCGGATTGAACAGCTTGGCGTGCGAGATGTCTTCCGGCTTCACCTCGACGCGAGCGACGACCACGCGCATGCCGAGTTTGCTGACGGTCCAGAGCCGCGAGACGAATGCGGTCGGCAGGCGGATGCAGCCATGGGAGGCCGGGTATCCTGGCAGGTGACCTTCGTGCAGCGCGATGCCCGACCAAGTGAGGCGGTGCATGTAATACATCGGCGCGTTGCTGTAGAGGTTCGAGCGGTGCCAGCGATTCTTCTGGATGATGCTGAAGATACCGGTCGGCGTCGGATGCCCGGCAACGCCTGTCGAGACCTTGGCGTCCGCGACCCGAATACCGTTGCTGTAGAGCACCGCGCGCTGATCGCCGATCGATACCATCAACTGCAGCGGTCCCTTCGGCATGTTTTCGCCGAACGGATGCCGGATCGGCGTATCCTTCGTCTTCGCGGCGCGCCTTCGGTTGGTCCTGCGAGGTCTGGACTCATCACGTGACCGCGTGTCCCCCCGGTAACGCGGCCGGAGGTCCTCGCGGTTCTGAAATTCCTGGCGATATTGGTAGTAGTGCCAGAACTGTGCGTTAGCGGTGCCGAGTTGCGCGACCACGAACACGCCGGCGAGCAAGCCTGCCCGCCACACGATACTTAACTGGTTACCACCGGACAGGGTGGCGGGACACGCTTGACTGGACTCAACCACAGTAGTCTCCCAACGCTTCAGCAGGCTTCTTTGTTCGTTCCTGTCCACCCTATCTTTCAGCGTACTCGATAACTGTTGCCCGTCGGTAAAGTCGCTTCACGCTATCTATACTGAGCGTCAGCGGGCTACCGCACACTGGTAGCAGCAATTGGCGAATTTGGTTCGCGGAGTGTGGCTTTCAGGTCACGGTGTTGGTGCGATGCCGCTCAATACGCGACCGGCCGCCGAGTTTTTGGGCAATCAATTGAGGCTGCGGCGGTTCAGACGTCCGCATCATTCTTGCGGCGAGCCCGGATGCGGACTTCTGAAACCAAAGCCACACTAGATTCAAAGAGTTGCTAGTGTGTCCTTCGATTTCCGAAGTTCGTATAAGAGCCGCCGCGAAATGGTTACGAACTTCGGAATCGGGACACTAGCGTCCTTACGATTCCGAAGTTCGCAAACGACTGCGCCGCTAGGTGATACGAACTTCGGGATCGGATACTCGCGATCTAGACAAGCGCCCGCGTGGTGTCGTCGAACAGATCATCAACCATGAACGGCCGCGGGATCAACTTCTGTTGAACCGCATAGTCGATGATCATCTCGAGCGCCGGGCGGCACGCCTCGACTCCGAACGGATGGAAATCGATCGCGTCCGGCTCCGGCAGGCCGGCGGCCTCTTTGGATCGCTTCAACATCCCGAAGAGCTCGCGGACGAGCTCAGGCCTCGAGCGGGAGAGCTCTTCGGTCACGACCACCATGTGATTGAGCGGCACGACGCCGTGCTGGGCTTGCCAGCGCTTGGTTTCCGCCTCCGGATCCTTGATCACGCTCTTGAGCCGCGGATCGGCCGGCAGCTCGGCACCGAAGATGCCGGCATCGAGTTCGCCATCCTGCACCATCTTGAGCAGGTTCTTGTCGTCGCTCGCGCGCTCGACGAACGGAGGATCGCGATATTCAAGCACATGGGCGTCTTCGAAATTGACCCACTGCACGCGATAAATGTCGACGCCGTAATCGTTCTGCAGATGGCCGCGCAACCAGGTGCCGGTGGTCTGGGTATAGGAGCGAACGCCGACGCGGCGCCCGGGCAGATCGGACAACGCGAGTTTGCCGCGCTCGGAATTATAGAGCAGCGTGCCGTGCTGGAAACGCCCGAGCATGACGCAAGGCATCAGCACCAGCGGTTTGCCGTGCGACTTCGCCTGCAGATAGGTAACGATCGCCATCTCGCTGACCTCGTAGGCGGTCTTGCGCACCATCTCCGCGAACGCCTTGTAGACCGGCGTGATGTCGGCGAAGTCGAGAGCGACGCGGTCGGACTTGATTTCTTGTGCCTTCAAGGCCGCGGTGTGCGGATAATCGCCGAGCGCCATACGAAGTGTTGCTTGCACGACAGTCTGCTCTACGGCCATCGAACTTGCTTCCTCTTCCCAGGTCTGCCAGCTTCGGTCTGCCAGCTTCGGTCTGCCAGCTTCGGTCTGCCAGCTTCGGTCTGCCAGACTCAGGTCAACCAGCTTCAGGTCAACCAGCTTCAGGTCAACCAGCTTCAAATATCGCAATCATAGAGAAACGTCCGGGCACGCTCATGACTTTGATCTTATCCAACGAGGATGTCGACAAGCTACTGACGATGCCGGAATGCATCGACGCGCTGGAAGAGGCGTATGTCGAGCTGGCGGAGGGCCGCGGCATCACCCGCACGCGCTCCGACTGCATCACACCAACGAAGCGTCCCGACGCGGTCTATGGTCTCAAGTCGATGGATGGCGTCTGCCCCAAGCTCGGCGTCGGTGCCGTCCGCATCAATTCCGATATCGTGACCTTTCCAAAGAAGGGCAACACGGTCGTGCGCGAGAAGGTGCCGGCGGCGCCTGGCAATCGCTGGGTCGGCCTCGTGCTGCTGTTCTCGGTCGACAACGGCGAGCCGCTCGCGATCATGCCCGACGGCGTGATGCAACGCATGCGCGTTGGCGCCACCAACGGCCTTGGCATCAAATATCTCGCCCGTGAAAATGCGGAGACGGTCGGGATCCTCGGCTCCGGCTGGCAGGCGGGCTCGCAGCTCATGGCCGCGTGCGCGGTGCGCGACATCAAGGAGATCCGTTGCTTCAGCCCGACGCGGGCGAACCGCGAAGCCTTCGCGGGAGAGATGACCGAGATGCTCGGCGTCGAGGTCCGCGCCGTCGACCAGCCGGAAGACGCCATCAAGGGCGCCGACATCGCAATGTGCTCGTCATCGAGCCTCGACCACATCTTCTTCGCGCCCTGGGTCAAGACCGGCATGCATATGACGTCGATCAAGCGGCCGGAGATCGAGATGGACGCGCTCCGGAAGGCCGACCGCGTCGTCATCCATAATCACGACGAGAAGCCGATCCATGTCATGACCCGCGACCTCGCGAACGCCGAGAACGCGAAAGACCAGGGCTGGAATTCGGTCGGCGACCTCGATTTTGCGAAGTTGCCGACATTGCCGGACCTGATCGTCGGTCGCGCGCAGGGCCGCCAGTCCGACCGTGAGATCACCTGCTTCCTAAACAATATCGGGCTTGGCTATCAGTTCGCCGCCGTCGGCGCCGCGGTGATCAAGAAGGCCAAGGATGGCGGTCTCGGGCATGAATTGCCGACCGACTGGTTCACTGAGGACGTGCATCCATAGCCACAATGCGCGATCAGCTCGCCTTTTTCAGCGCGCCGCGGCGGCGTTCAAGGTGGCTGAGCGCCTCTTCCGCGCGCTTGCGATAGATCTCGTGCAGCTTCTCGAGGTCTTCTTCGTCCAGGTCTTCGGCAGTCGCGAGATCGTTCTTGGCGCCGTGCATTGCGATGATCAGCTCCGCCAGCTTGAGCTGCAAGGCGAGCGTGTCGCGGTTCTGGGTGTTCTGAATTAGGAACACCATCAGAAACGTAATGATCGTGGTCGAGGTGTTGATCACGAGTTGCCAGGTATCGCTGAAGCCGAAAAGCGGTCCGCTGATCGCCCATGCGAGGACCACCGCCACCGCGATGAGGAAGGTCAACGGTTTGCCGGCAAGATGCGCCGCGCGGCTCGCCATCTGGGAAAAGAACTGCGTGGCGCCGTTGCCATTCTTCAGTTGGCTCAACGCATGTGCGGCATTGCGGTGGATGTCACCAAGCGCCGCCGGCGACTTCGATCTGGCGGTCGCGGTATTGGTGTTACGACGTTTTGACATAGGCTTTGTGCAACCGCTCCGCAGGTCGATGAGACCGTCCGCTCCATCAATGCGGCGGCGAATTGAACGGTTCCACGCGCGCGGTCCCGCCCAGATCGGAACTTATTTTTGCTGCCAGGCGTTTTCCCTGCAACGCAGCCACATAGCCGCGACTTTTAGGGAGCGTTCATCATGCTTGGTTGGGCTTTGACATTTCTCATCATCGCGCTGATCGCCGCCGTGCTCGGATTCGGGGGCATCGCGGGTTTTGCGGTCGAAATCGCCAAGATCATCTTCTTCGTGGCGATCATCCTGTTTGTCATCTCGGCGATCATCGGCCTGATCCGTGGCAGGACGCCGACCGTACCGTAACCGACCGACTGCCAGCGGCGTTGTCACTATTTCGCCCGGCTCACGCCGGGCGAAATCTTTGTCAGAGACCGAAATCTTTGTCAGAGACCGATGAGTGTTGAGAAGGTCGACGAGGGGGAGGTCGACGTCAGCGACGCCCGCTGGCCGACAGCACCGCGCGGGTCGACTGATCGGGCCCAAACTCGTCGGCGCTGTTGATCGCAAGCAGCTCCGACAGTCGCGTCCGCGCGCGGTTGACGCGGCTCTTGATGGTGCCGACGGCGCATTCGCAAATCCCCGCGGCCTCTTCATAAGAGAAGCCCGAGGCGCCGACCAGGATCAGCGCTTCGCGCTGGTCGGGCGGCAGTTGCGACAACGCTTTGCGGAATTCCTCGAATTCAATCCGGCCATGCTGCTCCGGATGCGATGTGAGTGTATCTGCGTAACTGCCGTCGGAATCTTCGACCTCGCGGCGGCGCTTGCGGTATTCGGAGCGGAACAGATTGCGCAGGATGGTAAACAGCCAGGCGGACATATTCGTGCCCGGCTGGAATGAATCGATGTTCGCCATCGCGCGCAACAACGTTTCTTGTACCAGATCGTCTGCGCGGTCGACGTTGCCGCTCAACGAAATGGCAAAGGCGCGCAGACTCGGCACCGCCGAGAGCATCGCTTCGCGGACTGACGGTTCGAGGGCCATTAGCTCGATCCCTTGTCCTTGCGTTCGTCGTATTGCTGAAGGAGCTCCTTGAACCGGTCGGGTACTCCCTCTTTGACGACGTCGTCAAAGTAGGCCTGGAGCGTCTTGCCGAGCTTGGTCTGGACGTCCCGTCCAAGCCGACCGCGGCGCTTGCGGGTCTGTATCTCGTTTTGCATCATCGGCTTTGGTCTCAACGGCACTTGCTCCGCCGACCCCGATACCTGCGGCCTCTGCCCGATTCCACGGCGAGCGCCATTGTCCTGGGTCGAATCTACCGGGCCCTGGCCTTCGCGAGGACCGATGCTAAGTGGCTTCTGCTCCTTCATAATTTTCATCCCCACAGCACAACCATGAGGCCCCTCCCGGTGTTCATCGGAACGTAACGCGAGCCTTCACATATTGTTCCCGGCCCTTTGGAACCTTTTTTTCGAGGGCTGCGTTGAGGAATAGTCTAGTCACCAGCGGGAGGGAGACACGTGTCGGATTCGAAAATAGTCGCCCAGCACTTGCCCTTGTTGCGGCGCTATGCGCGCGCCCTGACCGGCGACCAGACTTCCGGTGATGCCTATGTGGCCGCGACTTTGGAGGCCATGGTCGCTGATCCATCGAGCTTCAAGGTCGAAGAGGGACCGCGCGTCGCGCTCTATCGGCTGTTTACCAAGATCTGGAATTCGATCTCACTCAACGGCACATCCGAGGGTGCCCGGTCGGCGCTGCCCGGGGAACGCAAGCTCGCGAGCATCACGCCGATGCCGCGCCAAGCGTTCCTTCTGGTCGCGCTCGAAGGCTTTCCGGAGCATGACGCCGCCCGTATCCTTGATGTTGACGTGGTCACGCTTCGCTCGCTGATCGAGGAATCCGGCCGCGAGCTCGCCGCTGAAATCGCCACCGATGTCCTCATTATCGAGGACGAGACCTTCATTGCGATGGAGCTGGAAAGCCTGGTCGAAAGCCTCGGCCACCGCGTGCTCGGCGTCGCGCGTACGCATTCCGAAGCGCTCGCGCTGGCCAAGACCAAGAAGCCGGGGCTGATCCTGGCCGATATCCAGCTTGCCGACAACAGCTCCGGCCTCGACGCGGTGAATGAGCTGCTGCAATCGTTCGAGGTGCCGGTGATCTTCATCACCGCCTATCCGGAACGCTTCCTCACCGGCGAACGGCCTGAGCCCGCGTTCCTGATCGCCAAGCCGTTCCAGCCGTCGACGGTTTCGGCGATCGCCAGCCAGGCGCTGTTCTTCGACCGCAGCGCTAGGCGCCGCGACCGAAGGGTCGTCGCCTGATCAAGTTGGCCTAACGTTGTCGACAGCATAATCCCCCGAAAAGCCTGCACCCTTTTCGGGGGATTATCATTGCCGTATGCAGCGCCTTGCGAGTGTCCTTCGATTCCGAAGTTCGCACATAGAGCTCGCAGAGCCCGCTGCGAAACGGTACGAACGTCGGAATCGGGACACTAAATTAGTGGCGACGTGCGCTGCCCAACCCGATGAGCAGGCCGACTCCGACCGCGATCGCCACCGTGATCAGCGGACGGCGCTCGATCTCGGTCGAGACCCGGCGCAGTGCGTCGCCGCCGAGCTTCGACGCTTCGTGACCGACGCGCGCCGCATCCTGCCCAAACCGCGCCGCTTCGTCACTGAAGCCACGCGCCCCACCGCGAAACCGATCAACAAGATCGCTCAGGGCGGCGACAAGTGCATCGCCGGTCCGATCCGTTGCTTGCGCGGCGCCGGCGACTCCGCTTGCCGCTGCACGCGAGGCCATGCCGCCCAGCCGATCCAGCCGCTGCTCCAGGCGCTGCATGCGCCGTTCGACCTCAGCGATTTCACGCCCATAAGCCGAATACCGGGACATGGTGTGCCTCTTGTGAGTTGGTCGCTTGTTGAACGTCGCAAATTGAACCAGTTTGGATGCGCATGACGAATGCGCCCGGCGGCGTGCCAGCACTGGCTGCCGCCACACCGCCAGCATGCAAGTCCACTCCTCGGCTCATTGATTTTCTCGTATGGCTCAGGGTTCAAAAGTCCGCACGCGGACTGACCGCAACAATGTTCCGGACTTCTGAACGGCCGCACGCACTAGTGGAGTGGATTTGACATTCGCTAACCCGTTGACCGCAGGCTCCCAAAGCGAATGTCAAATCCACTCCACTAGCAGCTTATATTTGCTAGTGGTCCTTTGATTCTAACATTCGCAAAGTCGCCCGCTGAGAAGGGATGCGAATGTTAGAATCGGACCACTAGTGACTCTTCAGCCAGGAGTCGATCTCACGCTCGGCTTGATCCTTTTCATAGCCATAGCGCTGTTGCAGGCGGCCGGCGAGCTCCTGTCGCTTGCCCTCGATGACATCAAGGTCATCGCTGGTGAGCTTGCCCCACTGCTGCTGCGCCTTGCCCTTGAACGCCTTCCAGTTTCCTTCAACGCGGTCCCAATTCATCTTGATCCTCCGTGGCGTTGACCGCCTTGACCGGTCGTGCGTTGACCGTCTTGAATGCCCGAAGAACCCATGAGTTGGACGAATGGTTCCCTCCAAACTCCCGTGCGCGATTCCTCGCATTCATCTGCCGAAAAAAGCAGGGGCGTAGTCGACTTTCAATCGACTACGCCCGAGACGACCGACCGAGCACGGGGAGGGGAAAGAAGGGCGGCCGGTCACGGCAATAACGCAAATAGTGTCGGAATCGTTCCAGCAATCGCGCGCCAAATCCTGCGGACGCCATGCGGGAACAAGCGGTGCGCGGGAATTTGGCCCCGTTACCGGTGCTCTGGCCACGCGTACAGGGAACCAGTTCGACCGGCGTTGCGTTGGTCCGCCGACTGAAACTTGTGACATGGGCGAGGTGATGTCATGCGCTACGCTCCTGTATGCGCTCTCTTCAGCCTGGGTGCGGCTTCGACTCTCACAGTCCTGGCCGCGGCGCTTCAAGTATCGGTCGCGGCAATTCCGGCCGAGCGCGGGGTTGATCCCACCTCGGTCAACCGCACGTTCAAAGGCGATCGTTCGCCGGCATTGCCGGGTGCCAGCCGCGTCATTATCCCTGAGCAATCGGAGAGCGAGCCGAAGCTCCCGGAGGGTTGCGTCGCCGAAGCCGAATGGCGTAGCAACATCTACTCACACGAAGTCGCAGGACGTTGCGTCGTCTAGTGTGGCGGTTCAGAAGTCCGCATCATTCTCGCGGCGAGTCCGACATGCGGACTTCTGAACCAAAGCCACATTAGATTCAATGAGTTGCTAGTGTCCTTCGATTCCGAAGTTCGTATAAGCGGCCGCTGCGAAATGGTACGAACTTCGGAACCGGGACACTAGTCATTCCGACAGTCGGTCTGGACACCCACGGCCAAGGATCAGCGCGTGGCCTGTCCCCACGCCTCGCTGATCGTCCAGATCGATGCGGTTGACTACGGCGATCCGGGGGCACAAATGAGAACAAATGCGGGAGCGTGTGAGCCGGATCGCGGCGCGATGATTACCACTGGGCATGGGGCCTCCAATGTCAGCGGACGCACGGGCGACTCCGATCGGGAGCGCACGTCGGACGTGACCAGAAATTCGCCCTTCTTTCCGGACGCCAAGCTCGTCGAAGCCGCTCTCGAGTCAGCCAAGATCGGGGTCTGGTCCTGGGACATCGCATCCAATCGCGTCATCTGGTCGAGCAATCTCGAGCCCGCTCGCCAACTGCCAGCGAACGCCTGTGATGGCGGTTTCGCATTTGTCGATAGCGACGTGCATCCGGACGACCAGGCGCAGATCCGAACCCAGATCGAAGATTCGCTGCGCACTGGGCAGCCCTGTCGAATGCTCTACCGCCTGCCGCCGCGCGCGGATGAAGAAGAACAATGGGTCGAGTCGCTGGCAACCGTTATCGTCGACAAAGGTGGCCGTGCTCTCGGAATGTTCGGGACCTGTCGCGACGTCACCGATCGCGTGAGGCTGCATCGGGAATTGCGCATCCGCGCGAGCCAGCAGGAAGCGGTAGCACGTCTCGGCGAGCGCGCGCTGACCGAGACCGATCTCCAGACCTTTTTCGACGACACGGCAGCGATGGTTGCAGACGTCCTCGACGTCGAGTTCGTCAAGATCCTTGAAATGGTGCCGGGCGATGCCGAATTTATCCTCCGGGCAGGTGTGGGCTGGAAGCCCCACGTCGTCGGCCAGGCGCACCTCCCGACCATCCGGGGCTCGCAAGCCGGCTACACGATTTCGGCTGGTCGTCCCGTCGTCGTCGAGAACCTCGCAACCGAGACACGGTTCGAGAGCCCAACGATGCTGCACGACCACGGCGTGGTGTCCGGACTCTCGTGTCCGATCGCCGGCCGCGACGGTCGCGCATACGGCATTGTCGGCGCACATACGACGAGGCCGCGAAAGTTTTCCGAATCGGACGTCTCCTTCCTGGCCGCCGTTGCCAACGTGATCGCCGGCACCATCCAGCGCCGTCAGCTCGATCAACGCCAGGAGCTCATGATCCGGGAGCTGCGGCATCGCTCCGGAAACCTGTTCTCACAACTGCTGGCGTTGTTCTCGCAGACCGCCAAGAATTCGAGGAATCTCACCGAGCTGGTGCCGAAATACGAGGCGCGCGTGCTCGCGCTCGCCAATGCTCATCGCCTAGTGACCGAAGGCGGTTGGAAATCCGCGTCGCTGATCGAGCTGCTCAATATCCTGCTGGCACCCTATCTCGACCGGATCGCGTTCGCGGGGCCGAACGTGTTCCTCGAAGCCGACCCGACTTTCGGGCTCAGCATGGCGATCCATGAGCTCACCACCAACGCCAGCAAGCACGGAAGCCTGTCGACCCGTGTCGGCCGGGTCGAAGTGACCTGGCAGGTGCAACGCACAGACCTCGGCCTGACCTTGCTGCTGAACTGGAAGGAGCTCGAAGGACCGACGCCCAAGCGTCAGCGGCGCACCGGTTTCGGTTCGCGCCTCGTCACCATGGTGATCGAACGCCAGCTCAACGGCACCGTACGCATGACCTACGCGGCCGGCGGCCTCGACGTCGAGCTGACGGTGCCGCTCACGCACGAGCGCTGGCCGGGCAGGACAATCCGGTCCACGCTGCCAAAGAGAACCTGATAGTCGCGTTTGAGCAGGATCCCTCGCGTCGAGCCCGAGGGCATGCTTTCCGAAACCGGGAGCAAGAGACGCGAAGGTGAATTTGTTGACGCAGTAAGACTACGCCGCGACCTCGTGATTGATCGCGAAATCGGCCGGCGGCGTCGGGCCCCAGACATAGAACGAGTCCTCGGGCGGATGGTCGCCGCTCCTCCAATCATGGTCGACCGGGATATAGTCGATGTCCGAGGAGTACTCGGCATAGCTCCCCCAGGGATCGCGCACATAGTGGAAATAGTTCGAGCCGAGCACATGGCGGCCAAGGCCCCAGCCGGCGACGTAGCCTTTGTCCGCCATCTGCATGGCGCCGAGCCCAATCTGGTTGACCGACGGCACGTCCCAGCTCAGGTGGTGTAGGCCGGGCCCCTCCGCCTTCACGAAAGCGATCATGTGATGATCGCTGCCGTGAATGCCGTGCATGAACGCGATCATGTCGCCCGAGCGGTCCGACAGCCGCAGCCCCAGGGCCTCGCTATAGAACTTGATCGTCTGCGGGATATCGCGCGTGAAGACCAGCATATGCGCCAAGCGCCGCGGCCTCACGAACGGCTTGGTGCTGCACGCGGGCGCGCCTTGGACGCCAGGCGGCGACGAGATGCTCTCGTGCGACGACTTTTCGTTTGGTGATGACTTCTCGGCGACACGGATTTCGATCGGTGTGCCGTTCGGATCGCGGAACCAGATTCCGTTCGACTCGACGCCGGGCGGCGGGTCGATCCGCCCGATGCGCAGAGCATCGAGACGTTCGCGGAAGCGCGGCAGGTCGTCCTCGAATGCGGCAAAAGAGATGAACTGCAACTTCTTCTTCGGCCCCTCCACCACCGAACCCCACCGATGAGGATGGCCGTGGGTGTAGATGTGGAGGGCGTTGCGCTCCTCACGCACTTCTAGTCCGAAAGAGGAATAGAATTTTCGCGCCAGCTCGACATCAGGAACCGAGAAGTTGAAGCGATCGAGTGAATGCACGCCGAGTTCTCCCGGGCGGCGATTGACCGGCTGTGCGAGCGGGCGGATTTGCGTCATCGGACGGCTCCCTGAGGCTCTTCCCTCCTCCGCAAGCGGGCAGAGGAAGACGGTTGGCAGATCATATCGTCAGACGAACTGCGGGAAAAGCGACAAGGCGTTTTTCCGGTCGATCGCGTTCCGCTGTTCCGCAGGCATCGCCACGCCTTCGTAGGTCCGCACCGCCTCGGCGATCACACCGGAATTCGCAAATGGCCAATCGCTGCCGAAAACAATCTGCTCCGGCCGTGCCACGCCTTTGAGGCATTCGAACGTCTCGGCGGTCGGCGCCAGCGCGTTGTCGTACCAGAAGCGCCGCAACCGCTCATAGACCTGCGCCGGCGACACCTGATCGAGGCGCTTGTCAATCATCGGCGAGACCGAGAGCCGCCAGGCGAAATACGGCATCAAGCCGCCGGCGTGTGCCAAGACAAAGCGGATGCGGGGGAAGCGCTCGATGGCACCGCTGAACACGAGGTTCACCGCGGCACGCGTGGTGTCGAACACGTACTCCATCATGAAACCCGGCCACGGCAGCTCGAGCGTCCGGCTCGACGGGTGCAGCGCCGGATGCACGAACACCACGGCGTCCCGGTCGTTGAGCGCTTCCAGCACCGGCTCGAACCATCGATCGCCAAGGAATTTGCCGCCATAGCTCGCGAACAGGCAGACGCCCTGATGCTTGAGCTGCGCCAGCGAATGATCGATCTCGGCAACCGCCTCGTCGGTGTTCCACATCGGTACGACCGCGAGCGAACCGAAGCGCCGGGGCCAGCGCGCGTTGAGCTCGGCCGAGTACTCGTTGCAGCGCCGCGCGAGCGCGGAAGCCTTCTTCGGCTCGCCGAACTGCACGCCGGGTTGCGCCAGCGACATCAGCGAGACCTCGATACCGGACCGGTCCATCAACTCGAGTGCAAGCTCGGGCGACCAGGCCGGATAGCGCCCGATCGCGGGCCCTGCCCCCGCCTCGTAGGCGGCATCCTGATAGAACGGCGGAATGAGATGGACGTGAATGTCGATCCGGCGCGGCGAAGGCATCGATGGCATGGCTACTTACAAGGAGGAGGAAAGTGCCACCGTAGCGGCAAGGACCGAAAGAGCAACAGGCTCCCGTCACGCGCGCCCGACCGCCTTCCCGATGATCGCACGTGCGCTTTCGGGCGCGTGATCGGCAGTCCAGACGACGTAACGGTCTGGCCGAACCAGGATCAACCGCGCCTCGTAGGCATTCCGGCCGCGATTGCGGACGATCTTCAGCGGCATGTCGAGCGCCGACGCGGCCTGCTCAAATGCCGCTACCGCCCCGTCATCGGCATCGAATGCGAGCAACGTGAACTCCGTGCCCAGTTCCTCGAACACGTTGCGGCCCGACGATAACCGTTGCGACGGCAGATGATGCCCTGCGCGGGCCTTGAACGTGTGCGAGCCGTGCGCGCTGCTGACGCCGCCCGGCGGGCCGAACATGACAGGCGAGCCTTCGTAGTGCGGCTCGTAGGTCATCGTCCGCGCCGGCGCGTCGGCCTGCGACTCGTTCCAGGCGCGCTCGAATGCGGCGCGGTCGCGCTCCGGGCTGTAGCGCTCGAGCAGCTCCCGATCCGCCTGGATGCGCGCCGCGATGAACTGGTCCGCGGTCTCCTTGAACACCGGCCGCCGTTCTTCGCTATAGGACGCCAGCAGGGCGTCGCTGCCCCAGCCTTTCAACGTGGCTGCGAGCTTCCAGCCGAGATTGGCGACGTCATCGAGCCCGCTGTTGAGACCGTATCCGCCATAAGGCGGATGGCTGTGGGCTGCGTCGCCCGCGATAAACACCCGGCCGACCTGGTACTTCTCAGCGACGGCGATGCGCAGGTCCCAGAAGCCGACATAGTCGAACTCGCACGCGAAGTTGAAGCCTGCGGCGCGCTGCAACAGCCCGTGAAAGTCGTAATTGTCTCGCGTCGTGTTCGGCGGCACCGGCGCGTGGAAGAAGAACACCTCGCCCACGTCGACCCGGCCGAAGAACATCCAGTACCCCTTCAATTGAGGGTCCATTGCTCGAAAAGTGGAGCGCGGCGGAAAGCGCTCGAAGCCCTCGTGCAGCTCGCGCGAACGGAACACGGCGAGCACCATGAGCTGGTCGAAATCGGTGCCGCCACGCTCGATACCGATCTGCAGACGCACGATGGAATGGCCGCCGTCGCAGCCCACCACGTAGTCCGCCTCAAGCGTTTCACACGCGGCGCCGCCGTCCTTGGAGATCACGACGCGCGCGCTGTTGGCGTCCTGCTCGACGCTCTGCGCGGTCCAGCCAAAGGCGCTCTCGACGTTGGGCAGTTCGGCCATGCGCCGGCGCAGCACCTCTTCGGTCAGGTATTGCGGCAGCCGTTCCTGTTCCTGAAAATAATAGCGATTGACGATCTCGCGCAGCGGCGGCGCGTACCAATACTCGCTCATCATGTTCCGATAGGCGGTGATGCCGCTGGTCGGAAAGTCCGGCGGCAACAGCCGCACCGCGCGCACCTTGTCAGCGACGCCCCAGAAATACAGGTGCTCCATCGAGCGTTGGGTAAGCCCCTGTCCCTTCGGGATTCGCTGCGGCGCAAGACGTCGCTCGACCAGCGCGCAGGAAATTCCGCGCTGCCCAAGCTCGACCGCAAGCGCAACGCCGATCGGTCCTCCGCCGACGATGACGACCTGATGGCGTTTCTTCATCTCGTTATATTCCCGAGGCACGAATCGCGCGGCGAGCTCGGTCTGCTCCCTCTCCCATAGGGAGAGGGAGTCCGGCCGCGTCGTAATGAGAGTCGGCGCCCAACACGTACGACTCTATGACTGCAAATCCCACCAGTAGAAGCCGTTGGCCGTGCCGGTGCCGGCCGGCGACCGATAGCACGGGACGTAGTCGATCTCATTCATGTCGGCGGCCGCGTCCTCGAGCAGACCGGCGAGCGAGATCCAGGATTTCAGCTCGGACGTTCCCGATTGCAGCTCCTTCAGCGGGATCGAGATGAGAAAAGCCTTGTCGCGCTGTTTCAGCGCCGCGACGAACTTGCGGTCGAATGCCTCGTCGATCACGAAATGGCTCATGCCGCCGGAGGCGAACACCGCCACCCGCTTGTCCGAATCCCAGGAATCGATCGCCTTCTTGACGATCTCGCCGAATTGATAGGAACGTTTCGCCGTCGGCTGGTTCGGCGGAAAGAAAGTGTTCTGATAAATCGGCACATTGGGTACGACGTTGTCGCGCATCACTTGCCGGTAGATATGGCCGAAGGCATGCGACGCGCCGTTGCGGGCGTGCGCAGGCCAGACTTTCGACGCCGCGACGTCGAAGTCGTGCTCGGTGAGCGTCTTAATGATGTGCATGCCGAGATCGGGAACGCCGCGATATTCCTTGTAGCTCTTGGCGGCGTGGCCGTGCTCGGCGTCGGCGACGCCGGGCGGCAGTTTCGCCTTGTCCTCCTCCGTTTGCGGATAGCTCGGAATGGTGTCGCCGAAGAACACCATGAAGGCCGGGTTGAGCTCACCGGTCTTGTAGATCTCGTCCTGGTCATTGCCGAGGATCACCGCGACGTCGGCGCCGGCGGCCTCCCATTTATCGGCCAGCGTCTCCATCGCGGCCTGACAGCGCGCGTGGTAGGTCTTCTGCGCCTGCATCGATGACTTAGCGTCGAGCCCTTCATCGCGGCGCATGTCGACCAGCTCATCGAAGCTGTAGACGCCATTGCGGAATGGATGCTTGCGCGCTTTGTCGGCCTTGACGCGGAGCTGCCACTGCTCGACCGTCGTGTGCAGTTGCGGCCCGTGTGTGGTCGCCATCGCGAGCACGATCTTTGCCATTGTTGTTTCCTCCTAGTGTGGCGGTTCAGAAGTCCGCATCATTCTTGCGGCGAGTCTGACATGCGGACTTCTGAACCAAAGCCACACTAGATTCAATAAGTTGCTAGTGCCCTTCGATTCCGAAGTTCGCTAAAGAAGGTGCCGCACAATCGAGCGAACTTCGGAATCGGGGCACTAGTTTTTCTTTGGCCTCACACCTTGAGCTTGAATACCTCGCGCGCGTTGCCGGCGAAGATCTTGTCGCGATCCGCCTGCGACAGCCACTCGAATTGTTCGATATGCGGCCGGATGTGATCCATGGTGTGTCCGGTGTCAGGATCGACGGCGGAACCGACACCGGGGCATTCCGAACCGAACAGGCAGCGATCCGGCCCGACCGTCTTGATCAACAGTTCGAGCGCCGGCTCAGTGTAGAGCACGGTGTCGAAATAGAGGAGCTTGAGCCGGTCGCGGAACCGACCTGCGCCGCGGGCGCGTAGCGACGGCGCATCGAATCGCCCGAGCTGATAGGGAATCGCACCGCCGCCGTGCGAGACGACGATCTTGAGATTCGGGAAATCCTTGAACACGTCGGAATTGAGCAGTCCCAGGATCGCGATCGTGCCCTCGTTTATCAGGTGCACGGAATAGCTCGCGCGCTCGGAGCGCGAGCTCGCCGTGTGAATGTGCGCGGGAACGTCGAGCTCACACAGTTTCTCGTAGAGGGGATACCAGTAGCGCTCGCCGAGCGCAGGCGGCTCGACGCCGGAATTCTCATAAGGATCGGGATTGAGCAGACAGCCGACGAAGCCAAGTTCGTTCGCGCAGCGCACCAGCTCCGGCAGCGCGCGCTCGATCGGATCGCCCGCGGCTTGCGGAAGGCTCGCAACCCCAAAGAATCTGCCGGGAAACATCTCGGTCTGTCGGTAGATGATGTTGTGGCATTCCTCGGCGAACCAGTGCACGAGCTTTGCCGGCTTCTCTGAGTGCATGAGTTGAAACGGCCGCGGCGAGATGAGCTGGACGTCGGTGCCATGCTCGCTGAGTGCGCCGAGATGGCCCTTGGGATGAATCTCCGCGGCGTTGAGCGCCGCACGCATCTCGTCATCGGTGACCTTGACGCCGCCGCGGCCGTGCGAACCACGCGCCGCCAAGAGGCCAGCCTTGTAGGCCCAAAGCTGCGCCGGCGCGCTGACGTGACCGTGGCAGTCGATGATCATCAGGCGGCCTCCCCGTTCTTGTTCCGGTCAGGCTACGACGGGACCGCGACCGCCAACAAGGTGATCGACGGCAGCGACAAAAATGCGTACCCTGCAGATTGCTTGTGTCTCGCATGGAGCCGGGTCATGCTGAAATTCGCAAGCTTGCTGCGCATCGTATTCGCCGCGCTGGTCGTCGTCGTGCTGACCGCCGACGCCGCATCAGCGCAAACCTATCCCGACCGCGTCATCAAGATCATCGTGCCGTTCGCCGTCGGCGGCCAGCCCGATACCGTCGCGCGCGTCATTGCGCAGTACCTGCAGGCGACCGTGGGCACCACGATCATCGAAAACCGCCCGGGCAACAGCACGATCATCGGATCGAAGTTCGCCGCTGATGCTGCTCCCGACGGCTATACGCTGCTGTTTGGCTCCTCGACGTCGCTCGCGATCGCTCCAGCGATGACCTCCAGTGCCGGCTACGATCCGGTGAAGAGCTTCAGGCCCATCGCGGCGGTCTCGCGTTCGGCGATGTATCTCAACGTCGGGCCATCGGTCCGCGCCAAGACCGTGCACGAACTGGTCGACTTTGCGAAGGCCAATCCCGGAAAGCTGAATTTCGCCGCGCCGCCCGGACCGCCGCATCTCGCCGGCGAGGCGTTCAAGCGCGCCACCGGCATTGATATCGTACCGGTGCCCTATCGCACGATGAACCAAGCCTTCACCGACCTGTTGTCGGGACAGATGGATATCATTTTCGACTCGCCGGCGCCGCTGGCGCATCTGCTGCGCGAGGGCAAGATCAGAGCGTTGATCGGGCTCGGCAAACAGCGCATGGCCCTGTTGCCCGATGTGCCGACCATGGCAGAGAGCGGCTTCCCCGATCTCCAGGTGATCACCTGGAACGGACTGGTCGCGCCCGCCGGAACGCCGGACGCGATCATTGCGAGGCTCAACACCGCTGTCAACGAGGGCCTGAAATCTCCGCAGGTCCGCGATGCGCTGACAAAATTCAGCTCGGAGCCGCTCGGCGGAACGCCGCAGGACTTCGCCGCTATGGTGGCGGTCGAGTCGAAAAAATGGGCTGAGATCATCCGGCTCGCAGGCGTGAAGATCGACTAAATTTAGTGTCCCGATTCCGAAGTTCGTCATATCGCAGCGGCCTCTTATACGAACTTCGGAATCGAAAGACACAAGAATCGAGTGTGGCTTTGGTTCAGAAGTCCGCATGTCGGACTCGCCGCAAGAATGATGCGGACTTCTGAGCCGCCACACGAGTGTCCCCTGCTCCCAGCATCCCCTTCCGGCAGGCGTGTCATAAATCTCTCGTGTCGAGGGTGCTAGGCGTTGCCCCTGCACGGGGCAAACCGATGGAAATCGCAGACGTCGCCAAGACCGCCTTCGCCATGCCGCTGACGAGCCCGTCGTTCGCGCGCGGGCCCTATCGCTACACCAACCGGGAATTGCTGGTCATCACCTATCGCACCGAAAGCGCGGCGCTTGAGGAGGCGGTGCCTGAGCCGCTCGCCTTCGACGAACCGCTGGTGCGCTGCGAGTTCATGCGGATGGAGAGCTCAACCGGCTTCGGCCGCTACTCGGGCGCCGCCCAGCACATTCCGGTCAAGCTCAATGGCGAGGCCGGCTCCTACACACATAATATGTATCTCGACACTTATGCGCCGATCTCCGGCGGGCGCGAGCTCTGGGGATTTCCGCAGAAGCTCGCCAAACCGAAACTCGCGGTCGAACACGACACGCTGGTCGGGACACTCGATTACGGACCGGTCCAGGTTGCCAAGGGAACGATGGGCTACAAGTACCGCGCGCTTGAGCAGGACGCGGCAATGCGCATGATCAGCGAGCCGAGTTTCCTGCTCAAGATCATTCCGCATGTCGACGGCAAACCGCGGATCTGCGAACTGGTCCGCACCTATCGCCGCGACATCGTCCTGCATGGCGCATGGAGCGGTCCCTGCGCGCTCAACCTGCATTCCCACGCGCTCGCGCCGCTGACCGACTTGCCGCTGCTCGAAGTTGTTTCCGCCGCGCATTTGATTGCTGATTTCACGCTCCCCCATGGCGACGTCGTCCACGACTATCTCGCCTGACGTCTTCGCAAGGATCCAAGGCGATGAAAGCCGACGCCGTTCGCAACAAAGCGTTCTCGATGCCGCTCAACTGCCCGTCCTATCCGCCCGGGCCATATCGCTTTGTCGATCGCGAATACTTGATCATCACCTACCGCACCGACCGCGCGGCGCTCAAGCTCGTGGTGCCGAAGCCCTTGGAGATCGGCGACCCGATCGTGAAGTACGAATTCATCCGCATGCCGGACAGCACGGGATTCGGCGACTACACCGAGTCAGGACAACTCATTCCCGTACGATTCGATGGCGAGATGGGCGGCTATGTCCATGCCATGTTCCTTGACGACGATCCGCCGATCGCCGGCGGCCGCGAGCTTTGGGGATTTCCGAAGAAGCTTGCCTACCCGACGCTGCGTGTCGAGCGAGACACTTTGCTGGGAACGCTTGACTACGGCCCGGCGCGGATCGCAACTGGCAGCATGGGCTACAAGCACAAGCCATTGGCGCACGACGCCATCATGCATGCGATGAACGAGCCCGGCTTCCTGCTGAAGATCATTCCGCATGTCGATGGCTCGCCGCGCATTTGCGAGCTCGTTCGCTATCGCCTCGGCGATATCGACCTGAAGGGCGCATGGTCAGGCCCGGCGGCGCTCGAATTGCATCCGCATGCGCTGGCGCCGCTGACCGACCTTCCGGTGCTGGAGGTGATCTCAGGCATCCACCTGATCGCCGACCTCACGCTCAATCTCGGCGAGGTGGTGCACGACTATCTCGCCAAGTGATCGGACCGGACCAGAATATCATGCCGCATCGACCGGCTTTGGAAACGCCGCCTCGCCGGATGCCACTTCAGTGAACTGCAGCAGCGCTTGATCGACGGCGGTTGCGATCCCCGCGCGATCGAAACGCGTGTTCACCCCATCCGGCGTATCGAGGGCTGTGTCATGATTCGCTCGATCCAACCCCCGACCGCCCTAACGAACGAATTGCCGCCGGTCTTCGCATCGTTCCTGGAAATCAGATGGAGGGCAGGCACGACGGGTGTGCGGCGAGCCTGCCGCTTGCGGCTGTTGCGGATAGGGGGTTTCGCCACCTTGTTGCGAACGGCCTGCTTCGCCGCCTTGACGACGACGGGACCCACATTCGCCAGGAAAACCTTCTCGTGCGCGCGCGAAAGGGTGTCGATGGCTTTTTTCAACGGCAGCCATTTCACGGCCTTGACGTCACGCGTCAGCTCACGCACCGGCCCGCCGACGGCACGCATGTGCCAGAACTGCACGATCTTGATCCTTTCATCGACGGGATAGGACATCGAGCCGAGGAACTCGTAGGTCGAGACCTCGTGTCCGGTCTCCTCCAGCACCTCGCGCTTAGCGGCAACCAGCGCGCGCTCCCCGCGATTGAGCTTGCCCTTGGGCAGCACCCACGCCTTATCCCTCCGCAGTCGCACGATGGCGACGCGTGGCTTGGAGCCTGCTCGAACAACGATGCCGCCCGCGGCCAGAATCGGCGCCTGGGCCTCCGCCGAATCGGTCATGTCAGCACGTTGCCGAACCGACCCCTGCGGAGCAACAAAAAATTGCGCACGCCGCTTTCATCCGACGAGGGCGAAGGACGTGCTGCGGCCTTGATCTCGCGGCGGCCGCGCGCGAAGGGCTGGCCCGCATGCAACTAAGCAATCCCGAACAGTTTCTGCGCATTGCGAAAGCAGATTTTTTCCATATCGGCGTTCGAGAGCCCGAGCGAGTTGAGCACCTTGATAGTGTCGCGGATGTAGCCCGGACCCTTCTCCTTGTCGAACGGACAGTCGGACGCGAACACCACGCGCTCGGGCGTGAAGAAGTCGATGCCGCACACCGTCGCCGCCTTCGCACCTTCGACCGCGGTATCGCCATAGAAATCCTTGAAGTAGTCGTAGGGACGCTTCTTGAGACCTCGCAACACCGCGCCGTAATCCTCGTCCGACGTGCGCGCCCCGAGCTGGTCGAAGCTGTGGCCGACGCGGCCTTCGAGATACGGGATCACGCCGCCGAGATGATGCGCGACGATCGTGAGGCCGGGATTGCGGTCGATGATGCCCGAGAACACGAAGCGCGCAAGCGTCACGCCGGTCTCGTAGGGCCAGCCAAGCACGCTGCAGATCTCGTATTTTGATACCTTCTCGGTCGGATAGTCCGGCATCTCGCGGGTGCGCGCGGGATGCAGCAGGATCGGCCGTCCCGACTTGGCGATGATCTCGTAGATCGGCCAGAATTTCTTTTCGTCGAGCGGCTCGCCGTTGGCATTGGTGCCGAGTTGAATGGCGTTGGCGCCATTCTTGAGCACGCGCTCGGCCTCCTTCGCCGCCGCGTCCGGCACGTTCATCGGCAGCATCGCCGACCAGCCGACGAAATGCTTCGGATGCCTGGCGACGACTTCGGCCAACCCATCATTGGCGACCTTCGCCATCTCGACCGCCTTGTCCGGGCCGAACAACCGCTCGATCGGCGGCAGCCCGTGCGAGAGCACCTGCGTGTAGTCCGGAAACTGCTCGACGATCTTCAGCCTCAGGTCGATGTCGGAGAGCGCGGGAATGCCGCGCACGCGCTTGCCGATGTCTTTCTGGCCCGCCGGCGAATCCAAGAGCGCGTCGTAGTAGCGCTTCGGGAAAAAATGATTGAACGCGTCGATGGTGCGCACTGAGTTTCACTCCCCGATTGTTTTCTCGATTACACTCAAACTTATCTCCGTCACCCTGAGGTGCTCGGCCCATAAGCGCGTTCACGCGCGTCTTCGACGCGCTATGGGCCGAGCCTCGAAGGGCGGCGGCCCAGCTGTTGCAACGCCGGGGCCGTACATCCTTCGAGGCTCGCTCCTCAGGATGACGGGTCACGGGTTCAATTCGCTGTCCGTGCCAGCCCGAGCTTCTCGAAGATCGGCTCGTCGGTCACCTTGAACACCACCGTATCCTGCGGCGCCTCGATGGTGTGCGCGTGCCAGCACGGCATCGCGATCACGTCGCCGACGCCCGCGGTCTCGTCGAATCCCTCGGCGGTGACGCGCGCCTTGCCCGACACCACGGCGTAGATCGTGTTCGCTGTCGATTTCGGCGTCTCGATGCGGCCGCCCTTCGGCTGCCGGATCAGATTGAGCGCGATGGTTGGCATGATGCCTTTCGCGATCTCGACCGTCTTCGCATCCGTGCCACCGCCGAGCGCCTCACGCGACGGGATGCGCATCGGCGTCGGGCCTTCGCTGGTGATCGCCTCAAGGCCGCCCTGCGGATACGGCTCGAAGAACATCGCCTCGGTGAGCTGGATGAACGGAATATCGAGGAAGTCGATCCAGTAGCCGGTCTCGCCGGTCTCGTTGGCGTGCCCGTGCCAGCAAAAAGCCGGCGTGAGCAGCACTTCGCCGGGCAACATGTCGATGCGGGTGCCGTTCACGATGGTGTAGACGCCTTCTTTCCCTTGCAGCACAAGCCGCAGCGCCGCCGCCGAATGGCGGTGCGTACGCGCACGGTCGCCCGGCATCACGCATTGATAGGCGGCGACGAGATGACGCGTCGTGGCGTAGGTGTTGCCCTCGATCGGATTGACCATGATCAGGTTGCGGCGCTCGGTCTGATCCGCCGGCACCATGTTGTGCGACGCATCGAGCGCCTTCTTGGCATCCGCGAACCGCCACACCGCCGGTCTGAACTTCGGCTGCGGCGAAGGCCACATCGACGGCTCCGGCCGCGCCCAGCCAGGCGACAGGTTCAACTCGCGCAGGTGCGTGTAGTAAGGGGACTCGTCCTGTTTCATCGTCAACAGCATGACCGCTTCTCCTGTTGATCAAGACGCCCGTTCAACCGCTTGCGTCTGACTTAAACGTCCCGCCCCGCGCACGCAATCCGCGAGCGCCGTTGCATTTGCCGGTTCCTGGTCGGCGCGCCAGGCGACATGGCCGTCCGGGCGCACCAGCACCAGCGCCCGCTCATGGAGCTTGCGCACCTCCGGCGACGTAATCGTTTCGACCCGCAGCGGAATGCCGGCGGCAGCGAAAGCGCGCACGATGCCGTCGCCCGCGTGGGCATCGCTGCCGAGCCGCAGCAGCACAAAACCCCTGCCGTAGAGATCGAGCGTCGAGCGCCCTTCGCCGATCCAGGCATGCGGCGCGCGCGCACCCGGCCGCGCCATCTGGGAATAAGCTTGGCCTTCGAACGGCGGCATCGGCGTGCCGTCGGGCCACACGAGCGGCGAGTCGTCGTAGCGATAGCCGAGGTGATAGCCGTTCATGAACCACTCGTGCCGCATCAGCTCGGTGTACCACTCACCATATTTCTTGCGCGCCGCATCGCCGGCCGGGCCGGGCTGGAACATGACAGGCGTCGGCTTGTGGGTGGTGCGCGGCGCCAGCATGCGCTCGAGATTGTCGGTCGACGCCTTGATATTGCGCACCGCCACCGGCTTGCGCTCGATCTCATAAGTCGCGAGCAGGTTCGCCCCGCCCCACCCCTTCAGCACCGCGTCGAGCTTCCAGCCGAGATCGACCGCATCCTGCATGCCGGTATTCATGCCGAGCGCGCCGGTCGGCGACGTCAAATGCGCGGCATCGCCGGCGATATAGACGCGGCCGCGACCGTAGCTCTCCGCCACCAGCTCGCGCCGCACCCAGCGCAGCACGGATAGAATCTCGTAGTCGAACGGCTTTCCCATCGCGCGCAAGAGCGCGGCGTGGATATCGGCCTCCGAATGCGTCACCTTTTCCGGCGAGCCAACGATCGACATGCGGAAGCGGTCGCCGCCATTGATCGCCACGATCGTGAGCCAGGTGCCTTCCGGCCCGATGAAGATGAAGCGATAGCCTTTTCCCTTGTCATGCAAGGCGGGCAGATCGGGGCAACGGAAGATCACATTGGTGGTGTAGGTGAGCGCGGGATGTCCGCTCATGCCAATGCCGAGCGTCTCGCGCACGAACGATGCGCCGCCGTCGGTGCCGATCAGATAATCGGCCGTGATCTCGCGGGTCTCGCCGGTCGTCACGTCGCGCACGGTCGCGGCGACATGCGTGCCTTTGTCCGCAAAGCCGATCAGCTCGGTATTGTGGTGGAGCGTGACGCTCGGAAACTCGGTCGCCCATTGCTTGATGATGGGATCGAACATGTCCTGCGGCACGCGCTCGCGCTTCTGCGGGCTCTCCTTCGGCAGCGGCTCGAAGGCGCGGCCGGGAAATGTCTCGCGGCCGAACTCATAGCCGGTGAACGACTCCAGCCAGACGTAGTCCTGCGGATAGTCGCCGGGATAGGGCGCGTCGCGCACGCGATCAGCGATGCCCCAGCGACGGCAGAACTCCATCGTGCGCACGCCGATGAGATCCATCTTCGGATGCTCGACACGGCCCTCGGTCTTCTCGATCAGCGTGCAGCGGACGCCGCGCCAGCCGAGATCGCCGGCGAGCGCGAGACCGACCGGGCCGGCGCCGACGATGAGGACGGGGATGTGGGTCGTTTCGGGCATACGTTCAACCAACCAGTCAGGCGAGATAGTCGCGTTTGCAACTACACCTTAATGCCGGCACGTGCAGAGGTCGAGACGGGGAGTCGCGAGGTGAACATCATCGGCCCCACCGGCGTGTGCTGGCATGTGCGGCAGGGCATGGGGCTAGCCCTGCGTTCCGCCGATTTCGCGACCGCCAATCCGACCGAGCGTGTTTCGCCGGATGTGCATCCCGGCCACACGATTCACCGCTTGCGGAAGACCGCCTCCATGTTGTTGCCGTCGGGATCGAGCACGAACGCGGCGTAGTAGCCCGGCGGATAACCCTTGGCGGTGTCGCGAAGGCCAGGCGGACCGTTGTCGATCCCGCCCGCCGCCAGGGCGGCTGCGTGAAAGGCGTCGACTTCAGCCCGGCTCTTGGCGATGAAGGCCGTATGCTGCCTGACGCTGTGCGGATGAAAACGATCGATCCAGAACACCGGGTAGTCGACGCCATAGCCGATGCCATCGGACCCGTCATTGTCGGGAAGCTGCATGACCCGGCGGAGGCCGAGCGCGCCCAGAGCCGCATCGTAAAATGCGGCAGAGCGGGTGACATCCGCAACGCCGATGCCTGTGTGGTCGATCATAACGATACCTCATCTACCGCCTGTCAGCCGCCGACCTGTCACCCGAATGAGGCGATCGCCCGTTCCGGAAAAAAGTGTCAGGTGGCGTTCCCCGCACGCGGCGCGGCGCGGACACGAGAGCCAGTGGCCCGCATTGAGCGCAGCCAAATTCGCGCTAGGCTTATCGAACCCGGCATCCCAGCACCCTGTGCGAGGCCACCCATGCAACCCTACTACGCGGAAATCGTCGGTGTCGCGGCCGCCGCCGCGAGCCTCTACGCGGCACACGCCAAGACCATCATTCCTCTGCGTGCCGCCGCGGTGATCGCCAATGGGCTGGCCATGGGCTACAGCTTCATGCACGGCACCTATCCAACCTTCGTGCTCAACGCGCTGCTTTTGCCGCTCAACGCGTGGCGCCTGCATCAGATGATCAGCCTCATCCGCGGCATCGATGCGGCGATCGCAAGCGACATGAATGTCGACTGGCTCCTGAAATACATGCGACCGAAACAGTACCGGGCCGGCGACATCATGATGGAGCGCGGCGAATACGCGACCGAGGCGTTCTATGTCGTTGCGGGCGAGGTCGAGCTTGTCGAGATCAATCAGAGCCGCAGCGCGGGGACGTTTCTCGGCGAGATTGGATTGTTCACGCCAAACGGGCGTCGCACCATGACCGTGCGCTGCAAGACCGACGTGCAGGCCGCCACCATCGCGTATGACCAGATCAAGGAATTGTATTTCCAGAATCCGCAATTCGGATTCCGCCTGCTGCATCTCATCGTCGCGCGGCTGCAGAGCAATGCGGAGCTGGCGCAGGCTGTCTCCCGGTCCAAAGCATGAGCAGGGCCTGATTCCCGTGGAACGATCGTCCCGTTCATCGGTTTCCAAGCCTGAGGCGACGGGGCGGAGCGACCCGAAGAGGTGAACGATGGCACATCGAATTCTGACGCTCGCGCTGGCCGCAGGCACCGCGATCGGCATTGCAACGCTGGCGCATGCGCAAGGCGGGGTCGGCGGCAGCCCGTCCAGCCCAGGCGCGGCGGGCTATACCTACCAGCCTCCGATGATGAACGAACAGAGAGGCACCGTCGGCCAGGGCAGAGGCGCATCCGACGTCGCGCCCGGACGCTCCGCCAATCCGCCTCCCGGTCAGGGCGGCGAACCGCCTGGCCAGATGATGAACGAGCAAAAACGACCGCGCGGCGGAAATCGCTAGTGTGGCGGTTCAGAAGTCCGCATCATTCTCGCGGCGAGTCCGACATGCGGACTTCTTGAACCAAAGCCACACTAGATTCAAAGATTGCTAGTGTCCTCCGATTCCGAAGTTCGTTAGGAGGCCGCTGCGAAATGGTACGAACTTCGGAATCGAGACACTAGCGTTCGCCCTCAAGCAAGAAGGCAGACACGCGCGTCGGAGAGGCGCAATCCCTTTACTGCTTGAAAGAGCCCGGCGCCTCATGGGGCCCGGGCTTCTTTCTGTTGGATCACGCCACCTTTGCGCGGCCGGCCTGCGCACATCGCTCGAACGTCGTCGTTAGTCCTTGCTGGTGCGCTCGGTCATGCAGATCGGCTGGTCGCAATAGCGTTTCACCTTGGCGGTCCTGCCTTTGCAGGGCCGCCAGCGGTTGCAATACATCTTCTTGCCCTGCGGGCAATTCTGGATCGCGCCGCCGCAGGTCACTGCGATCTTCTTCTCTCCAGCGCTCTCGGCGCCTGCATGATGCGTGGATAGGCTCAGCATGGCGATCGCCGCCGCGGTGGCCACCATCAAGGCAAGCTTCCACATGTTGTTCTCCTCCCCGGCGTTCCTTTGGGGTCCTTTAGGCGTGCCCGAATACCGCACCGTAGCGCGGACCAGGCCTCCGGGTCGAGCCTCGAGCAAGATCAATCGCACGCCATGTGATGGCCGTCACAGCCGCACATCCGCGCAACCCCTAGGATCGCGTGACTGCAACCCGAGGCCCCAGCCATGACCCCGAAATTCACCGCAACAATCGTCGGATGCATGATCGCCGGCGCCGCAAGCGCCGCCTATCTCCGCTCGGAGGGATGGCGCCCGACATCGCCCGCGACCACATCGCTTGCCACCATCTCACCTGAGGCCGCGTCACCAGCCGACGCGCTGCCGCCGCTGTTCCTGCAGGCCGCGACTGAAGCGCCGGCATCCGCATCATGGCCGCCGGGCGGATCGGTCGCCTATGTCGCCTATTATGAGGAAACCTTCGCGCTCCTGACCACGACCGCAGCGCAGCCAGCATCGCAGGCAGCGAGGACGCCGGCGGCCGCCGACGATCCGGCGCCGGAAGCCTCTGCCGCGCGCCAGCAGACGGCGAGCGTTACCGGTTCCGCGTCGCAGACGCGCCCGCCGCGCGATGCCAATGTCGAGACGGCCGATCAGCCACGTGCTGGCGGTCGGCCAAGGCCGCCGCGCGCGGGCGGAACGCGGCCGCGCGCCAACGACAAGGCCGAAGTCGTGACCCGCGATCGCTTCGCCCGCCCGATCCGGGGCGAGCGCGTCCAGCGCCGGCGCTTCGCAGCGCCCCGCGCCTATCCGCCACCGCCCCATCGAATCTACGAAACGTATCCCCACGGGCCAGGCGCTGGTTATGGGCCGTACCACCGCTAAGCGGCGCGCAGATCGCGATCGATTCACCAATGCCATCAGTTTGGCGGATTGCGCTGCCCTGATCCCGTCCGACGTGATCTACTCCGCGTCGGACGGGATGACTGCAGGGGGCAACTGCAATGGACGCGCAGATCCTTTACCGCGTGAATGACATCTTGGTGACACCGACCGTCGCGCGGTTCGGCCCGATATCGTACCAGATGTCGGGCATTACCAGCGTGGCGGTCTATCACCAGCCGAAGCTCAATCCGATCGCGGTGGTGCTTGTGGTCGCAGCGGTCGCGCTCGCCGCGTTTGCCTACCTCGCGCGCGAGCAAGAACCAGGCTACAGCCTGTATGCCGCCATCGCGGCGCCCATTGCGCTGATCCTTGGCGTCGCCTGGCAACGGCTTCGTCCCGTGCTCGAATACCGGTTCGTGATCAAGGCGGCGGGCGGCGAAACCGAGACCGTGACCACCTTTAACCGCGAGCAGGTGCTCGCGCTGCGCGACGCGGTCGAAAGTGCCTTCCTCATTCGGCGTCCGCAGATCGAGCAGACCGCCACCGCCCCCGTCGAGCCGCCGCGCCCTACCGAGGTACGAACCGAGGACGGCTTCCAGATCACACGGGACTGGGTCGTTTCCCATCCGGACTCGCGCTAGTGGTCCGATTCTAACATTCGCATCCCTTCTCAGCGGGCGACTTTGCGAATGTTAGAATCATAAGGACCACTAGCAAATACAAGCTGCTAGTGGAGTTTTGGATTTGACATTCGCTTGGGAGTCTGCGGTCAACGGGGTAGCGAATGTCAAATCCACTCCACTAGCGTCACGATTCCGAAGTTCGTACCATTCGCGGCGCCCTCCTATACGAAACTTCGGAATCGAGGGACTGATGCTCATCAGTGCCGCCGTCGCCGCGTGAGCCTTCCGCCCCCTCCCCCCACTTGCTACCATCATCGTGCAAGGGCGCGCCAAGCGTTTGATCAAGCGCCCGCATACAGGGAGGGATATCAAATGACGCGCGTGTTCACGGCAATTGCAGCGCTTATCTTCATCGGCTTCTCCGCCATCAGCGCCGACAGCCAGAGCGGTTCCGGTTGGGTTCAGGTTTTCGACGGCAAGACCGTGGGCGACTGGAACGTGGTCGGCGACGCCAACTGGCGGGTCGAAGACGGCGCGCTGGTCGCCGACAAGATCAAGACCAAGGGCACCGCCCACCTCGTCAGCAAGAAGTCCTACAAGGACTTCGCGATCTACGCCGAATTCTGGGCGAGCGACGACGCCAATAGCGGCATCTTCATCCGCTGTAACAATTCCACCAAGATCAGTTCTAAGAACTGTTATGAGGTGAACATCTACGACCAACGCCCGGAGCCGAAATACGGCACCGGCGCGATCGTCGATGTCGCTGCAGTCAACCCAATGCCGCGCGCCGGCGGCAAATGGAACACATTCGAGATCACCGCGAAGGGGCCACACATGACCGTTATCATGAACGGCCAGAAAACCGTCGACGTCAAACACGACGCACACGCCGAAGGCCCGTTAACGCTGCAGTATGGCCGCGGCGTAATCAAATTTCGCAAGGTCGCGGTGAAGCCGCTTTAACAATGTGCGAAGCATTTGCTTCGCACCTTGATTGAAAATGCCATATGCCCTGTCGATGCCGCATTTGCGGGATCGATGGGGCTCGCTCGAATCGCATTGCGCCCACGCGGTCTTTGCGTTGCGAGATGCGAAACTCAAAATTAACCAAGCGCATTCTTATCGTACCTGTCCCCCCCTCAAGACGGAGTCAGCAATGGAACAGCGCAAAGACGCTGACCTTCAGGAAATCGATGTTGCGAATTTGGGCGTGTTACTGGGCGTGGTCGCTGCCTCGTTCGTCATGCTCGGCGTTATCATCTATTTCTTCGGCCAAGATCAGTCGTCGTCTATGAGCACCGCCAACAATCCGCCGGCACTGATGACCGAGCGGATGATGCGCAACAGAGCTGCCGAGCGGACCACGGTGCCGAGCACCGTCGGCCAAACAAATTAAAGCGGCAGCCAGACCAACCGCAGTCCCTCGTCGTTTGTTATGACACGAAAGCCCCCGCACCCCGGTGCGGGGGCTTTTGCATGGGCGACGCCGTTGCCACACGGTGACGGTTGAGCGTACGAAGATTCGCCACTAGCATCGTGCGTGATGACACATCAACGGAGCACTCGCGATGACGGCACCCTCCCTGCTCCTCTCCGCCGCACTCTCAGCCACGCTTGCGCTTGCCGGGTCCGCTACCGCGCAGAGCTGGCCCAACCGTCCCATCACCATGATCGCGACCTTTCCTGCAGGTGGCCCGACCGATGCAGTCGCGCGCGTGCTGGCGGCCGAGCTTAGCGATCGCCTCAAGCAACGTGTCATCGTCGAGAACCGCGGCGGTGCCGGCGGCACAATCGGCGCGGCGACCGTGGCGACGTCTCTGCCCGACGGCCACACGCTCCTGCTCACATCGACCGGTCCGCTCGGCTATTACCGCGTGCTCTACAAGTCGCTTGGCTACGACCCAGTGAAGGATTTCGCGCCGGTGGCATTGATCGGTACCGTTCCACAGATGATCATCGCGTCGCCGAAGCTACCGGTGAAGACGCTGCGCGAGTTCATCGCCCATGCGAAGGCAAATCCGGGTAAGGTCAATATCGGCGATAGCGGCGTCGGCACGACGCTGCACATCCTCGCCGCGCAGCTTGCATTCCTGACCAGCATCGAGATCCAGCATGTGCATTATCGCGGCGCCGCCGGCTCCGTGGCCGACGTGATGGGTGGGCAGATCGAGGCGGCGCTGTCAGGCTTCACGCCGGCCTTTGCGAACACCAAGGTTCTCGGCGTTACATGGACCAATCGGCTCAAGGTGTTGCCGGAGGTGCCGACTTTCCGCGAGGAAGGCGTCGATATCATTTCCGGGCTGTCGCTGACGCTGGTCGCGCCGGCGAAGACGCCGCCCGAAATCATTGCCCGGCTCAATGCCGCAACCAGCGACTTCCTCAAGAGCGAACGCGGACAGAGCTTTGAGAAGAACTACTCGTTCATCGTCGCGGGCGGGACTCCCGAAGCGGCGCGAGATTTCCTCGCTGGCGAGACCGCGCGGCTTGAGCCGGTGATCCGCCGCGCCAAGATCACAGCGGAGTAGCGCTACGCCTTATACTTCTTCGCGAGCGCGTCCCAGGCCGGCTTGTCGACCAGCCGCTGCCGCTCCGAGAAGTCGACGGCCAGCAGCGAGGCATCGCCGATCGCGCCGTTCTTGCGCAGCGTTCCCAGCGCGAGTTGCATGCCGCGGATCGAAGCCTGCAGCGCGACATTGGCGTAGAGCACGCCGGCGAAGCCGAGTTCCTTGAGCCTGCCGTTGGAGAATTCCGGCGTACGCCCGCCCAGCACGATGTTGATGATCTGCGGCCAGGGCAGCGCCCCGATCGCGGCGATCTGCTGCTCGGTCTGCGGCGCCTCGATGAAGGTCATATCGGCACCGGCATCGCGGTAAGCCGCCGCGCGATCTATCGCCGCCTCGAACCCGTCCGTCGCGATCGCATCAGTGCGCGCGACAATGATGAGGTCGAGATCGGAACGTGCATCGGCCGCCGCCTTCACCTTGGCCACCATCTCGGACTTCGGGATCGTCTCCTTGCCGTCGAAGTGCCCGCAACGCTTCGGGAACACTTGGTCCTCGACCTGGATGGCATCGGCACCGGCGCGCTCGAGCATCTTGATCGTGCGGTTCATGTTGAGCGCATTGCCGAAGCCGGTATCGGCGTCGACCATGATCGGCCCCGGGAACACGTCGCGGATCGCTGCGACATGATCGCTGAGTTCCGATAGGGTCACGAGGCCGTTGTCGGGAATGCCTAGATAGGTGTTGGCGATCCCCGCGCCGGTGACATAGGCCGCCGGGAAACCGAGGTCGGCGACCACCCGCGCCGCCAGCGCATTGGCGACACCGGGCAGCACGATGGCGGCGCCGGGCCTGAGCAGCTCGCGGAATTCGAGGCGGGTGGAACGGGCGGCATGGGCGTTCATTGGTCGCACTCCTTCTCTCCCGCTCTATACCCGCTGTTGCGGCCATGCGCATAGATAACGAATAATGCAGCCGAGCACGCCAACGGGGGCAATAAGAAATGTCAGGACTGCCGATCACCTTCGCCTGCGGGCTCTACGACCGCATGCTCGCGCTCTACACGGGGGAGGTGAAGCCGGACGGCATTGACCTCAATTTCCTTGCCATTGACCATCCCCGCGAGATCTTCGACCGGATGGCGAACAATCTCGAATTCGACGCCGCCGAGATGTCGAGCTCGGACTACTTCCGCCACGCGGCGCGCGGCGACTGCCCGATGATCGCGATCCCGGTGTTCCCGTCGCGCGTGTTCCGCCACGGCTACATCGCGGTCGACAAGCGCGTGATCCGCGAGCCGAAGGACCTCGCCGGCCGGCGCATCGGTGTGCCGCTCTATGCCATGACCGCGGCGATCGTCATCCGCGGGCTATTACAGCACGACTACGGCGTCGATCTGTCCAGCGTGACGTGGGTCGAGGGCGGGATGAACGACACCAGGCCGCACGGCGCGCCGAGCACGATCCCGCTTGTGCGGCCGGTGAAGCTCGAGCTCTATACCGACGAGATGTCGCTCAACGACCGTCTCGAATCCGGTGACGTCGCCGCCGTGATCGGTTCGGGGCTTCCGAAATCGGTCAAAGCGAACCCGAATATCGGGCGACTGTTCCCGGACTACCGCCAGAGCGAGATCGAGTATTACCGCAAGACCAAGATTTTCCCGATCATGCATGTCGTGGTGCTCAAGCGCGAGCTCTACGAGCAGCATCCGTTTGTGGCGACGAGCCTCTACAACGCCTGCTGCGACGCCAAGGCGATCGCATATCGTAGGATGCGCGAGCTCGGCACGCTGCGTTATATGCTGCCGTGGATGGCGGCCGAGATCGAGGAGATCGACGCGGTTTTCGGCGGCGATCCCTGGCCGTATGGCATTGACGCCAACCGGCCATCGCTTGAGGCATTGGTGCAATATCTCGCGGACCAGGCGCTGATCGAGAAGCCGGTGCGGGTCGAGAGCCTGTTCGCGCCGACCTTCGGCCAGGCGTCGAAGCCGTGAATGTGTTGCTGATAATTTTGTGGGTCTTCGAGCGATAGGATCCCCCGATGATCGCTGCTCGCGCCTCTCGGGCGGTCTGGTCCCCTCCCCCCGCGTAGCCCGTCGAAGACGGGCGTGGACGCCCTTTTGCTGGGGGAGGGTCAGGGAGGGGGAATGCACGACGCTCAGGGCAAGCTCACCCTCTCCCCACCCCTCTCCCGCAAGCGGGAGAGGGAGCAGACCCGTCGTGCGGCGAGTCCATTGCCCAAAGGGGGAGAGCAATGAGCAAAATCACTGCACCCTCACCTTCCCGCGCGATCCGCTGGCGCAGGCATCTCGACCATGCGCTGGTGTTCGCGATCATCGTCGCGCTGTGGTCGCTCGCGACCTGGCGGTTCGGCACCTACTGGGTGTCGTCGCCTTGGGCAGTCGCGATCCGCTTCGTCGAGACGATCGCGAGCGGCGAACTGATCCGCCACGCCGGCTATACGCTGGCGGAAGCCGCCGCCGGCACGCTGATCGGCGGCGTGCCCGCCGTGCTGCTGCCGCTCTTCCTGCGGCGGCATCCCGTCATGACCGCGATCCTCGACCCGTTCATGATCGGCGGGTACGGCGCGCCGAAGCTCGCCTTCGCGCCGCTGTTCATCGTCTGGTTCGGCATCGGTATGGAATCGAAGATCGCGCTGGTGGTCAGCGTGGTGTTCTTCATCGTCTATTTCGCGACGCTCAATGGCGTGCGCGCGCTCGACGCGAAGCTCGTGCAGGCGGCGCAAATTTTCGGCGCAAGCGAGCACCAGGTGGCACGCCATATCGTCTTGCCGGGCGCCATTCCGTCGATTTTCGCCGGATTTCGCATCGCCGTGCCCTACGGCATCGCCGCGGCGGTGATTGCCGAGTTGATCTCCGCCAATCGCGGTCTCGGCTATCTCGTGCAGAACGGCGCGATGAATTTCGACACCACGGGCGTGTTCGTCGCCGTGCTCATGGCGACGCTGCTGGTGCAGGCCGCAACCTGGCTGATGAATGCGATGGAAGCGTGGCTCCTGCGCTGGCGGCCACCGGTCGAGATGATGGAGGCCGGCACATGACCGCGCTCCTCGACATCAACAAGCTCGGCAAGCGCTTTCCCACACGGCACGGCCGCGAGCCGTCGTCGTGGGTGATCAAAGACCTGTCGTTCTCGGTGGCCGATGGGGAATTTCTCACCATCGTCGGACCCTCGGGCGCCGGTAAGTCGACACTGCTCAACATCATCGCGCAAACCGACACCGCCAGCGCCGGCGAGATCCTGCTCAATGGAACGTCGGTCACGACACGGGACCCGCGCGCATTGAAACCCGGCATCGATCGCCGCATCGGCTATGTCACGCAGGACGACAACCTCCTGCCCTGGCGCTCGACGCTCGACAACGTGCTGTTCGCGCTCGACGTGCAGGGCAAGCTCAACGATGAGAGCCGAGGGCGCGCTCGGCAACTGATCCAGGCGGTGGGGCTCGCCGGCTTCGAAAAATACTATCCGCACGAATTGTCAGGCGGCATGCGCAAGCGCACGGCGCTGATCCGCACGCTGGTCTACGACCCACCGATCATCCTGATGGACGAGCCGTTCGCCGCGGTCGATGCACAGACGCGCACCCAGCTTCAGGCCGACTTGCTGCGGCTCTGGGATCTCGGGCGCAAGACCATCGTCTTCGTCACTCACGACATCACCGAGGCGATCGCCCTAGGGGACCGCGCGCTCGTGCTGTCCAAGCAACCGTCGCGCATCGCCGCCGAGCATGCGATCCCGATCCCGCGTCCGCGCAATGTGAAGGACATTTTTGCGCTGCCGGGCTTTGCAGAGACGTATGAGAAGATCAGGGCGGACGTGCAATGACGCGGTCTCGTGTCCCGGACGCAATGCAGCGTGGAGCGAAGCGGAACGGTGCATTGCTGATCCGGGACCCGGTTGTTTGGGCGCAAGAAACCAGGGTCCCGGTTCTGCAGCGCACCACTTCGTGCTGCACTGCGCCCGGGACACGTGTCGAGAGGTCTGAACCATGACAGACGTGCCCGCCACTATGGCTGACGTTGGCAAGTCGGCCACCTCCCGCAAATGGCTGGTGTATGGCGGCCGTGCGGTGCTGACGGTGCTCCTCCTGCTCGGCTGGGAGTACGGCGCGCGCACGCTGGGGCCGCTGTTCTTCGCGCCGCCGCTCGAAACCGCGCAACGCCTGTGGGCGCTGGCGCTGAGCGGGCAGATGTTTTCGGACATCGTGGCGACGCTGCGGGTCGCGGTCGCGGGGTTCGTGATCGCCGGTATCGCTGGCGTGATCCTGCCATTTCTGCTGCGCCGCTCGCCGCGCGCCACTGAAGCGGTCGAGCCTGCGATCATGTTCACCATGGGAATTCCGAAATATGCCCTCGCGCCATGGCTGATCCTTTGGTTCGGGATCGGCGACATGCCGAAGCTGGTCGTCGTCGCGCTCGTCGTGTTCTACATCGTGTTCATCACCACCTTCGCCGGCATTCGCTGCGTCGACCGTCGCCTGATCAGCATGGCGCGCGTCATCGGCGCGAGCGAACGTCGGATTTCACGCGAAATCATCTGGACGTCGCTTCTGCCGTTCTTCTTCACCGGATTGAAGATCGCGTTCCCGCGCGCGGTGAGCGCCACCATCGTGGGCGAGTTCCTTGTTTCGACGCAGGGTATCGGCCGCTATATCGAAGGCGCGCGGCAGGTCTCCAACACCACCGGCGTGTTCGCCGGCGTCGTGATCGCGCTGGTGCTCGTGATTAACGCGATCCTCAACAGCATCGAGCGATGGGCACTGCGCTGGCGTCCGGTCGAACGGGACATGGAATTGTGATTCTTCGAATTGAGGTGGGAGCGACAACAAATGAAACTCGCAAGCTATCTCGTGGACGACGCCGAGGCCTACGGCGTCGTGAAGGGCGACGGCGTCATCACCATGAACAACCGCTTCGGCGGGCACGCCGCGTCGCTGCGCGAGGCGATTGCCGGCGGCCTGCTGCCGCAGATCAAGGAAGCGGCCGCCCATGCGAGCCCTGATCACAAGCTCTCCGAGATCACGTTCCTGCCGGTCATCACCAACCCGGAACGGATCGCCTGCGCCGGCATCAACTATCGCTCGCACGCGAGCGAGACCGGCCGCGAGATCCCAAAGCAGCCCTCGATGTTCCTGCGGCTCACCGACACGCTGGTCGGACATGAGGGCGATATGATCCGCCCGAAGATCTCGACCCAGTTCGATTTCGAGGGCGAGCTCGCAGTCGTCATTGGCCGCGGCGGCCGCTACATCCCGAAGGAGCGCGCGCTCGAGCACGTCGCCGGCTACACCTGCTTCGTCGACGGCAGCGTGCGCGACTACCAGAAATTCTCGGTGACGTCGGGCAAGAATTTTCCCGGCACCGGACCACTCGGCCCCTGGATGGTGACCACCGACGAGATTCCCGACCCGACCAAGCTGACACTGGTGACACGGCTGAACGGCCAGGAGATGCAGCGCTCCGGCACCGATCTGCTGATCTATTCGATCCCGCACATTGTGGCGTTCTGCTCCGATTTCACCACGCTCGCGCCGGGCGACGTGATCGCGACCGGCACGCCCGAGGGCGTCGGCCACCGTCGCAATCCGCAGGTGTTTATGAAGGCGGGCGACGTGCTGGAAGTGGATATCACCGGGATTGGCGTGTTGCGGACGCGGATCGTGGATGAGAAGTGACGGGTCTCTCTCGGCCCTCATTGTGAGGAGCGTTGCGAAGCAACGCGTCTCGAACCATGGGGCCGCCCCATCCTTCGAGACGCGGCCTGCGGCCGCTCCTCAGGATGAGGCGGATAGAGAGCGAGTATGGATCACTTCACAAATGCTTCCGTATAGAGCCCCGTCATAGCTCTTGAGGCGATCCTCCGGACGCAACAGCCCCGCTTCGACGTTATACCGCTCGCCGTTCTCCAGCGCCGCGCGCACCATCACCGGGCGCGCCGGCGTTGCCTTGCGGATCTGCTCGAAGCCCGCTGCGAACACCTTGTCGTCGATGGTCGCGAAGCGCTTCTTGAGCAGCTTCATCGCCTCGCCGGGATTGTTGCGCAGGAAATTCGCGGCTTCGGTGATCGCGCGGCCCATCTTCTCGCACACGCTCTTGCGCTTCTCGCAGGTCTCCGGCCGTGTGATGATGCTCGCCATGCCGAACGGCGCCATATCGGGCGGATCGCCGTCGGCGCCGCTCGCGATCACGACTGCCTCGCCGTCGAGCACCGGACCGATCGGCCACGGCATCGACATCGCGAAGCCGTCGATCTGCTTGGTCTTGAACGCCGCGAGCGCGGCCGGCGGCGCCATCGGCGAAATGCGGAAGTCGGTGGCGGTGTCGAGCCCGGCTCGCTTCGCCAGCAGCAGCGGGTAGCCGTGCAGGATCGACCCGATCGCATCGACCGCGATGGTGCGCCCCTTGAGCGCACGGATGCGGTCGTTGAGTGGCGCCTTTGGATCGAAATTCGGCACCAAATCCTTGCGCAAGATGATCTGCACCACCGGCCCGATCGAGCGGATTGGCGATCGACAGCAGCCGCTGGCCCTTGGACGCAGCGCGTGTCTGCACCACGGCCGACGCGAGCGCGAAATCCGCGCTGCCGGAGATCACCGCGTTGGTCGCGCCCGGGCCCTGGATCACCATTCCCTTCACGCGCAGCCCGTTCTTGGCGTAGAAGCCGCGGTCTTCGCCGAGATAACCGGCCGAGAACGTCAGCGCGATGTTCGGATAGGCAAAGGTGATGTCCTCGGCCTGTTGCGCAGGCGCCATCGCCGGCGTAAGAGCGCCAACCATCACGAGTGCGATCAGGGACTGTCGCATGCTGTTCTCCTGGAAGCGTTTCCGCCGCCGATCTTGGACGCTGGCGCAAGCGGCCGCAACCGATTAAGACCAACGCATGCCATCCGACGTTCTGATCAAAGGTCGCGACGCGGCATTCTTCGCCGAGCGGCTCGCGAAGGCGTTGCCCGACCTGCGCTTTGATGCCGCACATGATCCCGCCGAAGCGCTGGCGAAATGCGCGAACGCCGACATCCTCATCATCCGCACCGACGAGATCTTTCCCGAGCTCGTCGCCAAGATGCCGAAGCTTCGCCTGATCCAGGCGCTGACCACTGGCACCGACCACATCCAGGCGCTGCCGAACCTGGGCAAGCAGGTCGTGCTGGCGGCGGCACGCGGCTTCCACGGCCTGCAGATGTCGGAGCTTGCCTTCATCTTCATGCTGCATTTCATGCGCGACTTCCGCGACTTGTTCGAGACGCAGGCAGCGCACCGCTGGAACCGGGTCGAGCAACGTCTGCTGGTCGATCGCACCGCAGTGATCATCGGCGTCGGCTCGATCGCCGAAGATCTCGCCCACCGCTGCAAGGTTTTCGGCATGCGGGTTGTCGGCGTGAGCGACGGCCGCGGTGAGGCACCGTATTTTGACGCGGTCCTGCCGCGTGCGCGCATGAACGAGGCGGCGGCGCAGGCGGACTTCCTGATCGTGCTTGTACCGCACACCCAAGAGACGACCAACCTGATCGGCGCGTCGGTGTTCAATGCGATGAAGCCGACGGGCGTGCTGATCAACATCGCGCGCGGCGGCGTGGTCGACGAGGACGCCTTGATCGCCGCGCTGCAGGCGGGAAAAATTGCCGGGGCCGGGCTCGACGTGTTCAAGACCGAGCCGTTGCCGAAGGACTCGCCGCTGTGGGACATGCGCAATGTGTTCATCACGTCGCATGTTGGCGGCATGGCCGACACCTATGGCGATCAGGTGATGCCGCTCCTGGTCGAGAATTTGCGCGCATTTAGCGAAGGTCATCAGGAGAAGATGCGCTTCATCGTGAAACGATAGCCGGTAGCCCGCATGAGCGAAGCGACATGCGGGGCACCCTAACAATTGGCATGGACGGTCCCGGATTTCGCTCCGCTCATCCGGGCTACAAGTGAGAAGAGAGAGGAAATCATGTCACCCATCGAGCGCGTCGAATTCCCCACCTCCATGAAAGAGCTTGAGCGCCGCTGGGCCGCCGTGCGCAAGGAGATGGAGACGCGCAACATCGACGCGCTGGTCACGCAGAATTCGAGCGACTGGCTTGGCGGCTACGTCAAATGGTTCACCGACGTGCCGGCGCACAACGACTATCCGCGCAACGTCATCTTCTACCGCGACGACCTCATGACCGTGATCGAGATGGGCAGTATGGGCCGCCGCGACACGCTCGGCGGCAAGGACCCACTCAACCCCGGCATCGGCGAATGGGTGTTCAGCCCGTCGTTCTTCTCGGTCGGCTACACCCATGAATACGACGGCGCGCTGGTGGCGCAGGAGATCAAGCGGCGCGGCTGCAAGACCGTGGGCTGGGTCGGCAAAGGGCGCCTGCAATACGACCTCGTGCGCGTCACCGAGGAGCAAGCCGGCAACGTGACGTTCGTCGACGCCACCGACTGGGTCGACCGCATCAAGGCGATCAAGAGCGACGAAGAGATCGCGCAGATCCGCCGCGCCGCCGCGATGCAGGACGCGCAGTGGGCAGCGATCCTGCCCAAGATCAAGCCCGGCATGCGCGACAGTGAATTGACCGCGCTCGCACAATACGAGGGAGAATTACTCGGCAGCGAGCAGGGCCTGTTCCGCTGCTCGTCGGCGCCGCTCGGGGAGCCTGCCGTGCTGCGCGGGCGTCACTACCAGGGCCGTGTCATGCAGAAAGGCGACTACATGACGCTCCTGATCGAGAACAACGGGCCCGGCGGCCAGTACGCGGAGCTCGCGCGCACGTTCGTGCTCGGCAAGGCCAGCCAGGAATTGCACGACGCCTTCGCGGTCGTGGTCGACGCGCAGCAGCACACGGTGAAGAACCTCAAGATCGGCGCGATGCCGGCCGAGATCTATGCAAGCCACAACGAGTATATGAAGAGCCGCGGCGCGCCGCCGGAGATGCGCCTGTTCGGCCACAGCCAGGGCTACGACCTGGTCGAGCGCCCGCTCCTGCGCTCCGACGAGACCATGCCGCTCGCCGCCAACATGAACATGGCGGTGCATCCCGGCTTCTTTAAACCGACCAACTTCGCTTTCATCTGCGACAACTTCCTGATCAAGGGGGACGGCACGGTCGAGCACCTGCACAAGACCGAGCAGAAGATCTGGGAGCTGTGAGAGTTGTACTGACCGGGCGGGCGAACTCGGTGTGCTCCCTCTCCCCGCTTGCGGGGAGAGGTCGACGGAGTACGCGGCACGATCGAGATTCTTGCTCCAATGAGTGGCGGATTACGCTACGCTGATCCGCATACAAAGACGTCTCGGGGGAGAAGAAACGACGTGTCGCAACAGTCCATCCAACACAAGATCGCCCGCGTTCATGCCGTACCGCTGCGCGTGCTGAGCGACTTCTCGTGGCTCGGCGTGAACCGGCAGAACGCGGCCTCGGCGTGCTTCGTCGAGGTCGAGACCGACACCGGTCTCAAAGGTCACGGCATCACGCAGCATTCGGACTCTGCGGCGGTGGCGGTGCAGATCAACAATGTCGGGCCGAAGCTTCATGGGCTCGACCCGCTCGCCAACGAGCGCATCTGGCACGTGCTCTACTGGACGCTCTCGGGCGGCGCGCAGGTGCAATATGCGAGCTGGGCGATCTCGGCGATCGACACCGCGATCTGGGACATCAAGGGCAAGGCGCTCAACACGCCGGTCTGGAAGCTCCTCGGCGCCGCACGCGACAAGGTGCAGGCCTACGCCACCATCGGCGTGCCGGGCGCCGATATCGACCAGTTGTGCGAGGCGGCGCGGCGACTGGTAGCGATGGGATTCAAATGCGTGAAGACGCAGGTCGGCCGTCCCGGCCTCGACAACCTGCGCGGCCAGAAGCCGATGATCGAGATCGTTCGCAACGACGCGCGCCGCATCAAGGCGCTGCGCGAGGCGCTCGGCGACGAGATCGAGATTGGCATCGACGCGCAGTGCCGGCTCGACCTCACGCACGCGATGGAGCTGGTGCGGCTGATCGCGCCCTATCACGTGAGCTTCTTCGAGGAGCCGCTGGTGCAGAACGACGCGCTGCTGATGGCCGACATGCGCCGCCGCACCACCATGCCGCTGCACGCCGGCCAGAGCGAAGGGCTCGCCTTCCGCTATCGCGACATGCTGCTGCACAACGCGATCGACGTGCTGCAGCCGAATGTCTCCGTCACCGGCGGGATCACCAATTGCATACGCATTGCCGGCCTCGCCTCGGCGTTTAACGTGCCGATCAACGGCGGCGGCTACTTCTGGCATAACATGCATGTGCAGGGCGGCTGCGCCGCCGGCACGACGGTGGAGTACCAGACGGCGGCTGTGAAGACCTGCGAAGCGATCTTCACTGGCATGCCGCCGCTCGACAGAGATTGGATCACGCTGCCGGACACGCCGGGGCTTGGGTTCGATCCGAAACCTGACATGATCAAGGAATTCACGGTGAAATAAACGAACGTGCAAACCGAGACGGAGAACAAGAAAATGACAGGGACCAGGAAACGCCTCGAACGAACACTTTGGCTGTCTGCACTAACCACGATGATACTCACCGCGCCATCCGCTATGGCGCAATCCTCCGTCGAAAACTTCTTCCGCGGACAGACCGTCAAGATCGTGGTTGCGTCCGGGCCATCTGGCGGCTTCGACACCTTTGCGCGGCTGCTCGCCCGCCACCTGGGGCGGTTCGTTCCGGGCAATCCGACATTTGTCGTACAGAACATGCCGGGCGCCGGCGGGCTGCGCGCGGCCGGCTACATCGCGAAGGTCGCGCCGCGCGACGGCCTGACCATCGGCGCCGTCCAGGGCGGCATGGTCAAGGCGCCGCTGCTCGGCCTCACCGGTGCCGACTATGATTCCACCACATTGCGTTGGATCGGCAATCTCAACAGCGAGGTCCATGTCTGCGTGGCCTGGCACACGTCAGGCCTGAAGACGATCAAAGAGGCAATGCAGAAGGAGCTGATCGTCGGCGCCTCCGCCGGTGCGGATTCCGAGCTCGCGCCCCTTACCTTCAACAGTCTGCTCGGGACCAAGTTCAAGGTTATTCCCGGCTACCAGGACGGCCCGCGCATCCTGCTCGCCATGCAGCGGGCGGAAGTGGTCGGCCGTTGCGGCTGGTCATGGTCGTCGGTCATGTCGCAACATCCGGAATGGGTCAAGGAAAAGACCATCAGCACGCTGATGCAGTGGCCGACGAAGCATGCGAACCTGCCGAACCTGCCGCTGGCGCAGGAGATCGCGCAGAGCGACGACGACCGGCAGGCGATCGAGTTCCTATTTGGTCACCTGGTAATGTCGCGCTCCTATGTCCTGCCTCCTGACGTGCCCGTCGAACGGCTGGAAGCGCTGCGCAACGGCTTCGATGCGATGGTGAAGGACCAGGCGGTGAAGGCGGATTTCGTGAAGGCGAACCACGAGCTGGCGCCCTCGTCAGGCGCGGAGGTCCAGGCCCGGGTCAACAGAATTTACGGCACGCCGAAGCACATCGTCGAGAAGGCGCTGCAGGCGATCGCGGGCGCAAAGCGGTAAGTCCAGCGTGGGCTGCGCGCATAAGGTCGCCGCGAAATGGAACGAACTTCGGAATCGGGACACGAGCTAGTCAATTCTTCGGGCGCACGAACGGCACGAAGCGCACCAGCATGACGATGCGGCCCTTGGTCTCGCCGGGGCCGGTCTTCTCGATCACGGTGAGGTATTGCACGTTGCCCGGCGGGCCGAGCGGCATCACCAGCCGTCCGCCCACCTTGAGCTGGTCGATCAGTGGCGACGGCACGTGCCCAATCGCCGCCGTCACGATGATCGAGTCAAACGGGCCGCACTCGGGCCAGCCCTGATAGCCGTCGCCAACCCGCACGCGCGCATTGTCGTACCCGAGATCGCCCAGCACCTTCATGGCTCCGACCGCGAGCGGCGCCACCAGTTCCACGGTGCAGACCTGTTTCGCGAGCCGCCCAAGGATCGCGGCCTGGTAGCCTGAGCCAGTGCCGATCTCGAGCACGGTGTGGTCGGGAGCGACCTCGGCCAGATGCGTCATCAGCGCGACGATGAACGGCTGCGAGATGGTCGACCGGTGACCGATCGACACTGGCCGGTCGGCATAGCCGACGGCGCAGTTGCCATCCGGGATGAAGCGGTGGCGCTCGATCGCTGCCATCACCTTGAGCACGTCTTCCGATATCCCCTGCGGCAGTGCCGTCTTGTCCTGCTGCGCATGGGCGCGGATCGCCTCAATCATCGCCGCACGCTCGCGGGCGCATGACGCCTCCTGCGCCACCGCTCCGTGGGGCACGGCGAGCATCGCAAGAGCAATCGCCAACAACTTGATCGTCATGTCTAGAACCCTGCGATCAATGGAGCGTGACGGTGCGGCGAAGCCAGTCGGTTCCTCGCCGAGTTCGCTGCATCGTCACGGAGTCACATGGCCGCCCATGTCTCGAATATCAATGTCATTGCGACTCGATGCGGCCACCGCCACCGCCTTGGCGACGCGTCCCGTCTTTGAGCGCGCGCAAAATCGCACGCGCCGCGCCATTCGATGCGCTTCTTGCAACGATAGCCTAACGCCGCAGCCCTTCCCAGCCGGCCTTGCGCAGCTCTTCGAGTGCGCGAATCTGGATTGCCTCCGGCGCGTCGAAGATGTCGTTGAGCGCGCCCATCACGCGCGCCGGCGACGCGTAACGGATCTCGACGCCGCCACGTTTGGCTTCCGCGAGCAGCTCGGGATCTTTCAATGTCGCGGCGAAGGCATCTTGCAACGCTTTCAGCCGGTCGGTGGGAATTCCCGGCGGCGCCACGAACGGCCGAATGAAGACGAGATAGCTGAACAGGAAGCTCAGAACCTTCTTGGTCTCCTCGTCCTTGGTCAGGTCCATCAGGAACGGCACACCGCGGGCCGCCAGCTCGGGATTGCGTTCATTCGCGCACTCGAGGCCGACCGAAATCACGCCGCGCGCGAAATAGTCGCGCCCGTTCACGCGCGCGCTGTCCCAGCCCCAGCCGCACAGCCCGTCCACCTCGCCGCGTTCAATGGCGGGTAGGACGCTGCTGGTCGACTTGTAGCCCTTCACGATGTTGAACTTCGTCCTGATCAGCGCGTTCAACAGGTTCGGCACGAAGTCGGTCGAACCGCCGGTCCCGCCGATGACGACACTCTTGGTCAGCAGGTCATTGGCCGTCGCAACGCCTGCACGCTTGGAAAACACGCAGGTGTTCGATGTGATGTTGGCGCTGCCGAGCCAGCCGAAGGCGCGCATATCGAACTGCACGTTAGGCGACTTGCCGATCTGTGCATAGGTGAGAGGCCCCTGCAGGATGGCGATGGTGAGCCCATCCTTCGGGGCGCGGGTATACATGTGATTAGACGCGACAAGGCCGCCGGCGCCTGGCATGTTCTGAACGATGAAACCTGGATTGCCCGGGACGTGCTTGCCGAGGTGGCGGGCGACATAGCGGGCGTAGAGATCGAAGCCGCCGCCCGCCGCCGAGCCGACAATGATCCTGATTTGCTTACCCTTGTAGAATTCGGCGACGGATTCCTGCGCCTGCGCGGATGCGCCAAGCGCGAGGAAGCCCAGCAGCATAGCCGCCGTCCCGCGGATCGTCATGCGACGCCCTCCCTCACTTTTCATTCTGCGATACTATCCGGGGTCGCAGCAACCGGCGCAAGCTTGGCAAGTTGCCTTCGACGCCCCCAATGATACGACTCACCAAAATCCGCGAGCTCGATCTGGCCGACACCGGCGACGCAACAACGCCGCGCCACCTCAGTGCCGCGAGCGGCCTCGCCTGCACGGGCTCGTTCATCTATGTCGTGGCCGACGACGAGCTGCATCTCGGCGTCTTCAGCGCGACGGATAGCACGCCTGGCCGCCTGATCCGGCTGTTCGATGGCGCGCTCCCGGCGACGAAAGCCGCACGCAAGAAGCAGAAGCCGGATCTCGAAGCGATCGTGCGGCTTCCTTCGTTCGGAACTTACAGGAACGGTGCGCTGCTGGCGCTCGGGTCCGGCTCGGAGCGCAATCGCCGCCGCGGTGCGCTGCTTCAACTAGACGAAGACGGCGCGACCGCCGGCGCGCCTCGCGTCGTCGATATCTCGCGCATGTTCGACCACCTCGCTCAACACATTCCGGCACTGAACATCGAAAGCGCCGTAGTGATCGGCGACAAGCTGCGCCTGCTGCAGCGCGCGAACAAAAGTCATCCGCAGAACGCGATCGTTCACTATTCATTAACCGCATTCCTCTACGCGCTTGCGAACGACGATTCGGTCGGAGCGATCGCGCCGATAGCGATCGATCCGATCGATCTCGGTCACATCGATGGCGTTCCCTTGAGCTTCACCGATGGCGCAAGCCTACCGGACGGCCGCATGGTGTTCACCGCGGTCGCCGAAGACACCGAGGACACCTACAACGACGGCGCCTGCCTTGGTGCCGCCATAGGCATTGTGGCCTGCAATAACGAGGCTCTATCGCTTGAGCCGATCGACGAGTGCCACAAGGTGGAAGGCGTCGCCGCGCGCGTTGACAACAATGTTATCAGCCTTGTTCTTGTCACCGATGCGGACGATTCCGCCATGCCCGCCGCATTATTCTCGGCGCGACTTCCGAATATGGCATTTTAGAAGATGTCGCATTTTATGTTGAACCAATTCGCCTCCTGCACGCACAAAATGAGCGTGGCGGGGTCATAACGCCGACACGATCAGCCAATACTCAACCGGCCAACAACAAGAAACGAATCGGAGGCGCCTGGGGATCACAGGTACTTGGAGTGAATCACCATGGCACTGATCATCAAGATCGCCCAATTCATCGCGCGGATAAATGACGCCTTCAACGAAGCGCTGCAAGCGCGGCAAGCGGCCCGCCGGAAATATCCGTTCGTGCCGGAGGAGTGATCTGCCGCTAGTGTCCGAGCCGCTAGTGTCCGACATGCGCGGCCTTCTCGCTCAAAGTGGCACCGAACCACTTTGGCCTGATCTTGCGATTCAGTATGCTTTAAAAAAAGCAAACTGCTGTCGAAATCAGGGAGGAAGCGATGAGGGCTCGCACCGGCGGCGGCAACCACGCACGCCAAGCTGGGCGCATTCGGTGCCGCTGATCAATCACGGAAAGCTCGTCGCGATCTGTCCGTTCTACAGCGGACTTCCTGCCCGCGAAGGCGATCAAGGCGCCCGACGTGCAGGCGCGGCTTGCCAAGCTCGGCGTCGAGCCCTTGCCGATGACCGTCGATGCGTTCGCGAAATACTTCCGCGAGGACGTAGGCACGGCGCTTGCGCTGGTGAAGGCCGCCAATATCCCGCGGCAATAGCAACCCAAGTAGCAACCCAGTCCGCTCTCAAATCGGAAGCCGCGCGAGATCAGAGACGGAAGTAGGCTATATTCGGCCTGTTCAACGTGCCCGCTTTGATTGAAGAATATTCTTTCGCGCTCATAGCTTCTTAAGGCCGCAGCACCTATATTCAAAGACTAACCCCCAGAAAGAAGCACCCCCAAATGGCTACGCGAGTCATGAAACTGCGCGAGGCAGCCGAGCCCGCCCCGGTGATCGACCAGCCCGCTTCTCAGCGCAAGCGAACCGAGATCGGCCGGTACCTACTCCAAGTCGATCGTCAAACGAAGGGTTCCTACGAGACCGCTGAATCTGCCGAAGTGGTTGGACTTGCGATCAAGACCGGCCACCCGGTCGTTCAGGTCAGCATTTACGACAGTGTCGAATGCCGCAACACGCTCGTTGAGCTGCCGGTCGCCGGTTAGGCCTCGTTCTGCCGATTCGACTCTTCTTCTCGTGAGGCGCGGGCGTGGCGGGCCAATTCAGGTCTGAGCTTATGAAAAAGTCCATTCCCGACGCGATGTTCGCCGAACGCGATCAGATCCGCTTGTCGGTGTTGCAAAACTGGATACTGGATCACGGCGTCACAGAAATTGTCATGACTGAGCGGCAATTCTGGAAATTTGTCAGCGCACAGCCCGTCTCAGAGAAGCCATGGGCCACGTTCATGGGCCGCACGATCAGCGTTCCGGACATGCCGGAAGCCAGCCAAAAGCACTTGGGCTTGTTTGACAAGCGGCAGCCGGGCCAAATTTGACGCGCACAAAACACGCGCCCTAACGCAAGGGGAGAGCGGCGCATTAACGACGGCGCTTGGCTTTCTTCTTTGCCTTCGGCTTGCTCGCTGACGTGCGGCTCCCCTTCCCACCCACCAGCGTCTTGCTGCGCGGCGGCAGCTCGCCCGCTTTGGTCAATCGCGTCGCCCAATATTCCCAGGCCCGGCCGAGCGGACGCGCCTGCAGCGAATAATCATGCGCAAGCTTCGCCTCGCCGGCACTGAGCGGCGTCACCTTGCCCACCATATGCGCGCGCAACAGCAGCTCTGCATTGCGATGGGACATGATCGAGCGGAACACGACCTCCTTGAGCGAGGCGCCCACCACGGTCGCGCCGTGGCGGCGCATCAGCACCATCGCATGCGGCCCGAGCGCGCGGGCGAGCGATGCGCCCTGCTCGTTCGTGGTCAGCACCATGGGTGTGTCGCCGAATTCATCGGCACTGTCCCAGGACGGCACTTCGGCGCCGATGACCGAGCCTAGGCCGTTGATCGGCACGAGCTTCAAGTCCGTGAGGCAGAACGGCAGGACCGCCGGCGAATGATGATGCACGACCGCCAGCACGTCCGGCCGGGCGCGGAAGATCTCGCCGTGGATCACGCATTCGCCATACGGCAGGATGTTGCCGGGCGTGACCACGTTGGAATCGATGTCGAGCTCGAGGATGTCGCCGGGCTCGACCAGCTCCGGGCTGCGCGAGCGCGACAGCAGATAGTGATCGGGCTTCAACGGATGGCGCGCGCTGACATGGCCGAACCCGTCGAGCACACCCTCGTGGGCGATGATGCGGTTGGCGAGCGCAAGCTCGTAGCAGATGTCGTCGACGGCGGTGGGCATATGTGAAGGTCCTTTCGATTCGCCGGGCAGTTCTTACCGCGATTCGGCAAAAGCCTCCGCTCATTCCCGCAAAGGCGGGAATCCGGTATTTTTCTCACTTCGCTTCTGGGTCCCGCTTGCGCGGGGACGAGCGGAAGACGAGAGCCGATGCGTTATTTCGCCGGCGGCTTGTAGAGGATGTCGAACAGTCCGGCGACGTCCTGCGGCGTGAGCTGCTTGGCCGTGAACTTGTACTGCGCCGCATCGCGCAAAGTGCGATCGAGATCGCGGATCTCGCCGATCTGCAATGCTTCCTTCGGGAAGAACTCCTTCACTGCCTGGGCTGCAATGCCGGTCGGGACCTTGGCGAACTCGGCGAAATATTCGATCGCCCGCGGATTTGAGTACGACCACTCGATCGCTTCGTGATAGACCCGCATCAGACGGGTGATCGCGTCGCGTTTGGTCTTGAGCGAGTTGAGGTTGGCGAGGTTGACGCGGATCGTCTGGTTGCGCAGCTCGGTCGCGGCGCGCGCGCGCGCGACGATGATGATCTTCTTGTCCTGCAATTCGCGCAGCGCGAATGGCGGTGCTGCCCAACCGATGTCGATTTGGCCGGTCATCACGCTGGTGAGTGTGCCGGGCAGGCCACCCGTCGCGGTCGGCCGCGCCTTCGAGCCGGCCTGGTTGAGCAGCTCAAGCAGGATCAGGTTTGACGACGACCCCGGCGAGGAGAACGCGATGGTGTTCTTCTCGGTGGCATCCTTGAGGCTGCGAATCTTGCTCTCGGCGCGCACATACCAGTAGATTTCGTTCGCCCCTGTCATTTGCGCGGAGATCACGCGGATTGGCGCCTTCTTGGAATACGCGCCGATGGTGCCGAGAAGCCCGTTCGACATCGCGACGTCAACGCTGCCTGAGGTGATGACCTGCAACGTCTGCCCGCCCCCTTCGGTATAGAAGAATTCGACGTCGAGACCCGCTTTCTTGAGCATGCCCTCCCTCTGAGCGAACTCCAGGAATGAACTGTCCCAGAAGCCGCGCTGCGAGATCGCAACCTTAAGCTTGTCCTGCGCCTGCGCGGCCGATGCGAAGATGCCGGTCATCATCGCCAAGACGGCGACCATGGCGACGAACGTACGCTTGAGCATTGTTTCCTCCACTCGTTATCCAGCCAAGACTGCCGCAAACGGCCATCCGGCCACAACGGGGAATATCGCCACAGGGTGACGTGATCACACGGTGACACGGCGGCCGCGCTATGGCACCGATGCTCTCCCACCGCCCAACTTGGTCAAACAACAGGCTTCAAGGGATGAACACAGAACCATTTTCGCCGATCCGTAGAGTCGTGACCGGTCATGATGACAACAATGTCGCCAAGACGATCATGGACGGTCCCGCGACCAACCACAAAGGCGGCGCGTCGGGCGCACAGTCGACCCTGATCTGGATCACCGAAGGCGCGCCCGCCGAGATGCCGATCGGCGAGAACGTCGAGGATCTCGGTGCGCGCATCCTCGGCACGCCGCCGCCGCCGAACGGCACACGCTTCTGCGTCATCACCTTTCCGCCCGGCAATCCCGGCCGCATGCACCGCACCGAGACCATCGACTATGTCATCGTGATGCAGGGCGAACTCAACATGGACATGGATAACTCGACGGTGAAGCTCAAAGCCGGCGACGTCCTGGTGCAGCGCGGTACCAATCATTCGTGGGTCAATCGCGGCACTGAAGTGGCGCGAGCGGCGTTCGTGCTGGTCGACGCCAAGCCGCTCGGTATCGGCCACCCGGTGCTGCGCGAGCAAAGCGCGAATAGCTAGTCCGTCCGCAGTCCCTTTGATTCTAACATTCGCAAAGTCGCCCGCTGAGAAGGGATGCGAATGTTAGAATCGGACCACTAGCCGCTCAACCGTGCGGCGTACGCCGTCGTCCCTCCAGGAGAGGGGGACGGAAGCAAGCCGCACGATAAAACCTCCATTGGCCAGCCCCTTAATCCTTCATTAACCATGCCGTCATCAACTATGGGCCGGGCGCGTTCGGCCCGCGTCGAATTGCGCGTCGACGACAGGCGGGACCGATGCCCCAGCACGAAGTGCACGCCGAGATCATCCCCCGTTTGGAGGCTTATGGCCTCGATGCGGAGGCGCAGGCGCGCCTTCAGCAACTGTGGCCGATCCTCGAGCCGCACCTGCCCGCGGCGATCGACGCCTTCATCGCAAGCGCGTCGAAAATTCCGCAGATTGCGGCGACCTTCGCCAAGCACCACGCCCGCATCCGCGAGCTCGAACTGTCGCATTACCGCCACCTGCTCTCCGGCTGGTTCGACGATGCCTATGCGGAGTCCTGTCAATATAACGCGCGCGAACATGCCGCCATCGGGGTGGAATCGCGGGTGCGGCTCAATTCCGGCTGCGTGGTGATGCGCCGGATGACCGACGTGATTGCGCGGCACTACTGGTTCTCGCCGACCTCGCTCGCCACCCATGCCAAGCTTATCGGCCAGGCGATCATGTGCGACGCTGCACTGACCAGCACCCTGCATCTGCAGATCGTCGCGAATTCGCGCGCGAGCCGGCGCAAGCAGATCGAGCAGGCGATCGCCGAATTTGGCGACACCATCGGCGCCGTGATCGGCGCCATCAAGGAGGCCGCGGGCTCGCTCGCGACGACCTCGGCAGGCTTGCAGCAGGCGGCGGCCGAAACGCTCGGCCGCATGGCATCGGCCTCGACCGCTTTGGGCGCGACGCGTGAGTGCGTCGGGATCGCAGTGCCGGCGTCCGAAGAGTTGTCGCAATCGATCGCCGAGATCGGTGGGCAGGCCGACCGCGGCCTGGCGATGACGCAGACTACAGTGAGCGAGGCCGAGCGGACGAGCCAGGCAATCCGCTCGCTCGACGAGGCGGCGAAACATATCGGCTCGGTGGTCGAGTTGATTTCGAAGATCGCGTCGCAGACCAATCTTCTCGCGCTCAACGCGACCATCGAGGCGGCACGCGCCGGCGAGGCCGGCAAGGGCTTCGCGGTCGTCGCCTCCGAGGTCAAGCAGCTTGCGAACCAGACGTCGAAGGCGACAGGCGAGATTTCGAGCCAGGTGACCGAAATCCAGGACGCCACCCGGCGCGCCGTCGACGAGATCACGTCGATCGCCGGCATCATCCAGAACCTGGCGGCGGTCGCGACCTCGATCGCCTCCGCGGTCGAGCAGCAGTCGGCTTCCGCGCGCCAGATCGCGTCGAGCATGCAGATCACCGCCCACAACACGGTGCACACAGCCGACGAGATCAAGGCGGTCGAGCAGGTCGCACGACGCGGCGCCGACGCGGCCGGCGAGATCCAGAGCTGGACCGAGCAGCTCTCGGCGCGCGCCGTCGTGCTTGAGTCGAAGGTCGGCGACTTCTTCGATCGCGTCCGCCGCACCGAACAATCGCACAGCGCAAGGGCGCCGGGCAGCACCGTTCCTCCGATCCCGCAAGTGCGCGCTTCCTAGACATTGGTAGGCCATCGCGCCGCACCGTGACGCCTTGACGGCGGTAGCCGGCTGGCCTTTGATTGCCGTCGAAAAAGTGGCCAAACGCGGCATCGCGCAGCCAAAAGAAGCCTGAGCCGCCGGCAACTTCGCAACATCGTGCGCGCGGCAAACGTCCCGCGTCAGCATCACCTGGAGGGTTCCTAAATGGTCCGCACATTGGTTCTTGCCGGCGCGTTCGCGTCGGCAGCGAGCTTGGCGCAGGCACAGCAAGAGGTCAGGGTCGGCGTCATCCTGCCCTATACCGGCGTCGGCGCCGAACTCGCGCAACAAATCGACCGCGGGATGGAGCAGTATCTCAAGCTCAATCCCGTAAAGGGCTACAAGGTCACGTTCTTCAAACGCGATGTGAAGGATCCCGGCGGCGGCAATGCCCGCAACGTGATCCAGGAGCTGTTGACCCAGGACAAGGTCGACGTGCTGGCGGGCTGGGTGTACTCGCCGAATGCAATCGCGTCGGCGCCGGTCGTCAACGCCGGCAAGAAGCTCGCAGTGATCATGAATGCCGGCACGGCGCACATCACGCAGATGTCGAACTACTACGTGCGCACCTCGTTCAGCATGTGGCACGCGGGCTACGCCATGGGCGAGACTGCCGCGAAGAATCTCAAAGCCAAGACCGCGGTGGTCGGCTACGCCGACTTCCCGCCCGGCAAGGACATGCTCGCGTCGTTCAAGCGCGCCTTCGAAGCCTCGGGCGGCAAGGTGATCGACGAGATCCCGATGGGCGGCCCCGCCGCGGTACCCGACTACACGCCGTTCTTCCAGCGCGCTAAGGACAAGAAGCCGGACGTGTTCTTCGTGTTCGTGCCGGCCGGCGACCATTCGTCGGCGGTGGTGCGCACCTATGGCGCGCTCGGCATGCGGCAAGCCGGCATCAAGCTGATCGGCCCCGGCGACGTCACGCAGGACAACAAGCTGCAGGCCATGGGCAAGGCCGCGATCGGTCTCATCACCATGCACCACTATCACGCCGACCTGACGAACGCCGAGAACCAGCGCTTCATCGCATCCTGGAAGAAGGACTACGGCGCCGAATCGACGCCGGACTTCATGGCGGTCGGCGGCTATGACGGCATGGCCGCGATCGCCCACGCGATCGAGGCGACCAAGGGCAAACTCGACGCCGAGCAAGCGCTCAAATCGCTGCGCGGCTGGAAGTTCGCGAGCCCGCGCGGCCCGATCCTGATCGACCCCGACACCCGCGACATCGTCATGAACGAGTATCTCTCGGAAGTCGTGATGAAGAACGAGCGCCTGTATCAGAATACGATCGCGACCGTCGAGAATGTGAAGGATGCTTGCAAGGCACTGAAGATTCCGCCTTGCAAGTAACCGTCGCGTGACTGTCGAACTGGTGCGCTGCATGCTGTGAAAGTCGCGGGGCAGACGAGATGGCGTCTGCTATACTCCCGGCCGTAGCGGATCGGACGCGAGGTCCGGAATACGATTTGAAATGACCGAGCCTGCCGTATGAAGCGGGCCGGTCGTCCGGCGGGGAATGCGCGTGATCTTCGGAATTGACGTCGCCAGCATGGTGCTGGGCGGTCTTGCCGCCGGCATGGTGCTGTTCATCGTGTCGGTCGGGCTGTCCGTCACCATGGGTCTGATGGGCTTCGTCAATCTCGCCCATGGCGGCTTCGCCATGCTCGGCGGCTATGTGATCGTCTTGGCGATGCGCAACTGGGGGATCGGCTTCCTGCCGGCGCTGGCGCTCGGCTTCGTCGTCATCGCCGGCGTCAGCATCGCCTTCGAGCGGCTGCTTTACTCCAGACTCTATCGCGCATCCGAGCTCGACCAGGTGCTGTTCACCATCGGGCTCGTCTTCATGATGATCTCGACGGTGACGCTCACGATCGGCCCGGAGAACCAGCAGCTCATGCTGCCGTCATGGTTGCAAGGCCAGCTCGACCTCGGCATTTTGCACTATCGCACTTACAGCGTCTTCCTGATCGCCGTTGGCACGGCCATCGTGATCGGCCTCTGGCTCGGCTTCGAGCGCACGCGTATGGGCGCGCAGATCCGCGCCGCAGTCGATAACCGGCGCATGGCGGAATCGCTCGGCATCAATATCGACCGCTTGTTCATGTTCACCTTTGCGTTCGGCAGCGGCATGGCGGCGATCGGCGGCGGCCTCGGCGCCGAGTTCCTCGGCCTCAATCCACAATATCCGCTGATCTATCTGGTGTACTTCCTGATCGTGGTTTCTGTCGGTGGCCTAGGACGTGTCACCGGCGTGTTCTTCGCCTCGATCCTCATCGGCATCTTTGACTTTGCGCTGAAGAAATACTTGCCGCAGGGCGGCACGCTGTTCATCTTTGCGATGACCATCCTGCTCTTGCTGTGGCGGCCACAGGGCCTGTTCGGAGGCAAGGCGACATGAGCGCGCCGGCTTACGATCTCGGCCGCCATCCGGCGGCGCTCGCGTTGGTCAACCGCCATCGTCTGCGTGTCTGGGAGCCGCTGCCATGGATCCTCGCGCTGGCGTTCTACTTCGCGTTTCCGAACCACCTCGGGTTCGGCACCGATCTCCTGGTCACCATCCTGTTCGCGCTCTCGCTCGATCTGGCGCTCGGCTATGCCGGCATTGTCACGCTCGGGCATGCCGCCTTCTTCGGCGCCGGCGCCTACACGGTCGGGATGCTGGCGCATCATGGCATCTGGAACGAGCCGATCTCGGGCCTTTTGATGGGCGCCAGCGTCGCCGCATTGATCGGCTTCGCCTCGGGTCTGATTCTTCTCCGCACCACTGGCCTGACGCTGCTGATGCTCACGCTTTGCACTATGGCGCTGCTCGAAGAAGCCGCCAACATGGGAGAGAAGTACACCGGCGGCTTCGATGGGTTGCCGAACCTGCCAATCCCGCCGCTATTCGGCCTGTTCGAGTTCAACCCGCTCTATCCGCGCGTGCAGTATCTCTACGTGCTGGGCGTGCTGTTCCTGTGCTTCATCTTCGTGCGCACGCTCGTCTATTCGCCGTTCGGCCGCAGCCTCACCGGCATTCGCGAGAATGTGCTGCGCATGCACGCGGTCGGCGCGCCGGTGAACTGGCGGCTGGTCACCTGCTACACGATCTCGGCGGCGATCGCCGGCATTGCCGGTGGCTTGTGGGCGCAGGCCAATGCCTATGTGAATCTCAGCACGCTTAGCCTCGATCGCGCCGCGACCGTGCTGATCATCCTGGTGCTCGGCGGCTACGGACGGCTCTACGGCGCCTTCATCGGTGCCGTCGTCTATATGGCGCTCTCGCACTTCCTTGCGCAGGTCTATCCTACTGCTTGGCAGCTCGGCCTCGGTCTGATGCTCGTGCTGATCGCGCTGTTTGCGCGCAACGGCGTCATCGGCCTGTGGGACATGCTGCGCAACCGTCTCATGGCTAAAGGCGCGACCATGCGCGCAACCAAGAGCGGACCGTCATGACCGATCCGCTGCTTGAAACCCGCGCGCTCAGCAAGAGTTTTGGCGCGCTCGCCGCCGCCCGCGACATCAATTTCCGGCTGGAGCGCGGCGCGCGCCACGCGCTGATCGGACCGAACGGCGCCGGCAAGACGACCTTCATTAATCTCCTCACCGGCGTATTCCTGCCGACGCAAGGCAAGGTGCTGCTCGAGGGCCGTGACATCACGACCATGCAGCAGTCCGCCCGCGTAAAACTCGGCATCGCGCGCACCTTCCAGATCAATCGGCTGTTCCGCGGGCTCTCCGTGTTGGACAACGTCTACATGGCCGTCGCCGAACGCCTCGGCGCCGGCGCGCAGATGATGAAGCCGGCGGGGATGCGCAACGATGTGGTGGAGGAGGCAATGCGCCTCCTCGACGTGCTCAAGCTCTCGGATTACGCCGGCCATCGCGTCTCCGAGCTGCCCTACGGACGCCAGCGGCTGGTCGAGCTGGCGATCGCGCTCGGACTCGAGCCGCAAGTGCTGCTGCTTGACGAGCCGGCGGCCGGCGTACCGAGCACCGAGAGCCATATCATCCTCGACGCCGTGGCGGCGCTGCCGAAGCAAATCGGCGTGCTCATCATCGATCACGACATGGACCTCGTCTTCCGCTTCGCGGAGCGCATCACGGTGCTGGTCGGCGGCGCGATCTTTGCGGAAGGCACGCCGAAGGAGATCGGCGCCGACCAGCGCGTGCGCGACGTCTATCTCGGGAAGGCGCACCATGGCTGACGCGCTCGCATTCCGCGGCGTCTCGGCGGGCTACGGCGAGACCGTGGTGCTCGAAGATATCAACCTGACGCTCGCGAGCGGTGAGAACATCAGCATCGTTGGCCGCAACGGCGTCGGCAAGACCACCCTGCTCGCGACCGCCATGGGCCACACCCGCATGCACAAGGGCGATGTGCTGCTCGGCGGACGCAGCATCGCGCGCATGCCGATCTATGCACGCGCGCTCGCGGGGCTCGGCTATGTGCCGCAGGAGCGCGAGATCTTCCCATCGCTGTCGGTGCGCGAGAACCTCGAGATCGGCGCGCGCTCCGGCCCCTGGACCGAAGCGCGCGTGTTCGAGTTGTTCCCGCGCCTGCAAGAGCGGCTCACCAACATGGGCAACCAGCTCTCCGGCGGCGAGCAGCAGATGCTGGCGATCGCGCGGGCGCTGCTCACCAATCCCACAATGCTGCTGATGGATGAGCCGACCGAGGGCCTCGCGCCCGTGCTGGTCGAGACGTTGACCGGCGTACTGACGAAGCTGCGCGACTCGGGGCTGTCGATCGTCCTGGTCGAGCAGAACACTCGCGTGGCGCTCGGCTTCGCCGAGCGCGCGGTGATCATGGACAAGGGCCGCATTGTGTATGATGGCTCGTCGACGGCGCTGCGCGACGATCCGGAGAAGCTTGCGCGGCTGGTGGGGATTGTGGAGGCAGGTGCGGCATGACCGTTTCGCTTAGCCGGATTATTCTCTACGTCCAGGATGTCGACCGGTTGGCGGATTTCTACCATACGATGTTCGGCCTGCCCGTGATCGAGGAGATCAGGAACGAATGGGCTGTGCTCAAAGCTGGGGCGTGCGAGATTGCAATGCATCGGGTCGGCAAGCCCTACCGCGTCGCTGACGCATCATCGTGGCAGGTCGAAACCAACGCCAAGTGTGCTCAGTATCGATCGAGACTTGAAGACGTTGCGGGCCGAGTTGATCGCCAAGGGCGTGCCGCTAGGCGAGATTAAATCCTATCCTGGTCTGACGGGACCGCTCTGTGACGGTAAGGATCCCGAGGGCAACGTCTTTCAGCTTGCGCAAGTGTAACCCAACGGCGGCACTAACCCTAAGGAGGTTGCGCGGCCGGTGGCCATTGTCGAAGCGGCGTTGGGGCGGGTGCGCTGACGGCTGACGGTGTGCCCGTCAAAAATGAAGGACACCGATCCTGGCGGCATGAGCGACAGCGTCCGTGCGGCTCACGGCGTCAAGCTTCTCCAGCAACGAAGCGACGTGATATTTGGCCGTGTGTGTGGAGATGCCGAGCCGGCGGGCGATCAGCTTGTTCGATGCGCCCTCGGCCAGGAGGGCAAGCACCTCCAATTCTCGGCCGGTGAGTGCAATGCTGGCTTCCGGCTCGGCCACTGCTCCGGGCGCGGCGACGACAAGTGCGTCGGGTTCATCATCCTTGCCGACCAGCTCGAGCCCTTCAACATCGGCCAAGACAGACGCGATCCGATCAGCGAGAGCGGGATCAGCCACGTCGACCGCCAGCCGTATCCGATCTCTCGCGCGCGGTTCTCTCAAGCCGCTGGCCTTTCCCCGATTTGAAGTCTTGCCTGGTGCGATTGACCACCTCTTCGCAACTCGATCTCGATGAGCTTGCCGATACTGTCGGGCCCCAACGATCTCAGCAATGGTTGCAGCTTGCTGATGGGCTTACCATCCCAGCTCACGAGAACATCTCCTTGATGAATCTGAGCTGCCGCTCCGGGGCCCTTGGGATCCACGCTCATCACCATGACGCCTGCGCCACCACCCTCGATCGTCACGGGTTGCAGGCCGAGACCCAGGTAGCCGCGCGGAATATGCCCGTGGGTCTCCAGCTTTGCTGCGATGCGCCCAATCGTGATCGAAGGTATCACCAATACGCGCCGGCGTGGTCCAAACACCGTCATGCCGAACGCCTGCCCTGCAGCGTTCACCGCAAGACCGCCTTCCGCCGTCCGCCGCAAGCGGGCATCGATCTCGACGCGGGCGTCAATCTCGCCACCGCGCATCGACTGCCAAGATCCCCTGCTGACAGCGATCACGCCGAGAGCTGCGGTCGGAGCGCCGCTCTCCGCGCCCAGGGCAAGAACGAGAGCGCCGGGCGAAGGTATCGTTGCCGCCATGGCGACGGGCTGCAAATTCGGCCGGTCAACCTTGAGCAACGCGATGGCCGTGCTCGGATCTCGCCCAAGGGGCTTCGCGGGAATGCTGTCGCCGCCAGGCAGCGTCACACGAACGTCGCCCTCGTCGGCAAGCCCTTCGTCCGACGTGACGATAAGGCCGGTGCGCCAAACGAAGCCCGAGGCCTGCATGCGATGGGAGGTGACGGACACGAGGCTCGGCGCCAAATTCCCAACCACGCCTTCCAGCGCGGTGGAAACGTCTTGTATGTTTCTGCTCATGGGATCTCCTTGGGACCTCTCTCTGGAATGCGTACGCTAGAGATGTCCCGCGACCTGCGCTTCGTCCACTAGCCACATGGGTAGGCGTCGTCTTACTCGTGGATGATCAACCCCGCCAAAGTCGCAGCGGCCCCAAAATCATCGTCTGGATCGATTCTTGAGGGGAACAGGATCAACTCAAACTGAACACCCGGCCGTATCCGGTCGGCCCACGATCCTCGCCGTAGAGCCACTCCATCGCCTCGAACGATTGCTCCGCCGTACGCGCGGACAGCATCATGTTGCGCAGTTCACGCGCGACGCCGCTCGCGTGATAGAACTCGCCGTAGACCCGCGCCATGATCTGCACGCGGCCGGTGCGCAGATAGCGCGCGGCCTGATAAGCCTGGAAGGCCGCCGCGTGATCGCCTTGCGCGCTTTCGACGCGGTTTGCGAGGCAGACAGCATCTTCGATCGCCATGCAGCCGCCCTGCCCGAGGTATTGCAGCATCGGATGAGCGGCGTCGCCGATCAGCGTCATGCGGCCCTCGCTCCAATTTTTCACCGGCGGGCGGTCGCACAGCACCCACATGCGCCAGCTCTCGATCTTGCCGAGCAGCGTGCGCACCGGTTCGCAGGTCTTGGCGAACCGCTCATGCAGTTCTGCCGGATCGCCGAAGCTGTCCCAGCCCTCTTCATAGCGGTTCGAATGGAACACTGCGACAAGGTTGTAGAGCTCGCCGCCGCGCAGCGGATAGATGACGAGATGCACCTTCTCGCCGGCCCAGAACGTCATCGACCACCGGCGCAGATGCTCGGGCACCTCCTTGGTCGGTAAAACAGCACGATAAGTGATATGGCCGGCGACCTGCGGCTTGCCATCGCCGATGATGAGCTGCCGGATGGTGGACCACAAGCCGTCGGCGCCGATCAGCGCAGCACCGTCATGGCGCGCGCCCTTATCCGTGCGTGCGGTCACGCCGCTGCCGCGCTCGTCCACCGCCACGACCTTTTGAGACGTGTGCAATTTGATGAGCTCGTTGCCGCGGCAGGCCTCCAGCAGGACGGACAACAGGTCGGGGCGGTAGATCAGCGCATAGGGGTGCGTGAACATGGTGCGAAAGCGCCCGTCGAGCGGGACCCGCGTCACCTCGTCGCCGGTGATGGCGTCAAGCATGATCAGGTTTTCGGGGAACACCGCGAGGTGACTGACCGCCTCGGTCAGGCCCAGCAGGTCGAACATGTGGAACACGTTGGGACCGAGCTGAATGCCGGCACCGACCTCGCTGAACTCGGGTGCCTGTTCGAGCACCTGCGTACGCACGCCCTTCTGCGCGAGCGCGAGTGCTGCCGCGAGGCCGCCGATACCGCCGCCGACGATGAGCACCGGCGATTCTGTGACGCGATTCAACATCCATTCTCCTTACGGTGATCGCGGCCGCCGGGTCTGCACTGGCCGCGCGTTATCTCCCATAGAAACGCCGGGCTCACGCCCGATTTCTTAATTCCGGATTAAACCTACGACGAGAATCCAGGTCTAGACCCAACCGCTTGAACCGGCTCGAAATCACGTCAGTGTAGTTTCCCTGAGCAGGACAGATAGGGGCTCATGATGCTGCTCCGCAGCATTCGATCTCGACTTATCGGACTGGTCGTCGCCAGCGTCATTCCATTCACTGCGCTGATCGGGATGGGACTGTGGAATCAATGGCGCACCGATCAGAAGGTCGCGTTCCAGCGCGCTTCCGCTGAAGCGCGGCTGATCGCGGCCCAAGTCGACGACCACATCGGCGATCTCAAGAACCTCCTATCCGGCCTGAGCGTAGCGGTGTCGTCGGATCCCCAGCATGTCGATGCCAACGATCGCATGCTCCGCCGGATTAGGTCCGAGCTGCCCCCGCAATTCGCCCATCTCCTGCTGTTCACGCTTGACGGCGATAACATCGGGTCGTCGAGCGTGAACGGGCGTTTCTCCGTCAGCAACCGCGACTACTTCCGTCACATCCTTGCCGGACACGACACTGCACTCGGCAGAGTTATTCGTTCGCCCACGAGCAATGAATGGATCGTCGCTCTCGCGCGTCCGGTTGCCGACGCCGAAGGCCGGTTGCGCGCCGTGCTTGTGGCCGGCACGCGGCTCGAACGTCTCCAGGACGCTCTGACCACCACGCACCTCCCCCGAGGGACCGTGGTCCAGGTCGTTGACGAACACCAGACCGTCGTCGCGCACAGCTCGGATGGTCCGAGTTGGATCGGCCGCGATCTCAGCAACTCTCCCAACGTCGCCCGCCACTTCGCCGCCCGCAACATCAGTGAAGCGATCCGCTGGTCCGATGGTATCGAGCGCATCACCGGCTCGGCGCGGGCTGAGCACGCACCATGGATGGTTTCCGTCGGCCTGCCGGCGGATGTCGCATTGGCCTCGGTGATGTGGCGCCTGGGCGTCGGACTGCTCTTCACCCTCGTCGCGCTCTTGCTGGCGTTCGGCATTGCCTGGATGCTATCGCGCAAGATCGTCCGGCCGCTGCGGCAGCTCGGCCAGGATGCATCCGCTCTCGCCGCCGGCAACTTGAGTCATCGCACGCGCGTCCAGGCCAGAGGCGAGATCGGTCTGCTGGCCGCCTCGTTCAATCAGATGGCGACCGCGCTCCAGCAACGCGAGGACGACGCCGGCCGCGCCGCCGACGACCTGAAGCAGGCCAAGGAGACGTTGTCGGCAGTGATCGACTCGTCGCCTGTGGCGATCGTCTGCTCGGATCCGGACCGGCGCATTTTCCTGTGGAATCGCGCCGCCGAGCGCATCTTCGGCTACACCGCGGAGGAAGTCATCGGTCAACACGCGCGTCAAATGCCGCCTCCAGCGGGCCCGGAACAGGTCGGATTGATCAAGCGTGCGTTGAACGGCGAGCTCGTGCGCGACGTACATGTCAAGCGGCGGCGTAAGGACGGCAAGACGGTCGACGTACGTGCCGCCGCAGCGGCCATGTACAACGCCGACGGCACCGTGCGCGGCGTCGCGCGCGCCTACGAAGACGTCACCGATCGCGTGCGCGCAGAGGAGCAACTCAAGCGCGTCGCGCATTATGACCAGCTCACCGGGCTTCCCAACCGTCTCAGCCTGCAAAAGGAGCTGGGGCGCCTGCTGAGCGGGAATGGCGGCCCGACGGCTATTGCGCTGTTCGATCTCGACGGCTTCAAGGACGTCAACGATACGCTTGGCCATTCGACCGGAGACCAGCTCCTGATCGAGGTCGGCCAGCGGCTGGTAGACGTCGTGGGTAACCACGGCCAAGTCTGCCGTCTCGGCGGCGATGAGTTCATTGTGATCATGCCTGGATGCGGCAATCCGCTCGTCGTGGGCGAGGTCGCCGAGACGATGCTCAAGCGCCTCGCCGAGCCGTTCAAGATCGGGGATCACGTCCTGCATGTCGGCGGCAGTGGCGGCATCGCGATTGCCCCCAACGACGGCAGGAGCGTCGACGAGCTGATCGCCAATGCCGACCTCGCACTCTACCAGGCGAAAGCGGCCGGCCGGCGTGCCTATCGATTCTTCCTGCCGGTGCTGCGCGCGCAGGCGCAGGCGCGTCGAAGCTTGGACCTCGAACTCCGCCGCGCCTATTCGGAGAACGAGCTGGAGCTGTATTTCCAGCCGCAGGTCCGTCTGGCAGATGGGGCCGTGATCGGCGCCGAAGCGCTGCTGCGGTGGCGGCATCCGGTGGCCGGCATTCTCGCACCGGCCACGTTCATCGACACGCTGGCTGCGAGCGCGATCGCGCCGGAAGTGAGCCGCTGGATCATCAACTGCGCATGCGCCAAGGCGGCACAGTGGCGCGCGGAAGGCCTGCATATCAACCGGATCGCAATCAACCTGTTCCCAAGCCAGTTGAGCGACGATACGCTGCTGCACGATCTCAACGAGGCGCTGCAAGCGACTGGCCTGCCCGCCGAGGTCCTTGAGCTGGAGATCACCGAGAACGTCGCGCTCGACTTCGGGGACGCCGCGGTGCTGCAGAAGATCCACGATCGCGGTATCAAGCTCGCATTCGACGATTTCGGCACCGGCTACGCGTCGCTCAGCTATCTGACGCGCTTTCCGCTGTCGCGGATCAAGATCGACCGCAGTTTCATCATCAAGATCACCGACGACGCCAGCGACGCCGCGATCGTGCGCTCATTGATCGCCATGGCGCACAATCTCGGCCTCGAGGTGATCGCGGAGGGCGTGGAGACGACGGCGCAGGCCGCGTTCCTGCTCAACCAGAGGTGCGAAGAGGCGCAGGGTTACCTCTATTCGAAGCCGCTGCCGGCCGGAGAATTCGAAGCCTATCTGCGCGACCATCCGCTTGCCGACACCGTCGCGCAGTCCGACAGGCGCATCAGCCGCGAGACAAAATTCCAGCGCCGGGCTGCCAAGCCGACGCGCCGCGCACCGGCGGGGTAACGTCCCGATACTTTCGTCCTGCCCATCACCAACCACCCGGATGCGCGAAGTTGCGGCGCAGCCAGCGCCGCCAACCCGCGGCCGCTGGTCCATGCGGATGATTTACCGCAGGCGTCGTCTCGAACAAGGTGTGCGCACCCGGTGATCAATCAAATGAGGCGACCATGTACGAGCTTCTCGGCGCGCTGGCATTCGCGGTGCTCGCTGTTGGCTATGTCCTGGCAATCGTCTTCGTCCGGCACGAGGACGATGGTTCCCGTGGAAGGGATCCGGTTCGGCACGAAGACAAGAAATAGCCGTCGCTGGTGTGCGAGCTATTCGAGCTCCTTAAGCAAGCTTCGGGCAGTGGTCAGATCCTCCGTGCTCCATCCCTCGATGAACCAATCATAGCTCGGCTTCAGGACATCCCGCGCGCCGGCGCAATCTCCCTGATCACGCAGCAATTCGGCGAGATTGACCGCCGTACGCAACTCCCAAAGCCTGGCGCCCTGCTCCCGCGCCGTCTTCAGGCTGGCGCGAAACAACCGGGATGCTTCATCTCGATCGGGCGTGAAGCAACCCTTGAGTCGCAAGATCTCGGCATCGCACCATTGACTGCCGGTGGCGCTGGAGAGTTCGGAAGCCCGTTGCAGCAACGCAGTGGCAGAGGCGGCGTCGCCGGAGAGTCCTTTCAGTTCGGCCGCGCAGGTCATGTAGAACGGCAACAAGGCCCAGTTCTTGGTGCCGTCGAGCCGACGCAGCAGGGCGAGCATGCCTTCGAGGTGGGCAGCCACGGGCCGCTCGTGGTTTTGCGCCCAGTCGTGGAAGAGCGTGCCCTCCCAGCTTCCCTTGTACGTCTCGTAGGCCTCACGCAGCGTAGCAAGCTCCTGCGAAAGCGTCAGCACCCTGCCTGAATCCCTGAGCAGCATACCCTGGACGCAGGCGCGCCGCAGCCCGAGATTGAGGCTGATAGGATGATTCAGTGTCTTCGCATGGTCAACGCCGGCAAGGCTTGCCGCCGCGCCGGTATCGGGGAAACCGAGAATCGTGAGACAAATTCCAAGCAGCGTGCAGGTCGAAACCTTGGGATCGCGCGTGCTCATCCCGGCATGCGGGCCATCGCGGTCGAGTTGGTACATGTCGACGATGCGCTGCATATCCTCGCGCGCCGCCTCGAAACGGCCCAACAGCAGGTTGGCGAGGGCGCCCGCCCGTCGCGCCATGAGCAATGCCTGCGCGTCGTTGGTCCGTTCGCAGACATTAATGATCTCACCGGTATACCGGACGATCTTTTGCGGCTCTGAATGGGTGAAGTGATAGTTCAAGACGAGGCCGTCATAAACCCGCGGCAGCAGATTCACTTCGTCAAGTGCCAGGCAAAGCTCGCGTGCGCGTTCGAACGTCGCCCGCACCTCTTCGCTTCCGGAACCCCGGTGATCGATCAAGGCGCTCCCAAGTTTCAGTTGAAGGTTTAGCTCTTGGCGGTATCGGTCTGGAGATTCCGGAAGCTGCGCAATCTGCGCGAGAGCGTTACGAAGATGGCTGACCATCTCTGCCAGGGCCGAGCGGCCGGTCGCGCGGATCGCAGCCTGCCGATAGTAGTGAATGGATTTGTCGGCTGCCCCGGCCTCGGCAAAATGCCATGCGATCAGATGCGGCTCGGCGGGTTCCTCGGCCTGGTCCTGTTCGAGCTCTTCTGCGATACGCAAGTGGATCGCACGGCGACGTTCTCGTAGTAACGAGGCATAGGCGGCGTCCTGCACGAGCGCATGCTTGAACGTGTAGGTGGCGGACGGCGACGTGCCGTACGAAACAATGATGCCGGCTTGAAGAAGTTCGGCAAGCGCAAGCTCCAGCCGCCGGGCCGGCAGCCGCGTGAGCGCCTGCATCATCTCGAAGGAAAATTCCCGGCCGATCACCGCGCCGATCTGCGCAACCTCCTTGCCGGTGGGCAGTTGATCGAGCCGCGCCATGAGAGAGGAATGCAGCGATCGCGGGACCATGTCCGCGGACAGCAAGCTCTGGGGAGATGATGGTTCGGTATTGTTACCGGGATCGGCTCTCTTCTTCTGAAGTACGGTATTCGTCAGCTCTTCGATGAAGAGCGGCACGCAGTCGGCATGGGCGATGATGCGATCGATGACATCGGACGGCAGGTCGCGGCCGCCGGCCACCTGCTTGATGAGCGCCGCGGCATGCCGGTTGTCGAGACCGCTGAGAGGCTGGACTGTTACATGCGGCCGCGCCGCCCATGCCGGACGGATTTCGGGGCGCGCGGTCACGACAAGAAGCACCGGCAACTGCTTGATCGACTCGATCAGGAGATCGATCAGCTCGGCCGTCGTCGGGTCTGCCCAATGCATATCCTCAAGGAGGCACAGGAGCGGCAACTGCGCCGCCACGTCGTCGATGTGGCGGATGATCGCCGCGAACGTCATTGCCTTGCGGCGCTGGGGCGGAACGTCTTTGAGGCCGTCCGAAGCGGGACACGGGACAGACAGCAAATCCGCCAGAACGGCTTGGTCCTCCGGGGATGCGCCGGCAAATGAGTTTGCAAGCTTGGTCCATTTTGAGGGGGGCGGCTCCCCGCGTTGGAAACCGGCGCTGCGCTCGATTTGGCGGATGACCGGATACAGCGGCGTATCGAGATGATGGGGTGAGCAAATGTAATGCAGCGGCGGACCCGCGAGCGTGCCAACGCGCTGCTCGAGCGCGGCGATCAAACGGGACTTGCCGATGCCGGCTTCGCCTGACAGCAGGATTACGCGTCCCTCACCGGCCTTGGCCTGATCCCATCGGCGCAGGAGCAAATCCAGCTCTTCGATGCGGCCGACCAGCGGCAGATGTCCGCTGCGCAAGGCTTCGTAGCGGCTTTCGATCGCGCTTTCTCGCAGCACCACCCGTGCGCGCTCGACGTCGCGGCGTCCTTTCAGGTTGTGCAATTCCACCGCACGGTATTCGAACAGGTTGCCGACCAGGAGCCGCGTCGCCTCCGAAATGACGACCGCTCCCGGGTCCGCCGCAGTCTGCAATCGCGCCGCCAGGTTGGGCACATCTCCTACAACGGCAGCCTCGCGCGACGACCCGAAACCGATCTGATCGCCGACGACCACAAGGCCGCTGTCGATACCGACGCGGACACTGAGCGTACCAGGCGGACCGGCGAGCGTATTGAGGCGCGAGACGGCGTCGACGATGGCCAGGCCCGCCCGGACCGCCCGCTCGGCATCGGTTTCATGGGCTTGCGGATAGCCAAAATAAACCAGCGCCCCGTCACCCATATAGCGGGCGACAAAGCCGTTGAAAGACGTGATCAGGCCGCTGGTCAGGTCATGGAAGTCGGTAATGACCTTCCGGAGATCTTCCGGATCGAGCCGCTCGCCCAGTGCCGTCGACCCGACAAGATCGATGAACATCACGGTCATGAGCCGGCGTTCGGGCATTGACGCCGCCGCCGGGACGGCTGGCGCATCGCTTACGGCGCCGCGCGCCGCGCCGCAGTCGCCGCAAAATCGCTTGTCCGCCGGATTCTCACTGCCGCACGCGTTACATGGCCACGGCAGCGCTGTTCCGCAGTCGCCGCAGAACTTCCTATCGCCGCCGACGGCAGCTCCGCAATGTGGACATCTCATGCGACCTCCATTCTGGACGGCCGGCGAGCTCTATGAAGATCAATGTTGATTTTCGATGAAATTGCACGCGATTTCAAGGCAATGCTCTTCAACGACTCGATAAGTGCAAATCACTTCGACGCGTGTTCAACGATGCTCTTCAATCGCTGCCGCTTGCTCGTTGACGCGAATTGTCTAAACTGACGTGTATTGGTGAATCATTCGCGTTGGGAGAGAAAACATGTCTAACACTGTTGTAGGACGAAAAAAGCGCCGATCTAAGGGATCGAAGAAAGTCGCGAAAAAGTTAAAGATGAAGAAGAAGTCGGCGGGCAAGAAGCGCTCGAAGAAGCGCTCCAAGAAGTAGCGACACCATAGATGAGGGGCGGAACGTTGCCAGCCGACGTCAAGAGGACGTCGGCGCTAAGGCGGATTCCACGACTTCCCGCCCTACGTTACGTGAAGGCCCGCGCCAAAGAAGGGCAAGTCTGCGCTTTCAAGTTGGCAGCGGAATCCTCTCCGATCGTGGTAGAGGATACATTCGGCCGCGCAATGACGTTGGTGCCCGGCGACCTTTTCCTGGGAACGACGGGATATCGCGAGTCGACGCGTTGGGCCGTCGGAGGCACGCCGAAGGGCGGGCTCAAGCCCGGGACCACGTATTGGGTCATTGCGGAGTGCGGCGTGGTCGGCGACCTGGAGGCCGACACGCCGATGTCCAAGACCTTTGTTGCTCAGGCGCGTTACCTGGGAGCGATTACCGGCGACGATTCCCGCGTCATCAGCCTCAGTGATTTCGCCGTGCAAGGCGCCGGCCAGCGGTCCGGCGACCACAAAGCGCCGCTCTACATCATTGCCGGCACCTCGGCCGAAGTCGGCAAGACCACCGCGGGGATCGCCGTCCTGAGAACGCTGCTCCTGCAACGCTACGACACAGTCGTCGTGTTGAAGGCAACCGGCACATCTTCAATCACCGAGATCGGGCTCTACCAGGACCATGGCGCCGCGCAGGTGTTCGACTGCGTTGATTTCGGTCTACCCACAACCTACGGGTCGAACCCGAATAGCATGAAGCACTTTTTCGACAAGGCGCTCGACGCATGCCTTTCGACCCCCGCCGACGCCGTTCTCGTTGAATGCGGCGGCGACCTGCTCGGCGCCAATGTCCCGATCTTCCTCAGGCGTCTGCGGCGCCGGCGAGCGCGCGCGAAGGTGGTGCTTGCGGCCGCGGATGCCGTCGGCGCCTGGGGCGGGACCCAGATGCTGCGGAAGATGGGATGGCCGGTCGATCTCATTACCGGCCCTTGCACCGACACGCCAACGCTCCAGCAGCGCACCGAGGTGCTTTGCCGGACGCCGGCCATGAACATGTCGCGGGATTAGCGCCGCTTCTTCTTCGCAGGTCGTCGCTTGATGTCGCCTTTCCGGATGCGAGGCGATCCGAGCGCCTCGCCTTTGAGAATATCGATCGCACGCCTGATGAGGTCGGCATTCTGATGAAGGAGATCGGCGCGCGTCGTCTCGTGGTGGTAGTCGCACATCACGCCGAAATCTTCGATCTCATTGCCCGACTCCAACCCAACCCGCTCGAAGCGACGGAATGAAACCAGAAAATCAGCTCCCTGCGGTAATCTCCTGAACGAAGACTTGCGTGCCTTTTTGAAATATTCGGCGAACTGACTGTATTTCCTGGCGTTTGACCCCGCGCCACTGGTGGTCTCATGAACGCCCAAGACCTTTCCACCGTGGTCCTGGAAACCGGCGGCGAAGACCTCAGCGGCGCTGCGCGTCAGCGCGTCCGTGATCACGATAACCGGTCCGGGATAATGCAGCCGGTCCTTGACGTTGCAGTCCTCGAAAGACGTATAGGGAAAGCTCGCCGAGTACGGCGCGCCCGTTTGCATCGAGCGCTGAATCGACTTGATCCATGGCGCCGCGCCGGATGGACCGAGATCCTTATTATCCTTTTGCAGCTTGCACAATTGCAGCGTCAGGGGCGTGCTCGCAAAATAGAGCCGTTCCGGCTCGATCGGGCGCTCCGGATAGATCGGCGACACGACCTGCAGGAGCCGTTCGGCCGCCCGCGATCGCCCGCCCGGATTTTCGCGCACGTCGATAATCAATCCGTTCTGAGGAAGCTTCCTGATCGCATCGGTGAGTTGATCGACCAGTTCATCGGCGTCGTCGACGTCGAACGTGTAGATGCGCAGATACCCGAAATCGTCAAATGCCTCGGCCCAAAACGGCGCGGTCGTATCCGGTGCGAACAGGAACTTGCGGATCTTTTGGATTCCAGATGTCACGACTGATATACCGCGGGGCGGAATATTGGCCGTCTCCGGAACCTCCGAGACCACCCACGAGACCCTGATCTCCTGCTCTTTGCTGTTATGGTCTGTCCGATATCCGATGTTGACCCATTCCTCATCGGGTGGCGGTAAGACGACCAGTGGACGCGCCGTCAGGCTGAACAAACCGAATGCATGCTGCGCAGCAAGATTTCCGGCGCCAGAGGGGCTTTGATCGCCCGCCACCTCGACCGCGCGCGCGATCGGAACGCCGTTCCAGGATGCGATCTCGACCCCCTCCTTGAAGGAGGTACCCTTGAACCAGCTCTTCAAGACCCGGGTGGCAAGATAAGTCGGACGCCCATTATCGCGGCAGAATTCCACCGTGAACGGAAGCCAGGCGCTCGCGTCCTTGAATGGCGCGGGCAGAAGATAGTTGGCGTGCAAATCGTTAAGCGACGAGAAGATGCGCGTCATCTCCTCATGAAACAGGCGGTCAGTATTGAAGTGCGTGGGTAGCCGCTGCTGCATCAGCCGGAGCCGGCGCAGCGGGTCGACGGCGTACATTGATCGCTTGTGCGAAAGGTTCACGTAGAGTCCTTCAAGGATCATGATCGCCTGTTCGACTATGGTCGCGCGCTGCTCGCGCGTCAGCTCGTTTGCCTTGGCCCTGGCAAGAAATTGCTGCGGCGGCACTGCTTTGCGAAGAGCGGATCGGACGGAGCTTGAGCTCGTGCGAATGACTTGAACAGGAACGGGACCCCTTGCCATCGGAGCAATGCCTCTCGTTTCGAGGTGGCAGAAATGTCTGCGCAACGAATTTATGGTCCTGAGACGTTGCAATCGACCGCCTCAGCCCAACGCAAGCCTGCAATCAGTGATTCAACTCGGCCGGCTAGTGTCCCGATTCCGAAGTTCGTATCATCTTGCGGCGCGTTCGTTTACGAACTTCGGAATCGAAGGATACTAGCAACTCTTTGAATCTAGTATGGCTTTGGTTCAGAAGTCCGCATATCGAACTCGCGGCAAGAATGATGCTGACTTCTGAACCGCCACACTAGCATACCCCGGAACGGAGCTGAGTGGTATCCGGCCGAAGTATCGCCTCGAAAGGCTCGAGGGACTTAATCGACCGACACGCCGGCGAATTCGACGACCTTGCGCCACTTCTCGGTCTCGCTGGCGACCATCCTGCCAAATTCGGCGGGACTCATCGGCATCGGCACGCCGCCGGCCTTTTCGAAGCGCACCCGCATGGTGGGATCCGCGAGTCCGGCATTGATCGCCTTGTTGAGGACGGAAACGATCTCCGGTGGCGTACCTTTCGGAGCGACGACGCCATACCAGACGTCGGCCACGTAGCCCGGCACGGTCTCCGCGACCGTCGGGATGTCTGGCAGGCCCTCCCATCGCTTGGCGGATGTAACGCCGAGGCCCCGCAGCTTCTTTGCCTGCACTAGCTTGATCGAGCCCGTCAGATTTCCGAACAGGACATGGACCTTGCCGGTGATGAGATCGGGATAGGCGGGCGACGAGCCGCGATAGGGCACATGCACCATATCGGTCTTGGTCATCGCCTTGAACAACTCGCCCGACAGATGCACCGACGTGCCGACGCCGGTCGACGCCATCGAGAGCTTACCGGGATTTTTCTTGGCGTAATCGATGAAATCCTGAACCGTGTTCACCGGGAGCGATGGCGGCACTGTCATGAGATTGGTCAGCCGCATCACGCCGGCGACCGGAACGGTATCGCGCAAAAAGTTGAACGGGAGTTTCTTGTAGAGCGACGTCGCGATCGCGTTGTTCGGCCCCATGAACAAGAGGGTATAGCCGTCCGCCGGAGCGCTGATCGCCGCCTGCGCACCGAGGTTGCCGCCCATGCCGGGGCGATTTTCGACAACGACCCGCTGGCTGAGGCTGCGCGACATCCAGTCCGCCAAGATGCGCGCGACACTGTCGGTCCCACCGCCGGCGGCAAGCCCGACCACCAGCGTCACCGGACGGGCCGGATAGTCCGCCGCCGCAACGGGCAAGGCGGACAGCGTAAAGGCGCTGACGAAAGTGGCAAAAACTCGGACAGCATTCAGCATTTGATATCTCTCGAATTCAAAGGGCTTGTCTCAATTCAAGGCTCGTCTCAATTCAACGCTCGTTTCAATCAAGCCTTGTCTCAATTCAGGTTTGGCCGAGCAATCATTGTGCCAGCTCCGGATCGGCCGGCCTGACCCGATATCGTACTGGCGACGTACGACGGTTTGACAACGCATTCCTTAATCAATCTTTGCCCGCCGTCGAAGCAATCGTTTCCAGTCCCGATGGCGCCAGGATGACGATGCTGCCGCGCTGAAGCTCGATCAGCTTCTGCTTCTCCCAGGCGCGCAGCTGCTTGTTGGTGCTCTCGCGGGACATGCCGATCATCTCCGAGAGATTGCGCTGGGTCAGCATTATTTTTTTGCCTCCGGCCGACCCGGCATTCTTGGCTTCCTGCAGGAGGGCTTTAGCCAGTCGCGCCGGCAGATCGAGAAACATGACGTCCTCGAGTTGCCCCGTGGTATGCCGCAAGCGCCGGCAGAGCACCTCGATCAGTTTGACCGCGAACTCGGCGCGCTCGCGAATCAAAGCGACAAAATCCCGCCGCTCGATCACCATAAATTCGCAATCCGTAAGCGCCATAGCATCGGCGCTCCTCGGCAGGCCGTCGAGAACCGCGATCTCGCCGAAGATCGCACCGTCCGAAACCAGATTGAAGACCGCATCCTTGCCGTCCGCGGACGGGGCGCCGATCTTCACCGTGCCGGAGCAGATCGCAAACAGGCTGGTTCCGGCATCGCCGCGGGCGAAAATCAACGTGCCACGCCTGACCGATCGCGGGATCGCGTAGGAGCTCAACTGATCGAGCAATTCCGGCTCTAGCGCGCCGAAGATCGGATGACCTTGCAGGAACGCGCGCTTATCGGCGGACCGGGAAACGCCGGTTGTCTTTGGAGCGGCCATTGGCGCCCTGATCGAATACGTCTGGATGCCCATTAAGGGCGGAGCCAGCATGCACCGAAAGCACCGGGAGTGGAAGCGGTGCCCGACATAAACGGCAGGTGTAGGGCCGGACCTGCGTCTGTCTCACGGAGCTGCTGGGGACCATCAAAGTTTACGAAAATGATACGCCAATTAGTGGAGTGGATTTGACATTCGCTACCCCGTAGACCGCAGACTCCCAAAGCGAATGTCAAATCCAAAACTCCACTAGCAGCTTATATTTGCTAGTGGTCCTTATGATTCTAACATTCGCAAAGTCGCCCGCTGAGAAGGGATGCGAATGTTAGAATCGGACCACTAGAAGTCCGCCGGTGTCCGCGCAGAAAAGGCACGCCTCCGCCGGGAGCCGTACCTGGTGCGTCGCGCGGGAACACTCGCCAATCTACTCCCTCCGCCGGTTAGCTGCGGAGGAAAGTCGAATAGCCAGAGATGGTGTAGGCATAGGACATCGAGGCAGCAGACGCCTTGGCCACCTTGATGACGGCCTCGGTGCGATTGGTGACCTCCAAGGCCCTGAGAATGGCAGTAACGTGATTTTTCACCGTCGGCTCCGCCAGGTTCAAGATCCGGCAGATCGCCTTATTGCTCTTGCCCTGCATCATGACCGCCAGGACATCACGCTGCCGCGCCGTCAGGCTCATGCAAATGGCATTGAGCTCCGTGCCGCCCACATTGGCCCGCGGCGCCAACGAACTTGATGTCGTCGGACTCCCGCTCGCCGGATGTGAGCTTTGAAAGGATGCAATTGGTCCATTGCTGTCTTGAGTGAGCATTGTCGTATCTCCCGCTTGCCGTCCCACGGACGCCATCTTCTTCCTGTGCGCCGGACGGTAGAGCGGGGGCATCCGTACGAACGTGACGGAGATCACACTTCGATAGCTTTTTTTTATTAGCTGGATTTCAATCACTTATGGACAGTGGCCGGGCCGGATCGGCCCAGTTCGCAATGGATTCCCGCGTCCTGCGGGGACGCCCCGCAAGCGGGCGAGCGCGTGACGCGTTCGCTCCCGGACTGGGCTTCACGTTTGCTTTCAATCCCGGTCATAGCTTGGCTCGCCGTCCGTGGGCACGGAAAGAGCTGATTGGTCATCGCATACCCGGGCATGCCGGCGGCGACGGCATGGTAGTCCTGACACGCGAGCGTGACCCACCCCGCTTCGCAATTCCGGCGGGCACGCCGCATCCGGAAGACCGAATCGCCGACTTGCGCCAGGTCGGCATCTCGGGTGCTCTGAATGAGCCGCGACACGACGGTCCCCGCGGCCAGGTGCCACTGGATGCACGCTCGCGCAAACGTCTGCTTGTCGGCACCGCCATCGTGCGATGTTGCATCCTTCCTCGACATGAACATCGCTAGCACCACCGGAACGGCGACAATGGCGAGCACGCGCATGGTCCAGCGCGCACGGTCGGAGACGATCGAGCGGTTGACCGATGTGATCGAGACATGCGGGCGCGGCGTGGTCGCAAGATCGCCGCTCACAAGCTCCGGATGCGACTCCGCTGACGTGATACCGCCCTCAGCCGCTGACGTGATACCGCCCTCACCACGTTGCACGGGCCGACCCTCAGGCACAGGCATTCCATTCATAACGACGCTCCCTCGCCGAACACGCGCGGAATGTGCGCGCGCGGCGTGACGCGGAGAATCATCCTGTTGTCTTGGAAGCGAGCCCGTCGTGGTCGCCGCCAGATCCGCGAAAACCCGCGTCGCCTGCGAGACTTCTCAGCCGCGACCGGAAGCTGCATCGTCTCAGGACTTAAGTATCACGCTATGTCGTGCTGCCGACCCGACTCGTGCGCGACCGCGGAGACCGGGTCGTAAACTCACCGGAAAGCCCAGGAAACGGACGATGATACCGTCGCCACGCCGCAAGTCCCGCACACGCGTGCACCCGTGCGTGCGCGCGACGGCGCGTTGAATCACCCCGGTCTCGAGAGTGGATTTTCGCACGCCGCGCAGCATGGCAGATACGACAGGTGCGCCGCGCGGCACGAAGCAGCAGAGTTGCGCTGTCTCGAAAAAGGAGAACTCTATGCTGAATATTGGTTCGCTGCTTGATGACCTACCGGCTGCGCTGATCTCAGCCGAGCTCGATGCTGGCACATCCGGGGTAAGCGCCGGTGCTGACCTCCTGGGCTCCGATCTGCTTGATGTCTCGATCGGGCTTGGCGCCGTCGATTCCGTCCTTGGTCTTGTCGATGACGTACTCGGCACGGCCCTTGGCCTGGTCGATGACGGATCGGGCCTTCTCGGCTTGTGAGTTCATCTCCGTGAGCGGCAGGGAGCCCCCGGAACCTTTCGGGGGCTCCCTGGTTCCAAGTCTGCGAGTTTTGGAGTAAGCCGAGCTGGAGCGAGCCGAGTTGGAGTGAGCTATGGGTCAGGACGCCGCCGGAAAAACGCAGGCCCAAGATCAGCCTGTCGCTGCGCCATCGCAGGACAATCAAAGTCCGCAAGAACCGAGCCTGTTGACGACAGCGGACGATCAATCGCTGACCGACGATGTGTTGCACGCAGCCCACGTCCTACCGCCTGAGATGATCGCCAATGTCGAACTGACTCTGGATCACCTCTCCGAAACCGTGGATCTGTTTGACGTTCCACCGTTCGACTACGGAGACGCCGTATAGGCCCGCTTCCTGGCGCAACCCTATAGCTCGATCATGTTATCCCTGACCGCCTTGGCGACCGCCTGGGCGGTCGTGGTGCACTGCAGCTTTTCCCTCGCAGCGTTGAGATGAAATCGCACGGTCCGTTCAGTGATACCGAGAATGACGCTGGCCTCCCAGGCGGTCTTACCTTCCGCAGTCCACTTCAAGCAATCAAGCTCTCGTGCAGACAATAGGAGTTGCTGCTCGGACTGATGACCATGCAGCCGCAAGATATGTTCGTGAAAGTAACTGCCTAAGACCCGTAATTGCCGCCGCAACGCATCGTTGTTGGTGACGGGACTCGCAGTTGGCGTCATTCCGAAGAATGCCGCTTCGCCGACATGTTGGGGCAATTTTAAGACCACGGCTGTGCAAGACTTTGAACTTGTGGGCTGATCAGCGCCTTCCGCCGCCGTGGTAAAATCGCGCTCCATACCGATCAATTGCGGACTGATCCATTGGCCCATGAATGCACTGGTATAGAGGCAGTGCGAATACCGTCGCCCGCCCTTGAGGATCGGAATGTTCGCGCAGGCGTATGCGACCTCGGCAAGACCATAGAGCTCCTTCGCCGCGGTCAAGAATGCAACGCCCTGCGGACGATGAGTCACGCAGGTATGCTCAGCCAATATCTCGAGCAGCGTCTCGAACACCGGGGGGAACCTTGCAAGGGATTGCGTGCACAGGGCAATGAAAGGCGCAGTCCGATCGTTCCAGACGTTGCACTAAAAATTTGGAACAGGTCTGCCCTGAAAGCATTGAGCACCAAGCGGCTGAGTTATGGATAAGTTGACGGTAGCCATCTGCCGCATAACTCGGGGTTGGGGAACGCTTGCTCCTGATCGTACGATCGCTCAAAGACCCTCCGTAACAACTCGATTGAAGCGGATCACGATTCGTGCGCGTTGCTGGAACAACTGGTGAAGCGGCCCGTAATCATTCGTCGCAGATCGGCGAGCGATCACTTCACGTGCGGCTTGAACGGCAACGCGGCTTCAAGAGTTTCTTGACTTGGGCATTCTTCCTCTCCCAGGTAACCGCAGCGGAACTGCTCCTGACCGGCGCTGCGAAAGCGCAGGAAGACGAACATTCAGAAAATTCGCCGACGTATTCGGAGGCGCCATCCGACGAACTCTCGAACGACGCTCCTCAGATCAAGAATGTCGATGTTGTGGAACCGGAAATCATTGCCCCGACATCGAGCGCCGCGATCGCGCCCCACGTCGCACCACACCTTGATACCCCGTTCCAGACTCATCCGCTCCCGCTGTCACCTATCGCAGGACAGGCGCCGCCAACCGGCGCTGGCAGCGCAGCCGGATCGGGATCGCAGGGCCGAGTTGGGTCGGCTGGCAGCGTCGACAGCTCACCGCCGACGCAGTTGCCTGACATCGGCCTTACCGAGCGGACGCCGCCGCCATCCATCGATATCGATATCGGCCTCACGCCACTTCTTGGCTTTGATGTGAACATCGAGACCGACGGGCTGATTGCCGGCGTCGGCCTCGACCTCAATAACCTGGTCAACAATCTGGTTATCGATCCGCTTCAGGAGGCGTCCGACGTTGTCGATTCGCTCGTTACCGACCTCGGAACACTGCTGACCAACGACCTGCTCGGATTGGATGGACTCCTGGGGTCCGGCTCGGAATCCAGCTCGTCGAGTCTCATCGAGCTGACCGGATTGAACCTGACGGACACGATCGCCGGGCTACTTGATACGCTCAATGACGCAACATCGGGCGAAACTGCCGCTGCGCCTTCCGATTCAAACGCAGCAACCAGCTCGCAAGCGGCAACATTGATTACGGACCCCGATGAATTGTCCGCGCCGGACATTCTCAGCTCTGGCGACATCATCAGTTTCGCCGAACACACGCTGGCAGCAGTCAACGATCTCTTTGCGCAGGGGCAGCACACCGACTACAAGATCGCACTCCATGATGACGCCACGCTCGATGCCCGCGAAACGTCGCCGATGCAGCCCGACGTCGCCAGCGCACCGCCGGCGGCGCCGATACCGCAAGACGACGCACAGCATAACGATTCCGCGGCCATCGTACTGTCTCCGTTCGACGAACTCGTAACGCGCCCAGCCGTGTGACGAGACCACCATGACGCCTCCATCGCAGCAGGTCGAAACGACATTTCGGCGCGCCGGTTCGATGCGGTCCGCGCTGGGCAGCCATTGGCAGATCCTCCGGGAGAAGTGGCGAGCCTTACTGGAGAATGGGCAGGCCTTCCTGAAGCAGTCGAAATCCGTAGAGGCGCACCCGGACGATCCGATCGTCTGGTGGCATGCGCTCGCCCGCCGAACGCTGATCGCGGTCGGGATTTTCTCAGTCTTCGTCAATCTGCTGATGATGACGTTGCCGCTCTACCTGTTTCAGCTCTCGGACCGCGTGCTCACCAGCCGCAGCCTCGATACGCTGCTGATGTTGTCCATCGTGGCGGTGGGCTTTCTCTGCATTCTCGCGCTGCTGGATGCGCTACGTCGGCAGGTGCTTGGACGCCTGGCGACAAATTTCGAGACGATCCTGGGCGGGCCGGTCCTGGCCAGTATCGTCACAACCGCCAAGGTGGCGGACAGCACCAACATCCAGGCATTGCGAAACCTGCACCAGGTGAAGAACTTCATCTCAAGTCCGGTGATGCTGCTGCTGTTCGACGCGCCGTTGGCGCCGATCTATTTCGCAACCGTTTTCCTCATCCATCCCGATCTCGGCTGGATCGCATTGGTCTGCGGGCTGCTTCTGATCATCATCGCACTCTTGAATCAGAAAGCGACGAGAGTGCCTTTGGCGGCAGCCGGCCTGAGCGCCACAAAGGCGGACGCTCATGCGGAGGCCCTGACCAGGAACTCGCAGGTGGTCAACGCGATGGGGATGCTGAACGAAAGCATTCTGCACTGGGGGCGCGAGCAGAGCCGTGCATTGGAGCTGCAAAGCAGCGCTCTGGACCGGAATGTCTGGATCAGCGGCGCCTCGAAGTTCGCGCGGCTGGTCGCGCAGATCGTCATCCTCGGCGTCGGTGCTTACCTGGCGATCCAGGGCAGCGTCACCGGCGGCATGATGATCGCGGCCTCGATCATCGCCGGCCGGGCGTTGCAGCCGTTCGAAATGATGATCGAAGGCTGGCGCAATCTGATGCACACGCGCGCCGCCTACGCCCGCGTCCGCGCCACGGTCGAAAGCCTGAAGCAGGAGCGCGTCCGGCTGCTGCTGCCCAAGCCGAAAGGACAGCTGACCGTCGACAAGCTCCTTTACCTCTCGCCGGGCTCGCGAGAGGCCATCCTCAACGGCATCAGCTTTCAGCTTGCCGCGGGCGAATCGCTCGCCATCGTCGGCCCGTCCGGCTCCGGCAAGTCGACGCTTGCCCGCATCCTGGTCGGCTGCCTCTATCCCACGGCCGGCAACGTGCGGCTCGACGCAACGGAGCTGCGCAACTGGGACCGCCGGCAATTCGGGGAGTTCACCGGCTACCTTCCGCAGGAGGTCGAGCTGTTTCCCGGCAGCATCAAGGAGAACGTGTGCCGGATGCGAACCGATCTTCCCGACGAAACGATCTACGAAGCCGCCAAGTTCACCGACGTGCACGAGATGATCTCGCATCTGTCGAACGGCTACGAGACAATGCTCGAACGCAGCGGCGCCCCACTGTCGGGGGGCCAGAAGCAGCGGATCGCGCTGGCGCGCGCCTTCTTCGGCAACCCCGCGCTGGTGGTGCTGGATGAACCGAATTCCAATCTCGACGCGGCGGGCGAGCAGGCGCTGACCGATACGCTCAAGCGGGCGAAAGAGCAGCGCATAACAGTGGTCGTCATCACCCAACGACCGGCCGTGCTCAACAGCATGGACAAGCTGCTGATCCTGCGCGCCGGACGGTTGGAAGCGTTCGGCCCGCCGAGCGACGTCCTGCTAAGGCTCGTCCGTCCGGCGCAGACATCCGAACCCACAGCGCCCGCGCCGGCCGCAACCACAGCCACGGCGCCCGTCCCCGCGCCGACGACACCCGCTGCCGCGCCTGCGGAGACGGCGACATCGAAGGCCGCTCCGGTCGCCGCACACGAGAGCCGGTCATGATCCCGGGATGCCCGAGCATCGACACGTGGTACCGCGGCGTACCGCGAAACACGCGCCTTCCGACGACAATCGGATTTTCGGTGCTGTTTGTCTGGCTCGCCGGCTTTGGGGCCTGGGCCGCGATCGCACCGCTCGCGAGCGCGGTCGTGACGTCGGGACATTTCGTGGCGATCGGCCAGAACAAGCAGATCCAGCACCTCGAGGGCGGCATCATCAGCGAGTTGCTGGTCAAAGAGGGCGACGTCGTCGAGGCTAATCAAAATCTCGTTCGGCTCGACGATACGTCGGCGAAGTCGAAGCTCCGGCGGCTGGTGCTGCGAAAATACCGGCTCATCGCAACCACGGCTCGCCTCAATGCAGAGCTGGCCGCGGCCGCGCAGATCGAGCTGCCGCCGGAATTGAAGGAGCAACTCACCGACCCGGCGGTGCGATCGATTGTCGATGCGCAGACACTGGAACTGAAGGCGCGGCGGAACAGCCTGGAGGGACAGGAAAAGGTCCTGCGCAAGGAGATTGCCGGCCTGCACGAGAGCATCGGCGGCTACCAGGCACAGGTGACGTCCGGCGAATCCAGAAGGGCCTTGTTCCTGGAAGAGCTGGAAGCCAAGAGCACGCTGTTGGAACGGCAGCTGGTGAAGCGCTCGGAAATCCTCGCGCTGATGCGCTCCGAAGTCGGCCTGTCGGGCGAACTCGGCGAATTGCTCGGCCGCATCGGCGACGCCAAGGAAAAAATCGCCCGGGCCGAGCAGCAGATCGTGCAGTTGCGCACTGCCGCCGCGCAGAAGGCGATCGAGGAATTGCACACAGCGACTGCCGAGCTTGATGACGTCCAGGAACAGATCCTGGCGGCGCATGACGTGGTCGAGCGCACGGACGTGCGGGCGCCGGTGCGGGGGATCGTCGTCAAGCTGCATCATCACACCGCTGGCGGCGTAATCAACGCCGGCGGAATCCTGCTCGAACTGCTGCCCATCAATGACGAGCTCTTGATCCAGGCGCGCATCAAGCCGAGCGACGTCGCCCACGTCCGGGAAGGCCAGCAAGCCCTGGTCCGGTTGTCCGCGCTCAATCAGCGGGTGATCCCGATGGTCGAAGGCACCGTGACCTATCTCTCGGCGGATGCCGTCCCCGAACAAGTCGTGGGACGCCCGCAGGAGCAGGAGGCAGCGAAAGGCGTTTCGTTCGTCGTTCGCGTGCGGCTGGATCAGAACGACCTCGCCAGCAAGGTCGAGAGCTTCCAGCCCACGCCAGGCATGCCGGCCGATCTCTTCATCGAGACCGGTGAACGTACGTTTTTCGACTACTTGATGCGGCCGCTGCTCGACAGCTTCATGCGCGCCTTCCGCGAGCATTGACGGGAGTCACCGATAACCGGTGACGTCGGCGGGCTTGCCGGCATCCTGAACCTCGACGAGGTAGCGCCAGGCATCAGGCTGGCTGCCGTCGAGGTCGGCGAAGCCGTAGACCGTCGCAGTTGCCCGCTCGAGAGCGACTGCCCGTTCCAACGCGCCACGTCGGGGTCTTGCGCAAGCGCCGCCACGGCCCATCCGACAAATGCTGGGCTCTCGGAGATTGCGAAATGCGGCTGGATTTTTTGTCGCATCGCGCCAGTTCGCTTTCGATGACGCGATAAGCATCGAGCATGGCCTCCGATCGCAGCCAGCCGGGTGTGAGCGACACCGCCGTCGCGCCATGCGCGCGACGAGCGCACGAATCTGTTCGGGCACGGAGGTGATCGATTTTCACCGCGATGCCGCGGCCGCCGGCTTGATCGACAAGCGCCGCGCTCTCAAGGCTGAGCGAGAGATGTTGCGGTGGCGACTGGACCGGCGGCGTGTCGCTGACGCGCCATTCTGCTCTCGCCGGCTGCCGGAAGAAGAATGCGGACCGTCAGACCGGCCGGGAGCCGATCGAGCAAAGAGATTTCACCGTTGTGGCCCTTTACCACGTCGCGCGCAATCGACAGTCCGAGGCCAAAGCCGTCACCCGCCGTAGAACGCGCATCGTCTACTTTAAAGAAGGGATCGTAGACCTTGTCACGAAGCGCGGTGGGAATGCCGGGGCCATCGTCCGATATGTCGATTTCGGCAGCTCCGTCGTTGCGGACCCTGAGATTCACAACGACAGACGAGCCATGCTTGACGCCGTTTGCAACGACATTGCTGATGGCGCGCATCAGCGCGGTCGATCGGCACGTCCATGTGAGCCGCCCTGGTCCCTCATAGGACACATTATGGCCGACGTTGGCGAAGTCGGCGCAGACTGTTTGAAGGAGACTCGGTAGGTCTATTCGTGACATGCTTTCGGATCTGGCATCCTGGCGGAGATAGTCCAAAGTTTCATTCAGCATGTGACTGATCTGCTCGATCTCGTGCAGCATGCTTTCGCGCAACTCCTGTTCGACGACCCTTTCCGCCCGCAGCCTCAGACGTGTGAGAGGCGTCCTGAGATCGTGGCTGATGGCTGCGAGCATGCGCGTGCGATCGTCGAGCAGGGAGCGAATGCGGGTCCGCATGTCATTGAGCGCGTCCGTCACCTGTGCGATCTCGCGAGGGCCTCGGCGGTCGATCATGTGTTCTTGGCCTGGAAAACGCCCAAATGAGTGCGCCGCGTCCGCAACGGCAGACAGTGGAGCAATGATCCAGCGGACGCCGTAGAGCGACAGGAGCAGCAGGAAGACGAGAACGATTGTCAGCATCAGAGCCGTCGGAGCCAAAATGAAACGCCATTTGAAGCCGGACAGGTTTGTCCCCGGAGACGCGCCAAAGATCAGAGCGGTGTGCTCACCAGCTCTTACGACCAGTTGATGATCAGGACCGGTCGGATAGCGAACGCCTTCGATGACCTCGATGCCCCGAAAAGATTTCAGTTGATGTACGACGAGTCTGGACAGAAAGGACGGGCTGATGTCACGAGGCGATGTCTCCAGATTCTCCAGCCGGACTCGTCTCACGTCGATACCGGCGCGCTGGGCGGTGTCGATGATTGCATCAGCCTCAGCGGGACTGGCTGCCGAGCGCGCGAGCAAAGTAATGCTGACAACCCGTTCGACCGCTGCGGACGGGCCTTTTTTGGGAGCGGCGCCGTCGAATAAGAACAGGATTGCGATGGTGAGCACGACCCCGAGCACGACCGATGCTGCAACGATACCGGTGATTTGTGTCGTAATGCTGCGAGGCTTCAGGCAATCCGGAAGCCGCATCAGGCCTCCTCGACCGCCGGGGTGAACAGGTACCCCCCGAGGCGCACGGTCTTGATCAGTGTCGGATCGCGCGGATCCGGTTCGATTTTTTGCCGAATGCGGCTGACATGAACATCGATACTGCGTTCGACCGGTCCCGCCACACCGCCATGGACCAGTTCGAGCAATTGTTCGCGCGAGAGGACGCGGCCCGGATTGCGACAGAAGGCGAGGAGCAGATCGAACTCCACACTCGTCATCGCGACTCTGACGCCTTTCGGATCTTGCAGCTGCCGCATCGTCGGCTCGATCTGCCATCCGGCGAATGCCAATGGCGAAGCGCGAAGACGCCTGGTCTCGTGCCCGCTCTGCACGCGGCGCAGGAGCGCGCGGATGCGCGCCACCAGCTCCCGCGAATTGAACGGCTTCGGAACATAATCGTCGGCGCCGATCTCAAGGCCAACGATTCGATCGACATGCTCACCGCGCGCCGTCACCATAATGATGGGAATCGTCGACGCTGCCCGGAGCCTGCGGCAGATGCTGAGCCCGTCTTCACCCGGCAGCATGACGTCGAGCACGACGAGATCGATCGTCTCGCGCGCGAGGAGCGCGTCCATATCCAGGGCCGAACTGACAGACCAGGCGACGAACCCGCTCTCCGAAAACACATCGGTCAGCATCCGCGAAATCTCCGGATCATCCTCAATAAGCAGGATGCGAGGTCTTGCAGCAGGATGGGTAGGACGGGCGGGAGGCACGACGTCACTGGGCTCTAATATCGACATCTCAGCAGGCTCCAATTCTGCCCATTTTCGCTGCGACACCTTCCAACGTCACGCGCCGAAGTGTGTTTTTTTGTTAAGGCATCCATGCCCACAAGTCGGCGCGGCAATATTTATTAACATCACTAAATCCCGGACCTCCCTGTTGGCCCCTATGCTTCGGGCGGTCACGTCACGGAGGTACCGCATGAGGCGAATCTCAATCTTCCTCGCCATGATCGCCGTCGTTCCAGCCGAGCTTGCCCGGGCGCAGCAAAAGCAAGCCCCGCAGGCTGAGGTCAGCCAGGAAGTCAGGCAAATGTGCCGGCAAGAAGTCCAAAAGATCTGCCGACCCGGGCTCGTGCCCAATCGGGCCGCGATCCAGCACTGTATCGCCGAAAACAGGGACAAGTTCCCGAGCCAATGCCTACGTCTGCCGATATTCCAGAACAAATGATGCCGCCACCAGGAGATCGGCCTTCACGACCCGATGAGTGCCGGGCGGCAATGATCGCCGTCGCGTTCAAAATGCTCACCGGAGATCGGGGAAAGTACCTGGGCATGGTCCTTGGGCTCGTTTTCACAACCTTCATCATGACTCAGCAGCCGGCGATGTTCTTCGGACTCGCGAAAAGAAGCTACGGCTTCGTATCGGATGCCGCGCTTGCCGATATCTGGGTGATGGACCCGATGGTGCGCTATATTGACGATGTCAAACCGCTGTCAGACACGACCGTCGCGCGCGTGCGTAGCATCGAGGGCGTTGGCTGGGCCGTGCCGATCTACAAGGGCGCAACACGGGTCCGTCTCGCTGACGGCAATTTCCAGAATTCCGTTCTGATTGGCCTCGACGATACGACGTTGATTGGCGGGCCGCCCATCATGCTTTCCGGCAAACTCGTCGACCTTCGGCGAGCGGACGGCGTGATCGTGAGCGCCGACGGGGCGAACAACCGCTTCGCTCGCCCGAGCCCGCGTTCCGGCGAACCGCCGATTCCACTCAGGATCGGCGATGTCATTGAGATGAACGAGCGTCGGGCCGTGGTTGTCGGCATCAGCGAAGCGACCACGACCAACACCGGCGTGCCCACGATCTACACGACCTATTCCCGCGCCAAATCTTATGTACCGACCGAGAGAAAAACGCTGTCCTTCGTCCTGGTCAAGGCGAAGGCCGGGGCCGACGTGGCCTCGGTGATATCGAACATTCGCCAGCGAACAAGACTGGCGGCCGTTACCAAAACGCAGTTCGAACGGATGACACTCTGGTACATCGTCCAGAACACGCCGGCGTTCACCCTGTTCGGCCTCTCCGCCATAATCGGATTTGCCGTCGGCGGCCTCATCGCCGGCCAGACCTTCTACAACTTCACGCTCGAGAACCTGCGCTACTTCGGTGTGATGAAAGCGATGGGCGCGACGAACCGAACGCTGCTCGCGATGATCATGACGCAGGCGCTCGTTGCAGGCGCAATCGGTTACGGGCTCGGCATCGGCCTCATCTCGGTTTTCAGTTTGATGATTGGACCACGTTTTCCGTTCGAGCTGAGCTGGTCACTGTTTCTCGTCAGTGCCGGCGGAATAGTTCTCCTGTGCGTGATCGCTTCGAGCCTGAGCATGCGCAAGGTCATCCGATTGGATCCGGCTTCGGTGTTCAAGACATGACCGCCGCCACGACAAGACCGCTCCTCGGTGCCGCCATGAGCGTCGTTTGCAACAGCCTTACCAAGGTTTACGGGGAAGGCGCGCAGCAAGTTACGGCGTTGCGTGGCGTCGATCTGGAAGTCGCTCATGGCGAGCTCGTCATGCTCGTCGGACCTTCCGGCTGCGGCAAGACCACATTGATCTCGATTATCGCCGGCCTCCTCGACCACGATGCCGGCGAATGCACCGTGCTCGGCGAGAACATCGACCACATGGACCAAACCGCCAAAGCTCGCTTTAGACGCCATTTGCTCGGCTTCGTGTTCCAGGCCTACAACCTGGTCCCTCAACTGACGACGGCCGAGAACGTGATGATCCCGCTCCTCCTGAACGGGATGAGCGAGAGCAAGGGCCTTGCCAAGGCGCGCGAGGCGTTGGAGCGCGTCGGCCTCGCCGATCGCTGCGGGCATTTCCCTTCACAATTGTCAGGCGGCCAGCAGCAGCGGGTCGCGATCGCGCGGGCGCTGGTCCACGAGCCGGAGCTGATCGTTTGCGACGAGCCGACCAGCGCGCTCGACCATGCGACCGGGCAGCATGTGCTCGAGATTCTGCGCGGCATAGCCGGCAACGACGGCCGCACCCTCATTGTCGTCACCCATGATCAGCGCATCCTCGGCTTTGCCGACCGGATCGCTCACATGGACGACGGCCGCATTACTCACTTCGGGGAGCCGCGGATCTCAATGGAAGCGACGTCGTGACGAAGAGGCGCCTGACCCTGCCCGTTCTTGCAACGCTCGGCGTTATGGGCGGACTCTGGCTTGTCCTCCAGGCCGGTGTACCGCGGCCGGTCGCTCAGCCGGCCGCCCAGCCGGCGGCGGCACCATATCAACGCTACGTCGCCGGAGGCGGCATGGTCGAGGCGAGCACGCGCAACGTCGCCATCAGCACACCAACCAGCGGGGTGATCGCGAAGGTCAACGTGAAGGTGGGCGAGCGCGTCACACAAGGCCAGCCGCTGTTTCATATCGATGGACGCGACCTTGAAGCCCAGCTGGCGACGCGGCGGGCCGCGGCAACACTCGCAACCCTGCAGGTCCGCGAGGCCGAGATCTCGCTGGCAAATGCGCGCCGGCGGCTTGAGCAAGCCAAGCCTCTGCATGACCGCAACGTTATCAGCCCCGACGAGTTCGCCAGCCGCAGCCATGATGCGGCCCTTGCCGAGGCAAGACTCGCTTCTGCACGTGCCAGCGCAGATATGGCGGCTGCTCAGCTGCAGGAGGCCGAAACCGCGGTCGGGCGCCTCACGGTGCGCGCTCCCGTTGCGGGCGATGTTCTTCAAGTGAACGTTGCGCCCGGGGAGTATGCTCAGACCGGAATACTCTCCAAGCCGCTCATTTTGATGGGCGACACCCAGACCCTTCATGTCCGGGTCGATATCGACGAAAACGACGCTTGGCGCTTCACGCGTGGCTCCTCAGCCAAAGGCTTTCTCCGGGGCAATAGTGCAATCGCCTTCGATCTGAGATTCGCCTATGTCGAACCCTACGTGGTGCCGAAGACCTCGCTCACCGGCCTCAGCACCGAGCGCGTCGACACTCGCGTACTGCAAGTGGTCTACAGCGTTAGCAGAGGCGATCTACCGCTCTATGTCGGCCAGCAAGTCGATGTCTATGTCGACGTCGATGGCAGTGCCGTGGCGCGCTCCGACGCGCACTTGAATGCCGACAGCCCGCATTAATCTAGAAGGGACTGCGCTTGCGTTTGCCTTGGCCACCTTTGCCGCCAGGCTGCCGCTCGCTGCCACGCGCGGCGCTCATCTCGGCGGCTGTGACTCTGCAGTCGCCATTCTTGTCGAGACGCACCAAAAAAGGACTTGGCTTGTCAACGAACTCCTTGCGGCTCACACGGCCGTCGTTTTTCTCGTCGAAATACGCCGGATCTGCACTGGCGAAGGCCTTGTCCGCTTGCTGAATTGTCTTGAACTCATTCGAATCAAGATAGCCATCGCGGTTGCGGTCGCCCATGGTGAAGACACGAGCGACATATTGCTTCCACTCATCGCAGGTGTAGGTGCCATCATGGTTGGCATCCCAAGTCGGTGCGGAGACGAGGAGGATATCATTGGTAGGCCGAGGTGACGCCTTTTTCGCGCTTCGGCGGTCCTGCGCAAGTGCAGAATCGCAGCAGCCGGCAAGCACCAGCATCACGGCGATTGGCAACCCTTTGTTCATCGAATTGCGCGCCACGATACGTCACCACAGTTTGATGTCGAACGAATAGGTCACGCCTAAACCGAACGTCACCTGGTTCGCCGAACCGCGCTCGGTTACGAGAGGGCTTGAGCCGGCATCTCCCATGAGCCGGCTATACTCGACGTAGCTCCGCGCAGCCCATTGCTGGCTCCACTGATATCGGGCCTGTAGCCCCGCGCCCACGGAATAGATGCCGCCTTTTGCGTCGAACGCGGGTAGTCCGGAAGCGGCCGATTGGGCGGCGTTGATACCGAAATACGGTGCGGTGGCATCTGTATCGGCAAGTGTTAGCCGCGGCCCTCCTGATATCGTCCAGCGCTCCATCACCGGAACGACGAAATCCGCTGAGAAATCAGCGACGATGCCCTCATGACCGTGAAAGCCGCGACGCACTTCAACCCGCCCGCGCAACCAATCGCTCGGCCAATACTCAGCAAAAAGCCCGACCTCCAGCGTCCAATCGACGTCACCAAGGCCACGCAATTCCTCGGATTCGCTTTCGTCACGACCCTGTCTGAATTTGCCGACCGGACCAAAATAAAAGCCCCCGGCGTTGATCAGTGCAATACTCGCTCCGTCCCGTGGGCTACGGAACCGCGCCGTCTTGTCGCTTCGACGAAGAGAGAAGACAGGAACAGGATCGATAACGTACTGGCTGGCCCCCTCAAAAGCCGGAATTCCCTTGCCTTCGACACCGACCGTGACCGTCCAGCCGCCTGGGATTGCAGGAGGCGGCCATCCGGGCTCTGCAGCAGACGCAACGCCCGTTAGCGCGACGCTGCCTAGAACAGACACCGAAATGAGATGACGCAGATCTGACATTGTGTTGCCGCCCCTGTTGACATCCAGCACCGACACATGTTGCAGTTGTCGTGCACGTGGCCGATTTGAGATCTGTTCCCGCTTCATCGCAGCGATCGGAATTGAGCGACGATCTTGCGTCGTGCTCCCGGCGAAAAGCGCTCCAACGCATCGCCTAGAGTTTCCATGACCACTTCGTCCAATCGGATTTGCTTCTGGCGCGTATCGTCGAGGGCGGCACGCAGCTCCTCCTTTCCTGGACGAGGCTGCCCGATGATCGTCATTGCTCTCAATAGCGACCTGTCATAGGCAGCTTGAGCTGGTAGCAACCTGAATTCGTTGTCACGAACGAACTGCAACAGAATGTGTGCGTCCTCTCGAGAAAATTGCTTGACGGACTTTGCGATGAGCTCAGGCACGGCCGGTGCATCCATTGACGCTTCCGGTATCTCTTCATTTGCGAGCAGCGAGCCGACAAATTGCGACCCAAGCACAAGATTGAGAGTCGCAGATACGAGCAGCAACAACATCGGAAGCGGATTTGCAGGCAGGAGTGCGCCCGCTCGGACCCTGGTCAAAATGCCAAGCCATGAACGGCTATCTTTGTTGACGTTCACGACAGGCCCTCCTTGAGAGCGAAGCATGCGCCCGATCGCGGATGGAGAAGCGTTGCAAGCAGAGGCACGGCGTCGAACGCCACCGCAATTTGGGTCCCTCGGAAGCGCTGACAAGCGAGCCTCTACCCCTTGAGCCGTCCATAATTTGCACAGCAGAAGCGGCCACGCGGTTAAGTGATATTAAGTTATGTTTCCGGCGTGGGGCGGCGGCAAAGCTGCCCGCGCGAGCCAAGCATCCTGACCAAGCTCGTCAGTCGGCAAACCGATCTCGTCGTCGCTCGTATGCGAGCGCCGAAATCGCAACGAGAACGGTAAAGAACGCGACGCCGCCTGCCGACCACAAATAGCCGGCGGTCGGGTTACCCTCCAGGAACGACAGGATGCCTTTGATCGACCAGGTCGCGGGCGTGAGGAGGAAGAGATCGGCATACCAGCGATCGTGGGGAATGAAGAGATAGACCGCCGCCACCTGGACATAGAGGTTCAGAACCCTGAACAGGCCGAGCGCCTGGACCTTGTCCCGCGTTAGCCCTGGAACCGTCAGCGTTGCCCAGGGCGCGGCGATCGCCAGGCCCAGCAACGGCAGGAACCACTGCTCAAACGGGAGAACGATCATCTGCGTCGCATAGACCATCGCCAAGGCATAGGCGAGAACGGCGACCAATCCCGCGAGGGCCCGCATGGCCAGAACGCCTCGCTGCGGGAGCGGCGTCACCATCAGCGCCCGGTGAACACCGGAATCCATCTCGTCAACGACGAGCATGCCGAACAAATACCCGAAACCCGGCATGTAGCCGAGCAACAAGACAAGCTGGATGTTCGTCCACCAGGCTTCGAAATAGCCGAGGTGGCGGATGATGGCGGCGACGACGAGAAGGACGATCATCATCCCGAGCACATTACTCATCACTTGGTCGCGCCGGATGCTCTTGAAATCGTGAGCGAGGAGGATCGAGAGTCCGTGCATGACTTCCTCTTCTACTGTTAGGTCGCGCCGCGGGAGATGTTGTCATGGAAGAGCCGAAGCGCCCAAACGAAGAGGATGGCGATGAGCAGGCCCATGTAGGAAAACGCGTAGATCGCTTCTATCGCCGATACGTTGGCCGGGTCGGCGGCCCAAAGAAGCGCGCGCAACATGGCGTGGCCGGGATTGATCCCGAACAGAATCCAGGCCCAAAGCCCCTCGACGACGTTGAAATGGGCAAGGAATGGCAGGTACAGCATCACCGCAACCGGGAACGCACGCGCGATCAGATGATTCATCGAATTCGCGGAGGCGACCAGCACAACCCCGCCGACGACGGCGAGTGCGCCGGTGAACGCCATGGTGATGGTGAACCGTAGCGCGCGATCAGGTGATACCGGCCAGTAAGCCACGCAGACGAGCGCCATGCCGCCGGCAAAGGTGAGAAGCGTCAGTGTGATGATCTTGGACGCGACATAGTCGGACGGCCTTGCCGGTGACACCGCCAATGCAGCAAGGGTATTCTGGCTCCGCTCCATAAGGATGATCCCGCCTACAAACCCGATGCCGACGACGGCCGGGTCGAGGAACAGAATGCCGGTCACCACCGTGTCCGGCGCCTGATCAGGAAGCAGCGCCAAGGCGATCGCGAACGCGAGCGTCGAAAGCACGGTGAAGAAATAGACATGCTCCCGGGCCTGGACCTTCATGTCCCAGGCGACGAGCTTCGGCAGGACGCGATACCCGTTCATTCGGCGTCTCCAAGCCTTACGCCGGTAACGTCGCTAAAGACCTGGTCGAGCGTCGCTTCCTGGCTATGAATCTTGCGGATTTGATAGCTCCGAATGACGTGCAGAAAATGGTCGTTCGTCCCGAGACTATCCAAACCGAACTCCTCGCTGAAAATGTCGTTTCCATTTACATACTCCACGGTGACGACGCGCCGGCCAAACTTCGCCTTGAGCGCATCGGGGACATCGAGCGCGGCGAACTTGCCGTCGACCATGAAGGAGACGCGGTCGCAGAGCTCGTCCACATCGGTCATGTTGTGGGTCGTGAGCACGATGGTCTTTCCCTCGCCGCGCAGCGCCTTGATGATCGACTTGACGATGCCGGCGTTGACCGGATCGAGCCCGGCCGTGGGCTCGTCGAGAAACAGCAGCTTGGGATCGTGCTGGAAAGCGCGGACAAAGTTGAGCCTCATCCGCATTCCCTTGGAAAACGCGTCTACCTTCTTGTTGGCTGCCGCCTCAAGGCCCACCAGATGCAAGAGCTCTATGGGGTCGCGACTCCTCTTCCTATAGAGCGAGGCGAAGAACCGAAGGTTTTCGACGGCCGTGAACTTCAGGTAGTGATTGGGCAACTCGAAGCCGACGCCGATCTCCTCGAAGAACTCCCGTCCCCACCCCGTCAGAGGCCGGCCGAGCACGCGCACGTCGCCGACGAAATGCCGTTGCTGGCGAGTGAGAACGCGTTGCGTCGTCGTCTTGCCCGCTCCCGATGGGCCGAGGAGTCCGAATATCTCGCCGGGCCGGACGTCGAAGCTGACGTGATCGACGGCAGGTTTGGATTGGCCGGGATACGTGTAGCTCAGGCCGTCGACGGCAATGGCCGCTGGCCCAGCCCGATCGCCGGAAAGTACCTTTCGCGAAGCTTCGGCCATCGTTGCGGGTCCTTGCAAACGTCCTGCGGAACCGATACCGTGGTACAGACCGACCGTCGGTCATTATACCGACCGCTGGTCGGTAATCAACCCCGTCTCGCAAGTGGGGAGCCGAACGAAAAATGCCGCGGGTGGTGAAGCATCCGGATATTCGCCGAGATGAGCTTCTCGACTGCGCCCGGGCGCTGTTTTTTGAGCGGGGTTACGGGCGCACGACAGTCAATGACATCATTGACAGGGCCGGCGTCTCGAAGGGCGGCTTCTATCACCACTTCTCCTCGAAGGAGGAGATGCTCGAAGCGCTCGCAGCACGGCTTGCGCGAGAGGCCGTGGCGCGCGTCCGCCACGTTCTCGACGATCCCGATCTCGATGCCCTCACGCGTCTCAACACTTTCCTCGCACGCGCGCGGCAGATGAAGGTCGAGGACGCGCCAAGACACAGAGCGATGTTCGACGTCGTGTTCAAGCCCGAGAACATCGTCCTCTACCACCGCCTCAACGCGGCGGTGGGCGCTGTCATGGTGCCGATCCTCGCGCGCGTCATCGCGCAGGGAAAGCAGGAAGGGCGATTTGATGTGCCGGAGCCGCAAGTCGCCGCTGAAATTCTACTTCAGCTCGGGGCCGCCACACACGACGCCGTGGCGCGCGCGATCGAAGCGACTGGGACTCCCGAGGCTGCGATTGCGGCTGACGCTCTGGACGAACGCCTGCGTCTTCAAGGCATCGCCATCGACAGGATTCTCGGGCTGCCGGATGGGAGTGTTGCATTCGTTGAGCCAGGTTTTGGTCGGGCGGTGATGGGATTGCAGAGACAATCGAGCGGACCCTCCGTGCGCAGGAGACGACAATGATCGGCGGCCGTGCACCACGCCGCGACGATAGCCCACCGGTCCGCAAGTGCCGCGGCGATGCTGCTCGCTCTAATAACGATTTCCGTGTTGGAGAAAAAGCAAAACCAAAATGACAATTGCAAGGACGAGAGAGAGGCACTTCCAGAACAACAATGGATTGCGCTCGATCAGTGGCACGGGCAACGCGTGATTTTTGTTGGGTTGACGAAGCTCAAAGACGAATTCGGACAATTCCTCGTAGCGCTTGGAGGGATCCAGATTCACAGCCTTCTTGAGTGTCTCATCAAGCCATGCCGGTATGTCTCGATTGTCATCGAGCGCGGACTCGTATCGCAATTTTCTTTGCTGTGATCTTGTTCTTGCTCTCGCCACCCGAGCACCATAAGGCAGCCTTCCGGTCAACATCTGATATGTGATGACGCCAAGAGAGAATATGTCGGAGCGCGACGATCCGCCTTCTCCCAGGAAATATTCCGGCGCGGTGTACTGGGCCGTCCCCAAAATGTCGTTGTGGTCTCTCGATGGCGCGGCCTCGATGACTCCCTTCACCCTCGTCGAACCAAAATCGATGATTTTCACCGTTCCGGTCTTGTCGATCATGATGTTGTCCGGCCGGATATCCTGATGCAGCATCTCCATCCGATGAAAGGCCTGCAGACCCTTGGCGATTTGCTCAATTATTCGGCGTATCGTCTCCAGATCGGGCTTCGGATTGTCGATCATCCACTGCGTCAAAGTCTGGCCGTCGATGAATTCGGTGACGACATACAGGTAGTTGCGCTTCCTGGATTGCAAACAGGGCTTCAACACATGCGCACTGCTGATGCGCCGGGCAACCCATTCTTCCATCATGAAACGTCTGAGGTAAGCAGGATCGCCGCGCAAATCGATCGATGGCAACTTTATGGCGACCAGCGTGTCGTTCTCGGTATCGACGGCCAAATAGATGTGACTTCGACTGCTGCTGTGCAGTTCCCTGATAATTCGATACCCATCGAAACTCATCCTTGCTTCCAACAGCGGCGGTAATGGCAATTCGGAGGCTTGTCCGAAAATCTCGCTCGCCTCACCGTCCGGCAGTTCATCGACTCTGACGATCTGGAGGGTGAGATTGTCCGCGCTGCCTTGCCGGTAAGCCTCCTCGACGACAAGTCTCGCCGCCTTATCTAGATCATACCCCCTGTCGATGATCGCGTTGACAATGAAGCGGGCGCCGACATGCTCGTACACCCCATCGGTCGCCAGTAGAAAAACATCCCCTCTCTCGACGGGCAGCGTCCGATAATCGATTTCAAGCTGAGGACCAATTCCCAATGCGCGACTGAGGTAATTTTGCTCCGACGAGATAATGACGCGATGATCCTCGGTCAGTTGCTCCAGCGCGTGACCAACGACGCGGTAGATCCGGCTATCGCCCACGTGGAAAATATGTACGGCAGTGGACTTGATGACCATTGCGCTTAAGGTGCACACATAGCCCTTGTCCTTGTCATATAGGTATTGGCTACGTCGCGTTTGAGCGTGCAGCCAGGCATTAATCGCCGTGATGACCCGTTGCGCCGAGGTCCTGACCGACCAGGCCTCCGACGTGCAGTAGTAATCGGTCAGAAAACTCTTGACCGCCGACTCGCTCGCGACCCGGCTGACTTTGCTGCTGCTAATTCCGTCCGCCAGGACAATGGCGATACCCTTCAAGCTCAAGAGCGGCTCTTTCGGGATCAAGGCGCCATGGAAATCCTGATTGGTCTCCTTGCGACCCTTGTCGGAATGCTGCCCGATCGTCAGCTTGAGTTCGCGAGGCATCGTGTTGTGTCACGCCGACAAACAAACGGCCTCACTCGGCGGGAGTGAGGCGCGACACTGATTGGTAGGGGGCGGCGCGCTTCGGCGCCGTCTTCACATGGGTGGCGTAGAGCGTCAGTCCGGTGAATGCGAGGCCACCCACCAGGTTGCCGACGACGGTCGGGATCTCGTTCCAGATCAGATAATCCATGATCGAGAACTTGCCGCCCAGCAGCAACCCAGATGGGAACAAGAACATGTTCACAATCGAATGCTCGAAGGTCATGGCAAAGAACAGCATGATCGGCATCCACATCGCGATCACTTTGCCGCTGACGGTGGTAGAGATCATCGCGCCGACCACGCCCGCCGACACCATCCAGTTGCAGAGCATGCCACGGACGAACAGCGTCAGCATGCCGGCGGCACCGTGCTCCGCGTACCCGAGAGTGCGGCTTTCGCCGATCACGCCGAGTGCTAGTCCGACCTTGTCCGGCGGCGACGAGAAGCCGAAGGTGGTGACGATCGCCGCCATCACGGCGACGGTGAAGGCGCCGCCGAAATTGCCGACGAACACGAGGCCCCAGTTCCGCAGCACGCCAGCGAGCGTCACGCCCGGGCGCTTGTCGATCAAGGCAAGCGGGCACAGGACGAAAACGCCGGTCAGCAAATCGAAGCCGAACAGGTAGAGCATGCTGAAGCCGACGGGGAACAGGATCGCGCCGATGATCGGCTGGCCCGTGTTCACGCTCATCGTGATCGCGAACCAGGCCGCCAATGCGAGAATCGCACCTGCCATGTAAGCGCGAATGACGGTATCCCGCGTGGACATGAAGATTTTGGATTCGCCCGCGTCCACCATCTTGGTCACGAATTCGGAAGGTACGAGATAGGCCATTACAGTTCCCTCTTCATTTCTCAGTCAGATCGAATGCGGCTGTTGCTCACGGCGCAGCCGCGACGCCCATGTCGAGATAGATTCGCCCGTTCTCCAGCTTGACTGGAAAAGGCCTGGCGCAGCCCTTGTCCGCGCCGGTCGCCTCGCCGTCTTCAAGATTGATGATCCAATTGTGCAGCGGACAGGCGACTTTTCGGCCGTGCACAATCCCCTCGCTCAACGGACCGCCTTTGTGCGGGCAGCGGTTTTCCAGCGCGAAGATTTCATTGCTGGCTGTACGAAAGATCGCAATCTCCCGTCGCGGCGTCCGGACCGTCCGCGCGCCGCGCAAGGGAATCGTATCGAGCGGACCAAGATCGAACCAAAACTCTCTTGGCTGTTCCATTGTTTCGCTCATCGGTCGGCGGCCGGGAGCGCCGGCGCCAAGACGGCGAGCGGCGTGAATTCGCGAAGCTCGCGGCCGGCAGCGCGCTCGGCCCATGGATCCTTGTGCACTGCGCGCTGCGATTTCTTAAATCGCTCAACCAGCGCGCGCCGTCCTTCATGATCATCCATGATCGCGGCGCGGATTTTCTCGAGGCCGGTCTTTTCAACCCACTTGTAAAACCGGTCGAGATAAGCCGCCTTCTCGCGATAGAGCTGGAGGACGGCGGCCACGTGCTCGATGGCTTCTTCTTCGGTGGCAACGTGGCCGAGCAGATCGGTCGGACGCACATGCAGCCCGGCGGCGCCCGCGATATGAATGTCGTACCCGGATTCAACGCAGATGATGCCGATGTCCTTCACCGTGGCTTCGGCACAATTGCGCGGGCAGCCGGAGACGCCGAGCTTGACCTTGGCCGGCGTCCACGAACCCCACAGAAACCGCTCGAGCTTGACGCCGAGTCCGGTCGAATCCTGCGTGCCGAACCGGCACCATTCGCTGCCGACGCAGGTTTTCACGGTGCGCAAGCCCTTGGCGTAGGCATGCCCTGACACCAGCCCGGCGGCATTGAGCTGCGCCCACACCGCCGGCAAATCTTCCTTACGGATGCCCAGCAGGTCGATGCGTTGCCCGCCCGTGACCTTGACGGTCGGTATCTTGAAGCGGTCAGCGACGTCGGCGATCGCGCGCAGTTCGTTCGGCGTCGTCAGTCCGCCCCACATGCGCGGCACCACGGAGAATGTGCCATCCTTCTGGATGTTGGCGTGTACTCGTTCGTTGATGAAGCGCGACTGCGCATCGTCCTTGTATTGGCCCGGCCATGCGCACAGCAGATAGTAGTTGAGCGCAGGGCGGCATGAGGGACAGCCGCAGGACGTCTTCCAGCCGAGTTCCTGCATCACGGCAGGGACCGACATCAGCTCTTTCGACAAAATGAAGCCGCGCACTTCGTCGTGCGTGAGGTCGGTGCATTTGCACATCGGCTTGCGGCCGCCGACGGAATACGCGTCCCCCAAGGTTGCGACGAGCAGAGCCTCGACCTTCGCGGTGCATTGTCCGCACGAGGATGACGCCTTCGTTTGCGCCCGGACGTCCTCAAGTGACGTCAGGCCCTTCACCGTGATCGCCTGGGTGATCGCGCCCTTGCAGACGCCATTGCAGCCGCAGATTTCCACGTCATCCGACAAAGCCGCCACGGCCGCGTTCGGATCGAATGAAGCGCCCGCCTGGTAGGCCTGACCGAAGATCAGCATGTCGCGCATGGACGTGACGTCCGTGCTTTTCTTCAGCAAATCGAAATACCAGGCTCCATCGGCGGTATCGCCATAAAGCACGGCCCCGACAATGCGATTGTCGCGCAGGACGACGCGCTTGTAGACGCCGCGCGCAGGATCGCGAAGAACGATGTCGTCTTGTTCGTCCGCTTCCGAAAAGTCGCCGGCGGAGAAAAGATCGACTCCCGTGACCTTGAGCTTGGTCGACAGCGCCGAACCCGCATAGCCCCGCACCTGCTCGCCCGCGAGTGTTGCGGCGAGCGTCCTCGCCATCTCATACAAGGGCGCAACCAGCCCGTAGCATTGGCCGCGATGTTCGACGCACTCGCCGACCGCGAAAATGCTTTCGTCACTGGTTCGCAGACAATCGTCGACCACGACGCCACGTTTGACGTCAAGGCCGGCTTCCTTGGCGAGCGCCGTGTTGGGCCGGATGCCGACGGCCATGACGACGAGATCGGCGCGCAAGGTGCGGCCGTTTTCAAGCCGGACGGCCTCAACCCTGCCGTCGCCGAGAATGGCGTTGGTATTGGCCTCGGTCAGGACCTCGATGCCACGTTTTTCGATCGCCTTCTGCAGGAGATAGGCTGCATTGGGATCGAGCTGACGCTCCATCAGCGTCGGCATGAGATGAACAACGGTCGTTTTCATCCCCTTGAGGGCAAGGCCGGCGGCCGCCTCAAGGCCAAGAAGACCGCCTCCGATCACCACCACATTGCCGCCTTTTTCAGCGGCTGCGAGCATTGCATTCACGTCGTCGAGATCACGAAACGTGACGACACCCAGAAGCTCTGCACCCGGAACCGGAATCAGAATGGGCTTGGAGCCGGTCGCGACGATGAGCTTGTCGTAATGCTCGACGGCGCCGGATTGCGTGCGCACCACTCGCGCCGCCCGGTCGATGGCAACGACGGTTTCGCCTTTGCGTAAATCGACGCGGTGTCGTGAATACCAATCATCATCGTGGACGATGATATCGCCGAAGCTCTTTTCGCCGGCGAGCACCGGCGAAAGCATGATGCGGTCATAGTTGACGCGCGGCTCGGCCCCGAAAATCGTCACGTCGTAGAGATCAGGCGCGCGGGCAAAGAGTTCGTCGAGCACGCGACCGGCCGCCATTCCGTTGCCGAGAACGACGAGCTTTTGCCTGTGCGGGCCTGAGACCTGAGTCATTTCACATCCTGACGTTCCAACCACGTCCGATCGGAATCAGGAATGCGCGCGCTATGTGAGGATAGCGTCACGACGACTGCACCAGCCCCTTGGCGAGGGGCGTCGTGCTGTCCCTGTGCTTAGGCCGTCATTGGCTTCAGCAGTTCCGGCGGACGGCAGTCGTCGTTGACTGACGATGGAGCGTTTGCAATCGACATGCCAACGCAGGACTCATCAGGAGATGATTGGAATTGCTTGGATTTTGACTGAGAATTCGCCATATCCGACCGCGGTGGCGCCGCGAATTTATGCAATTGCACACATGAGAAGCAGCCGCCTTTTAATTCGGCATCCTGCCACAGGCATGCTCGGCGTGGAATGCAAGAATGCCCGTGAGTGGATTTTACCCCGCTGTACGCGGCCGCCAACAAGGAGGCGCGCTCAAACTTTACGGACAGCGGGCGAAGCGCTGCCCATAACCCTTCGCGTTACGGTCGCCTCGACACCATTTACGATCAGAGAGATTCCGAAGGCGAAGCTTGCATCAAAATCCCAGGTCGGCGGCAGTTCCAAGCGCTCTGTTGCCGTATAGCCGCGGCCGGCAATGCGTTCGGCTCGCACCTGTTCTGACGGTTCGAGAGCCGCGATCGGTCCTCGGGTCTGATAGGCCGCCTGGCTCAGCGTGAACCCTATGAGCAGGTAGTAGGTGCGCACGCTGTTCAGCTCGTCGAGCCCCGCCTCCCGCAAAGCCCGCAGCGTGACCTCCATCGGCGCGAAAGCACTCGCCGGCACGGCGCCGTCGATCTCCAGGAGAGCCGGCAGCCCGGGGTGGCGGAGACAGAGGCTTCGAAGCGTGTCGAAACAGTGCCGAACCTGATCGCGCCAATCTGCATGCTGGCCGTCGAACTCGGCTGCACTGACGATGTAGTCCGCCACGGCAGCAAGGAGATCGCGCTTGCTGCTGAAGTGATTGTAGAGCGCCATCGGCGTCACGCCGAGAGCGTCGGCGAGGACGCGCATTGTGATGGCGTCAGCATCCCTCTCATCGATCAGTTCGATCGCGACCGCGATCAGCTTGTTGCGGGAGAGATCGCGCCGCTTCCGCTCTGTGGTACGCGGTGCAGATGTCTTGTGTCGGCGGGATCCGGCCATTTTCTCTAGCGAACGACCGCCAGAGTCATCGACAGAAAGCCGAGCATCGCGAGACAGGCCCGTGCCACATGCGACCACTCCCAGACGTTGCGCATGTGCCTCCAATCCCCATCGGTGGCGGCGAAAAGGCCAAAGAAGATCTGGCTCGCGCCGGTGAGTTGCGTGTCCTTCAGCCAGGCGTTGTTCACCGGATGGGTGACGATCCAATAGCTGGCGTGCCCCGTGAGCAGGAGCCCGAGGGCCGCAGCGGTCTCACCAGAACCGCTCCGTGTTCGCCGGCATGAGGAAGAGCAGAGCGGCAAGCACGAGCATGCTCCCGAACTCGCCGACGAGGCCGCCGATCGTGAAGCCAGGATAGTAGATGGCCTGAACGGCCCTGTAAGTTGCCTCGTCCAGCCGGAGTTTTCCTGGAAACTCAAGAGCGTGCGCCAGAGGCAGCCCCATCGTCACGGCGACCAAGAGAAGCGCAAGGACCGATAAGACCGTAAGCATGCCACCAGATTCGCCATTGGAAGACGACAACATATATACATTGTATACATATGAGGTATAATATGCAAGAGGTCACGATTGAGTCCTTTGTGCATGGAGTTGGCCAACCACCGGGTGGGCCGTGTAAATTCGGGCAATTCATCCTCCCAGCGCACCCCGCGCGGAGGCGAGGCGGAGAGGTCAGTTGTGGGCAGAGCAAAAGCCCCGCCTGGTTGGAGGGCAGCGCGGGGCCCTTGGACAAGCCAGCCCCCCGAACAGCAAGGGCAGATGCTGCTCGTTGCCAGAACGCGGGGCGAACCGCACCGGTTCCTCGAAGCCGCGCCGCCGCAGGAACTCACGCTTGTTACGTGCGCGCTCCGGACGCGGTCGCACCCGTGACTTGGCGCGCGGCCGGCCGACGCGCGTCGCCACGTGCTTCGACAAGCTCGCGCGCAACTTCCTCGCCGCCGTGGCTCTCGCTTCAGTCCGAATTTCGACTCGAACTTATGTGTCCACGGCTTAGGTCGGCCCTCGGCCGAACAGGGCGCGGAGTATGCTGAGCATATGGGGATCGTTCTGCAGCGTGTGCGCGCCGATTCCGAGCCCCCCGAGCGCGTAAACGCCGATCGCGATTCCGCCCAGAGCCCAATAGCCCGTGGCGATTCCGCCCGCGCCCAAGCCTAGCGCCAGCGCAACCCCGCCCACGCACACGAGGCCAAGGCTGATGCCGCCGAACGCCAGGAAGCCCATCGCGACACCGCCGAACGCCGCGAAGCCAATGGCGATATTGCCGATCGCAATGATGCCGCGAGCAGGCTTGAAGCCCGCAAGCCACACAGGGCCGAAGAAGATGTGGACGAGCGGCAGGCCGAACAGAGTTGTCTGAGACCTGTATTCATACAAGTAGAGCGGCGGCGCTGACCAGCCTCCGCTCACGGCTATTGCGGGACCGCGCTCCTGCAAGGGCCTGCCGCATCCCGGGCAGGCCGTCGCTTGGTCGCTGACTTCCCGGCCGCAATCCGGGCATCGCATCAGAGTCATTTTGGCATCTCCTGGATGTCGCGCCTCCCATGTCCTGACGTGCAGGTCCGCCTGGTCTCTCAAATCTGGGGCTCGATCAGTTCCACATATGGACGGCGATGAGCCAGCCGGTGGGCCCTTGCGCGAGTACGTTCAGCCAGTTGCCCTGGTAGAGCTGCGGACCGCCGCCGTCGGGTCCCCGAAGCGCCCATCGGCCCGACGCGACCAGGGACGCGTCCTTCGCGAACACGTCACCAAGATCGACGGCATAGTCGCGAAAGCCTTGTGCGCGGATATCGGCGAAGAACGCGCAGACCGCCTCCGCGCCGACGAGAGTTGATCGGCCCGGCGGCACGATCCGCGCATCCGGAGCGTAGAAGCGGGCCAGGTCGGCGACTCCGCCCGTGTTGAATGTTTGGGCCCACGCATCGACGAGGGCCTGTGCCTCTCGCTGCATACCTGACGATTTCTCCTTCATCTGAGTGCCAAGTCCTGGTGCGCGAAGGTCTCCCGCTGCGCTGTGCCCACAAGTAGCGGCCAGAACACCCAATCTTCAATCGGACAGAGGGACATGGTGGCCTCGTCCGCGCCAACCGGTCGGATGCGGATGCTGTTCGTCGACGGGTAGTCAAGCACAATGCGCGTCGCCCCGAGCCGACGGGCAAAGCTCTGCGAGCCGGAGATCGTTTCGACCTCAAGGGCCACCCCCGGGCCATGGGTAAGCAGAAGGCGCGATCGACCGCGCTGCTTCTTCGCGGCTTGGGGGAAAGCCTCCGGCGGCATGTCGGTCAGATAGAAGATGACTGTGCCTGGCGTGGTCAGGCGCGCGAGGCGTGGGAACCAGTGCTCTTGGAGCTGGAGCAGCACCAGGGCGACGCCGTGCACCTGCCGCAAGAGGTTGGAGACGATGCGCAGACGAGGCTCGGGCCGCTGGCCCTGGTGCAGCAGGACCACCTGGGTGAACCTTCTGTTCTTGCCGAGGAATGCCGCAAGCTGAAACAGCACGGAGAAGACGCAGACATGGTGGATCGTGTCGACCCAGAGCGGACCGAAGCAGTCGAGCCCACGCGCCTCGCGAACCTGGAGCGTGTTCTCCACCGCGCCCAGGTACCTTATCGCCTGATCCGTCGACATGCCCTGCATGACGAGCGGCTCAAAGGCGAAATCAATAGTGTTCAGCGCGGCCTTCCGGTTGACCGTATCGGGCAAAGACGCAATGCCGCTGCGCGCGCGCAGAAGCATGTGGTCGAGGCGACCTCCATCGACCTGCGCGATCAAGCGGTCGCGCACGTGGCGGCTTGCCTTGCTGGCGGCAAAGGTGTTTGCCACAAGGCTGTCGAACCTGTCGGCGGTCAGATCGAAGGCGCGAGCCGGAGCGATGGCGTTCACGTCTCTGAACTCTCCAGCACCCGGTCTGCCGCGATGGGCCTGTGTGAAGGCGCAGCTTCAAGCGCCGCCTCGCCGGCAAAAAGCATCGCGCTGTCGATCTGCCGTCCGTGCAGCGCGCTCACTTTCTCCAGCACGCGCGCCTGGGCAGCCTGCAGCGTGTCCAGCGAATGACGTTCGCCGGATTGCTTGGCTTCGACGGTTGCTTCCTCGGACACCCATTGGTTGGCCGAGACCACGCCGAGATCCTTGGCGCGGCTGAAGATATATTCGGCCGTATTCCATTTCCAGCTTGGACAGGGCAGCGCTGCTTCATTCGGATTGCTGTAGACAAAGCGGTGCGCACAAAAGCCGCCGCACATCGGCAAGATCTTGCACGAGGCGCAGATCGGATTGTCGAATGGCGCCCACTGGGACCACAGGCTGGCGTTGACGCTGTCGTGGAGTTTGTCCGGCTCGAAGATGCTGCCCGTCCGCTTGCTGGGATCGTGGGCCGTCTCCCAGCATTTATGCACGTCTCCGTTGCCCGACACGACATAGCCGCCGTGCGAGGCCGCCACGCACATTCCGGCAAAGCCGCTCGACGGCGTCTGGATGGACGCAAATCCGAGACGTCTGGCGCGCTCCTCCAGGGCCAGCACCTTGCGATTGAATTCCGCGCGGGAGAGCCTCTCGTCAAAGGCGCTGCCGCTCTCCGGCGTCGAAGCCTCGATGGGCGCGAAGTAGACGCTGAAGTTGCCGCGCTTGGCGAAGTTGCGCTCGACGAAACAATCGAGCATGGCATCCACCTTGTCGACGTTGCTCTGGCCGACATTGACACGCGCATTGATCGAGATCGCCGTCTGGTCCAGCGCTTCGGCGATATTGTCGAGGATGCGGTCGTAGGTGCCGTGCCCTGACGTCAGGGGCCGCATCTTGTCATGCGTCCCAGGGTCGCCGTCGATGGTCACCTGCACCCAGCGGACGCGACGGGTGTAAAGCTGAGCGGCCATTTCGCCGTTCAGGAACCAGCCATTGGAGACGATTCCGGCGCTATAGGCGATCTTGTGCTTGTCGCAGTAGGAGATCAGCAGGTCCGAGAGGCGGAAGATGGAATCCTTGCCCATCAGGGGCTCGCCGCCATACCAGACGATGTTCAGCGACTTGAGGTCCTTTTTCGCCTTGACGAAGTCGACGATGGCATTCTGCACGTCCGGCTTCATCTTCGTCGTCGGTTTGTTCAGGCCTTGGAAGCAGTAGCCGCAGGCGAAATTGCAGGCCATCGTCGGCGCGAGCGTCAGCGTCAGGCTGCCTTTGGAGCTTCGTGTCGTTTCGTAGCTGTTGCGCACGACGGTAAGCTCGTCGACCGTCGCGCCCACCACGTGGCCGCCGCCGACGAGTGTCTCGAGCAGCAGGCGGTCGCTTACCTGTCCGCCTGAGAAGGCCGATCGTTCAGCCAACTCGCGATAGGTTCGAGCCTCGGCGTCGGACAGCAGGATGAGTGACCGTGTCCGCGAATTGAAAAGCAGCGCAGCGCCATCGGCAAGCCTGACCGGAATGTCATAGCGCGAGACC
>WHTP01000129.1 GCA_009377695.1 Hyphomicrobiales bacterium | reverse complement strand
TCAGCTGCCCGGTGTTCGGCGCTTTCGGCGAGGGCGACCACATCATCTCGCTCGACGACGTGCTGCGCTTCCGCAATTGCCTCGAGGCCAACAAGAAGAGCTACGACATCCATACCTATCGCGGTGCGCCGCATGGCTGGCTTAACGACACCATGCCCGGCCGCTATCGTAAGACCGAAGCCGAAGCCGGCTGGGCGGCGCAGCAGCGCTTCCTTGCCGAGGTGTTCAGCGGCCAATGGGACGGCGTGGTGCGCTGGCAGTTCGCAAGCGACAGCGGCAAGGACTACGATTTCTCCAAGAACGTGCGGATGGAGTAGCGCTGATATCCGTCTTGCATTCAAGGGCTCGCCCACGAAGAGAGAGCGACATGCCAACGTGGTGGATTGCACTGCTCACTGCCGCCTGGTTCATCCCGGTTTCGGCCTCCGCGCAGCCCGCTGCGGACTTCTACCGCGGCAAGACCGTCACCATCGTGGTGAGCACGTCGAGCGGCGGCGGCTACGACGCGCTTGCCTGCGCGCTGGCGCGTCACATGGGCCGCCTGATCCCCGGCAATCCGACCGTGGTGGTGCGCAACATGCCGGGCGCGGGCGGCATCACCGCCGTCAACTGGCTCTACAACACGGCGGAGAAGGACGGCACCGTTATCGGCCTGGTGCAGAACGGGACGCCGCTTGAACCGCTGTTCGGCACCAAGGCCGCGCGCTACGACGCTACCAAGTTCAACTGGCTCGGCACGCCGAGCTACGAAGTCAGCATGGTGCTGCTCTGGAATTCCGTGCCGGTGAACTCGGTGGACGATCTGCGACAACGCGAAACCACCATGGGCGCATCGGGCGCGAACTCGACGCCCGCGTTCTACACGCGCCTGCTCAATGCCATGCTCGGCACCAAGATGAAGCTCATCGTTTGCTATCCCGGGCAGAACGATGCCTTCCTCGCCATGGAGCGCGGCGAGCTCGATGGTTATCCGAGCGTGTTCTACTCGGCGCTGACCTCGACGCGGCCGAACTGGCTGAAGGACAAGCAGGTCAAGGCGATCGTCCAATACGGCCCCCAGCGCCTGGCAGAATTGCCTGACGTGCCGTTCGCAACGGACCTCCTCACCAACGAGGACGACAAGCTCCTCATGCAGGCGGCGTCGGCGCCGCAGGCGCTCGGCCGGCCGCTGCTCATGCCGCCGGACGTGCCGGCGGACCGCGTCGCCGCCATGCGCAAAGCGCTCGCCGACACATTCAGCGATCCGCAGTTCAAGGCCGACGCTGCAAAGATCGGTCTGATCGTCAACGCGCCGCGCACCGGCGAGCAACTGCAGGGGGTGATCGCCCGTGCCTATGCATCGCCGGCGCGCGTGGTGGAGCGCATTCAGAAGCTCAACAATCCGGGGAATTGATGCTGCAGACGACCGCCAAAAAGCCCGCCGCTGTTCCCTCGCGCGAGGAATTGCTCCGTCGCGCCGAGGCGCTGGTTCCGGTGCTACAGGAGCGCGCCGCACAAGCCGAAGCATTGCGCCGCTGTCCGGACGAGACCATCCACGACTACGTTGCCAGCGATCTCCTGCGCATCTGCCAGCCGTCGCGCTACGGCGGCTTCGAACACGGCTACGACGTGCTGTGCGAGGTGAGCCAGACGCTGGCGCGCGCTTGCGGCTCGCAGGCGTGGGTGCACATGGTGCTCGCCGACAACATCCTAAAGCTCGCCTCCTATTCGGCGCAGGCGCAGGAGGACGTCTGGGGCAAGGGCTCGACGGCGAAGCTGTCGAACTGCGTGACACCCGTCGGCAAGGGCCGGCCGGTCGAGGGCGGCGTGATCTGGTCGGGACGGCACGCGTTTTCCAGCGGCGTCGACCACGCCGACTGGGTGATGGCAGCCGGCACCGTCGATCACGGGGACCGCAACCAGTCTTGTTCGGTGCTGGTGCCGAAGAGCGACATCACCATCGTTGACGACTGGCACGTGATCGGCCTCGCCGGCACCGGCAGCAAGACGTTCCTGATCAACGAAAAATTCGTTCCGGAGCACCGCATCCTCGACAAGAAGGCGTCGGACGAAGGCGATGCGCCGGGCGCGCGGTTCTACGCCGCTCCGGTGTTTCACATGCCGCGCGGCGGACCATCGTCGGCGAGCTTCTGCGCGGTCGCGGTCGGCATCGCCGAGGGCTGCCTCGAGACCTATTACAAGTATACGCGCCCGCGGAAATCGCGCGGCACGGCGTGGGCGGAGCTTGCGGGCGCGCAGATCGTTGCGGCGACGGCTGCCGCTGAGATCGAGGCCGCATCACGCATGTATCTAGGCGCCCTGCGCGAGGCCATGGACGTGCTGGAACGCAAAGAACCCTTCACCAAGCACCGGCAGGTGCACGGCAAGCGCAACATGGCCTATGCCGCGCGGCTTTCGATCAAGGCGGTGCAGCGCCTGTTCAACGACGCCGGCGGCCGTGTGCTCTATGCCGACCACGAACTGCAGCGCAAGTTCCGCGACGCCCACGCCGCGGCGGCACATCATTCGTTGAACTGGCACAGCGCGGCGGAGCGTTACGGCGGGCATGTGCTGGGCGCCGACGCCGATGAGTGATTTTGCGGCGGTGCACTACGACTACATCATCATCGGGGCCGGCTCGGCGGGCTGCGTGCTGGCGAACCGCCTAAGCGCGCGCTCAAGCAACAAGGTCTTGCTGGTCGAGGCCGGCGACGATTACGCGCCCGGGCACGAGCCATCGGAGGTGCTCGACAGCTTCGCCGCCACCGCGCATTCCAATCCGCGCTTCACCTGGCAAGGCCTCAGCGCCGCATTCGGACCACGGCCGGGTAATGCCCCCGACAGCCGCCCGCGCCGGCTCTACACGCAAGGCCGCGTGATCGGCGGCACCTCGTCAATCAACGGCATGGTCGCGGTGCGCGGACTGCCATCGGACTACGACGATTGGGCCGCGCACGGCGCCACCGGCTGGGACTGGGACGGCGTGCTGCCGTATTTCCGCCGGCTCGAAACCGACCAGGATTTCGACGGCCCGCTGCACGGCAAAGACGGTCCCGTGCCGCTGCGACGCATTGCGAGCGGATGGCCCGGCTTTGTGAAAGGTGTGTGTGAGGCGGTCGAAGCGTTCGGCTTCAAAAACCTCCACGACCAGAACGGCGCGTTCGGCGACGGATATTCCCCGATCGCGATTTCGAACATCGATAACCACCGCGTCTCCTCAGCGATAGCCTATCTGACGCGCGAGGTCCGGCAGCGTCCGAACCTCACGATCCTGAGCGGTGCGCGTGCGACGCGGCTCCTGTTCGATGGCACGCGCGTCGCCGGTGTCCGCGCGCGGCGCGGCGGCGAAACGATCGACCTCTCCGCGCGCGAGACGATCATATCGATGGGCGCATTGCATTCGCCGGCGTTCCTGATGCGCAACGGCATTGGTGCAGCCAAGGAGCTCGCGGCGCTGGGCATCGGCGTGGTCGCCGACCGCCCCGGTGTCGGCAAGCACCTGATGGAGCATCCCGGCGTCAATTTCGGCTGCTACCTCAAACGCGACGCGCGACTGCCGTCCGGCATGCGGCGGCAGATGTTCGCAGGGCTGCGCTGGTCGTCGGGGCTCGACGGCTGCCCGGCCGGCGACATGTACATCATCCCGAGCAACAAGGCGTCGTGGCACGGCGTCGGCCACCGGCTTGGCCTCCTCATGATGTGGGTCAACCGGTCCTATTCCACCGGCGAGGTGCGCCTCACCTCCGCCGATCCGGCGGCAAAGCTCGATATCGATTTCAACATGTGCTCGGACTGGCGCGACATGGCGCGCATGATCATGGGCGTGCGCATGATGATCAAGCTGCAGGCGCATCCGGCCGTACAGCGCACCTGCGCGCAGATTTTTCCGGTCAGCTACAGCGATCGTGCGCGCAAATACGCGGTCTACAACCGCTCGAACGCGATCCAGATGGCGATTGGCGGCGCGTTGATGGACCTTGGCAGTCCCGTGCGCAAGCTGATGGTCGACAGGCTGATCGCCGATGGCCCGTCCATCGAGGAACTCTCCGACGAGTCGACGATGAAGGCGTGGATCGCCGACACCGTGGTCGGCCACTGGCATGCAACATCGACGTGCCGCATGGGCGCATCCGACGATCCCGGCGCGGTGACCGACCCGACGGGACGCGTCTACGGCGTCGACGGGTTGCGCATTTGCGACGCCTCGATCATGCCGGCGGTGCCCTGCGCCAACACCAACATCCCGACCATCATGGCGGGCGAGAAGATTTCGGCAGCGATCCTTGGTGAAGATTAAGGATATCGGAGTTCGTTTTCATACCGAATGGTCGCGGTTTTTTGTTCGCGCGGCGAAATGCATGCACCCTCATCGCGTGCCGGCGACTCCGGCGCGCTTGACGATCGGGGACCAGCGCGCGATCTCGTCCTTGACGTAGTTGCGCAACTGCTCCGGCGAGGGCGTCATCTGCGGACCCATGCCGCGGCGTAACAGTTCCTCCTTCACCTCTGCTTCGCTGAACACGGCGCGCACCTCCTTGTTCAGGAGCGAAACGATCTCAGATGGCGTTCCGGTCGGCGCGATGAGCATCTGCCAGGCGGCGGATTCAAAGCCGGCGATCCCAGCTTCCTGCATGGTCGGGACATCCGGCGTCGCCGCCGAGCGTTTGGCCGTCGACACCGCCAGCGCCCGCAGCTTGCCCTCGCGGATTTGCGGCACCACCGACGGGCCGTCGCCGAACAGCACCTGCAGCCGCCCTGCGAGCAGATCGGTGAGCGCCGGTGGGGTCGCCTTGTAGGGGACGTGCTGCATCCGGGTGCCGGTGAGGCTGAGCATCAGTTCGGTGCTCAGATGGTGCATCGAGCCGGGCCCAGCGGAGCCGTAGTTCAGTTCGCCGGGCTTGGCTTTAGCGAACGCGATCAGATCGGCGACCGATTTGACGGGTGAATCCGCGCTGACCGTCAGCACAAACGGCGAGGCTGTAAGCAGCGCGACCGGCACAAAATCCCTGACCGGATCGTAGCCAAGCTTCTTCACCATGGTGACGCTGATGGCCATGGTCGTGCTGGTCGCCTGCATCAAGGTGTAGCCGTCCGGCTTGGCGCGGGCGACCGCCGTAGCCGCGAGCGTGGTGCCGCCGCCGGGTCGGTTTTCGATCACGAAACTCTGCCCGAGGCGTTGCTCAAGCTTTTGCGCAACCAGTCGCGCCAGGAGATCGGACCCGCCGCCGGCTGCAAACGGCACCACGATGGTCACCGGCTGCGACGGATATGGCTGCGCCTGCGCGGGTTCTGCCGCGATGACGGCAAGCGCTGCAATGATCGGAATGCACGAGCGCGGCGTCATGACAACCCTCCCCGGCAGCGTTCATTGGCCGCAAGGATAAAGACATGAAAGGCTGGAGCAAGGCCGATCGCGGCCCGAGAGGCGTCAGGCCGTTACGCCCATTTCAGCCCGGCAGAGGCGGTCGGCGAGCGCGCGGAACGCGGCGAGCTGATCGGTCTTGAGCTCGCGGTTCTCATCGCGGCCGACGAACACCTTGAACATGATGCCGCCATCGCAATTGAAGAACACGATCACCGCCGAGAGCTTGCTCATGAACGGCCGCTCGACGAAGGCGAGCCCGGCGCAGCGCTCGTGCCGAAGATGACCGTGAAAGCCGGTCGAGCCCGTGAGATTGAAATAGCCGCGTCCCACCTGCCCGGCCGGAATCGACCCGGTGAATTCCATGATGCCGTCGTCGGTGTGAATGATCAGCGTGACGCCGCCCCACGTGGCGACGTCGTTCATGGCATCGATGAATGCTTCGCCCGGTGCAAGCCGACGCATCTCGGCCGGAAGCGCCTCGACCGCGGCGCGTGGCGTGACGCTGTATTCGCTGGCGACGGTCTCGAACACCGCGCCAGGATTCTCCGCCATGTGGCGGTGCAAGTTAATCGACGGCGCGTTCATAGTTGTGCGCCACGCCGTCAGGCGGCCGCGGGCTTGGCGAGCCCAATGGTCTGTCGGACCTCGAAGCCTTCGAACTTTGGATGTTCGAGATAGAGCGGCCCGGTCGTGTTGTTACCGGCGCGCGCATGGGCGGTGCGGAACGCTTCCGATTTGGTCCAGTCCTCGAACGCGGATTTGCTCTTCCACACCGTGTGCGACGCATAGAGCGTGTGGTCCTCGGCTTCCGGACCCTTGAGCAAGTGGAATTCGACGAAGCCCGGCACTTGATTCAATTGCGAGTCGCGATTGAGCCAGACCTGCTCGAAGGCTTCCTCCGAGCCGCGCGCGATGCGAAAACGATTCATGGCGATGAACATGGGGAGACCCTCCGTCTGCGAGCTGCGTGTGGCTGGCTTGCGGCTGGCCTGCAGCGGAAATCCAGCTCGTGTGGCGGTTCAGAAGTTCGCCAAACTTGGCGGCTAGGTCGGTAGTGAATTTCTGAAGCAAGGCCACGCTAGCAAGCTATAAAGTGGTGCTGTCCCTTTGAATCCGAAGCTCGCTACCAAATGGTCAGCACGATCAAGCGAATTTCGGATTCGGGACACTACCGTTAGCGCAGATTGAACCGCACGGGAACGGTGAAATTACGGCCGCGACCGTCGGGCGGCGGCGGGAACGGCGAGGCCCGGCGCGCCATCGCCACCACCTCTTGGTCGATCGCCGAGTTGCCGGAGCCGCGGGCGAGGCGCGCCGAGGTCACGCGGCCACGGCCGTCGATCGAGAATGAGACCGCTGCGACGCCTTGCGCGCCGGAGCTCCGCGCGGAGGCCGGGTACTGCTTGTAGCGCCCAAGATGCGCGGCAATCATGCCGTTGTAGTTGGCGTAATTGGCGGAGCGCCCCCGCCCGACGCCTTTCGAAGCCTGGGGTCGTGAAGCGTCCCTATTCTGTGCCGCCTGCTTGTCGGTGGGAGCGGCGATGCGCTTGCGCTTGGGCGCCTTCTGCACGGCCCGTATCTGTGGGCGCGGCTGTTCCGTCCGTTGCGGCGGCTGTGTCGAAGCTGGAGCCTCGGCGGTCGCGGTTTCAGGCCGCTCCTGCAGGGTCGGCTCGACGGTCTGAGCTTCCGGCGGCGTTTCCTGCTGCGCCACCTGTGGCGCTGCTTCCTGGGCCGCCACCGGAACCTCTTGCGGCATCACCGTGGTGGCGCGCGATGGCTCGGTTACGACCTCATCTTGTGCGGGTTGCTCCGTGGGCGGGACGGGCTGCACCTCCTGCTCGCTCGGCGTCGGCGCGATGCCGGCCGCCGTGGTGGCGCCGAGCGTGATCTCGACCGTCATGACCTCGACGCCGATGCTCGCCATCGGCTTCGGCTCCTGCCAGAACATCGCCAGCAGCATGCTGTGCAACGCCAGCGACGCGGCAACGAGCGCGATGCTGCTGCCGATTCCAGACCTCGCCCCCTGCGGGGCGGGGCGTTCACCAGCAGTGACGCACGGCAGCGGGAACGCCGCCGCAGCGCCTTGCCGGCGCGGACGCGCGAACGGGACGACGTTGCTCAGGTCGGTTGCTTCCGACTGCAGTGGCTCGTCACGGCGCGCAACCAGCGGGGCGCCGTGGAAGCCGGCGACACCGCCCTGATCGCTCACGCGCGTGGCGATCACGTCGCCTGGCTGCGGAATCGTACTCACCGTCATCCGTTCTTGAAGAAGGTATCGCCGAAGCGCACCTTCAGCGAACCCTTGAACGTGATGCCCGGACTCGGTGAAGGCACGAGGTTGTTCGATCCAAAGGCTGTGCTTAGCGTGCGCAGATCAAGGTATCGCACGTAGTACTGATTGAACAGGTTTTCGACCGCGAAGGCGAGAATCACATCGTCGCTAGGCCGGTAGTCCGCGTACACGCTCACCACATTGTAGCCGTCCGTCGGCAGCGCCGACCCCTGGAAGCCCGGCACCGGCGGAGGCGGTGGAATGTCGTCCGCCTTCTTCTCGGCAACCGCGAGCCAACGGACCGCTAGCGTGACCTTGCGCTCCCACACTCGGACACCGACGGTCGTGGCAAGTTGCGGCGGATAGATTTTTACGAGCGGCTGGTTCTTCGTGAGATTCTCGCCCTCTTGCACGCTGCCCGCCATGGCCAAAAACCAGTCACCGGCGTCGTAGCTGGCTTCGAACTCTGCGCCCCTGATGCGGGCCGAAGGAATGTTTTGATACTGCTCGCAGATGCCGACGAACCCAAATCCAAGATTGGTGCAGAATTGTCCGCCTTGCGCGGGCACGCCACCAGGCACGCCCGGGTTGACGATCGGGACAAACTCGACGAAATCCGTCACGTCGTTCTGGAACACGTTGGCCTTGATGCGGAGAGCGTCGTTTGCAACGAACAAGTTATCCTGGCGGATGTTGATGCCGATTTCCTTGTTCTTGCCGATCTCAGGACGCAACGCCGGATTGCTCAAGAGATCGAATGGCGCCGGCTCCGGGTGCGTGCCGGCAACGAAGACTTCGGTGATGGCCGGCGCCCGGTAACCTTCCGCGTAGATACCGTAAACCGTAAACCACGGCACCGGTGTGATGCCGACCGTGATTTTTGGCGATATGCGGTCGCCGCTGCTGCCGTCGCCGTTGGCGCCATCCAAGCGATAGTTGTCATAGCGCAGAGCGCCGAGCAGCTCGAACCAGGTCGAATAATTCATCCTGATCTGCGTGAAGGCGCCGGAGACGGTGCGTTCACCATTTGGGGTAAACAAGCGGGCGGTTCCGCTCGGGTCCACCACCTCGACTTCATCGCGGAACGCGTCGGCACCGTTGGTCCACGCGAAACGGAAATCTCCCAGATCGAAGCGCGACGTGTTGTGTGCGTCGATGCCTACGGTATCGATCTGGAACGAGCGTTGGGAGCCAAGCGCGCCAGTAATCGAGCTATTGGTCCCCTCGGTCTTGACCTGCGTTGTCTTGGTCTTGGTCCAATAGGTGTTGATGTCGAAGTCGAAGAGCCGGTCGTCGGGTCGGTTGTAGCGCCAGCGTCCAGTGGCGATCTGGTTGTTGACGTCCGTCTTGTAGACCGTTGCGGTATGCGTCTCGTTGGGCAAGCCGTTGTCGTAGTCGGCCTGGTAGTTGATGAACCCGAACTTCACTTCGTGGCCGTCGGCGGGTCGCACATTGACCTTGCCGATCTCGGTGATGACGCGGAAGTGGCTGTTGGGCACGAGATCGCCGTTACCGTCCTTGTAGTCGGAGCGATGGCGCGCGGTGGTGCCGACCATGAAATCGAAATTGTCGGTCGGCCGCGCCGCAAAGAACGCAGAGCCGAGGCCCTGCACCATGTTGGAGCCGACCAGCCCGTGAAGCTGGCCGCCGAACCGTTCACCGGGCTTCAGAATATCGTTGGTGTCGAGCGTGCGCATCGAGACGACGCCGCCGATGGCACCGGAGCCGTAGATATTCGCGACCGGACCGCGCACCACGTCGATGCCGGCCAAGAGCTCCGGCTCCGAGTAGACGAGGCCGTCGGCCTGGTGGCCGGTGCGCTGGAAGTTCTGCCGCGCACCATCGATCACGACAGCGACCCGACCGAAGTCCTGCAGTCCGCGAATGTTGATGGCCATGCCCGGATCGTCGGCGCGCTCCTGGAAGTTCACCGACGGCACGCCGAAGAAGGCATCTTCCGCACGCGTCGGCATGAGCTGATTGAGCTGCTCGCCCCGCACGGCGCTCACGCCGGCCAGTGCCTGGCTCACCACTTCCTCAGTGCGGCTCGCGACCACCGTGATCGGGTCGAGATAGGTCGTTTGTGCGCTCGCCGGCGACAACGCCAGCCCTGACATCAATGCGACAGCCGACACGCCGACGGAGAGCGCCTCCGCGCTCCGGCCGAATCCAGACATGAAGCCCCCAAGCCCGTTGTTGTTTCCGTTGTGGCTGGCGGGCAACCGGGGACGGCCGGTGGCTTGCTGGCTGCAAACTGCGCAACCCCCTGCACAGTTGTCTACAGTGTTGCCTTTGGTATTTATTTGTAATACGTACGTCAAGGATAGAAATACCAGATTACAACCGCTCTAAACTAAAAGGAAAATAGATTACAACCGCTCTAAACTAAGAAGTCGAGCGAAGAATAACATGACTATACTTGGGAAAGCTCGCAAGATGAACGCCGACTCCAAGCCAGGAACGTCCAGAAGTTCGGCGCCAGAACCACTCATGTCTGCATCCGAAGGAAGAAAGATCAGTGTCACGGATCATCGGATCGACAGTCGTGACCTCTTCATCAATACGCGCGAGATCACCATTTCTCACGGTGCGGATGTCTATCGGCTGCGCTTGACCGCCCAGAACAAGCTCATCCTGACCAAGTGAGTGCCTGGCATGCGACGGCGCTTCCACCCCCTCGCCCAACTCGCATTTGCCCTGGCGGCTCTCATCGGGCCCGCGAGCGCGGCGCATGGCGATCCGATCGTGGTGCGAGACGCGACCGGACAAGAGGTCACGATCAACGACAACTCGCGCATCGTCTCAATCGGCGGCGCAATCACGGAGATCCTCTATGCGCTGGGGCTCGAGCAGCACGTCGTCGCAATCGACTCCACGAGCTTCCACCCGCCGCAAGCTTTGCGCGACAAGCCGAATGTCGGCTACGTGCGCGCGCTGTCGCCCGAAGGCGTGATTGGGCTTAATCCCTCGCTCATCCTTGCGGCCGAAGACGCCGGACCGAAAGAAACCATCGCGGTGCTGCGCGCCGCCGGCATTCCCTTCGTGCTGGTGCCGGACAAGTACAATGGCAAGAGCATCCTCGAGAAGATCGAAATCGTCTCGACCGCCGCCGGCGGCGCCGAGCGCGGCGCTTGTCTCGCCAAGGCGGTCGCCGCCGATCTCGACGCGCTGGCGAAAATTCGCGCGCATGTTGATCATCCGGTCAAGGCGGCTTTCCTGCTCTCGTTTGTGAACGACCGGGCGATGGTGGCCGGTCGTGCGACCGCCGCCGACGGCATCATCGCGCTTGCCGGCGCAACCAACGCGATCAACGAATATGAAGGCTATAAACCGATCAACGATGAAGCCATTATCGCGGCGAAGCCGGAATTCGTGCTGGCGATGCGGCGGGATTCGCATCCGCTCGACGCTCAGACGGTGTTCGCGCATCCGGGATTTGCGCTCACCCCGGCGGCGAAGCGACAGGGCTTCGTGGCCATGAACGCGCTTTATCTCTTGGGCTTCGGACCACGCACAGCATTGGCTGCGCGCGACCTCGCCGCGACACTCTATCCCGCGCTGTCCGCCGGTAAGCTGCCGTCCGAGCAGGATGAGGCGCGCGTGCGGGCGTGCCGGGGGTGACCGCGGCTTCTCCCGCTGCCGCCTCCTCGCGCCGCTTCGCTGGCGCATGGGCGTCCGTGCGGCGTTCGCCGCTCATCGTCGTCTGCGTGTTGTGTGTCGCGCTCATCGTCACGGCGACGATCGCCGCAACCATCGGCGCCGCCGGAATTCCCTTTCAGCGGCTGATGGCAGCCGCCGGCCTCACGGCCGGAGATCCAGCCCTGATCGAGCGCGACCGGCTGGTGCTGTGGTCGATCCGCCTGCCGCGCATCGTCATGGCGTGCATGATCGGCGCGATGCTCGCGGCAGCCGGCACCATCATGCAGGGCCTGTTCCGCAATCCGCTAGCCGAGCCCGGGCTGGTTGGCGTATCTGCCGGCGCGGCGCTCGCAGCCGCCATGACCATCGTGCTTGGCGACCGTATCCTCGCCGGCAGCAAGGTCGTGCTGCCGTTCGCGGCATTGCCGATCGCCGCGTTCGTTGGCGCGCTCATCACGACCGCGGTGCTCTATCGCTTCGCGACGCGCGAAGGACGAACGTCGATCGCCACACTGCTGCTTGCGGGGCTCGCGATCGGCGCGCTGGCGCAGGCGGCAATCGGCCTCCTGATCTTCATGGCGGATGACCGCCAGCTTCGCGACATCACGTTCTGGACGCTTGGCTCGCTCAGCGGATCGACCTGGGGCAAAGCCGGCGCCATCGCGCCGTTCCTGCTGGTGCTCCTGATGTCAGTGCCGTTCATCGTCAACGGCCTCGACCTGATGGTGCTGGGCGAGGCTGAAGCGTTCCACATGGGCGTGGCGGTGGAACGGCTCAAGCGTGCGGCGATCGTGCTCGTCGCGGCGGCGGCGGGCGCTGCGGTGGCATTTGCGGGCATCATCGGCTTTGTCGGCATTGTCGTGCCGCATCTCCTGCGGCTTGCGCTTGGGCCCGGCCATCGCGTGCTGCTGCCGGCATCACTGTGTTTCGGCGCGATCCTGCTGCTCGCCGCCGACACCGTGGCGCGCGTGCTGGTGGCGCCGGCCGAGCTGCCGATCGGCATCGTCACCGCGGCGATCGGCGCGCCGTTCTTCCTGGTGCTGCTGATGCGCCAGCGCGCGCTGGTGGGGCCGTGATGTCCGCCCGAGCTGCAGCAATCGAAACCCAGGCCGTGTCGGTGCGCGCCGGCGGCAAGACCTTACTCGACCAAGTGACGCTCGCGTTTGCGCCCGGTGAATGCATCGCGATCGTCGGACCGAACGGCGCGGGTAAGACCACACTGCTGCGGCTCCTTTGCGGTGAGCTCAAGCCGCGCTCCGGTGCGGTGCGCCTGCAAGGGCGCGACGTCGCGTCTTATTCGCCGCGCATCCTCGCCGAGCATCGCGCCGTCCTTTCACAGGACGTCACCGTGGTGTTTCCCTTCACGGTCGTCGAGATCGTGCGCATGGGCGCCGGGGACCGCCGCGGCCCGCGCGTCGAGTCCCTCGTTGCCGACGCGCTGCACGAGGTCGATTTGGCGGCGCTCGGCGAGCGCATCATCACGACGCTATCGGGCGGCGAGCAGCAGCGCGCGCACTTCGCGCGCGTTTTGGTGCAGCTTGCCTGCGGCGAAGCGGTTCACGGCCCCGGCGTACTGATGCTCGACGAGCCGACCGCGAGCCTCGACCTGCGCCACCAGCTCGACCTGCTCACTGCGACGCGGCGCTGCGCGGCCCGCGGAGTCACCGTGATCGCAATCCTGCACGATCTCAATCTGGCAGCGCTGTTCGCCGATCGGATCGTCGTGCTCAGCGACGGACGCGTCGCCGGCGACGGACCGCCGCGCGAGACCATCACCGACGACATGCTGGCGCGGGTGTTCAAGGTCGGCGCCGCCGTGGGCCGCGCACCGTCCGGCGGCGTGCCGTTCGTGCTGCCGCACGCCATGAGATAGCAACCTAGCGTGGCGGTTCAGAAGTCCGCATCATTCTCGTGGCGAGTCGGACATGCGGACTTCTGAACCAAAGCCACACTAGAATCGACGAGTTGCTAGTGTCCTTCGATTCCGAAGTTCGTATAGGAGGCTGCTGCAAAATGGTACGAGCTTCGGAATCGGGACACTAGCAGGTTACCGAATATTGGGCACGAGTTTCTTGATGGTGTCGATGACCGGCTGCGGCGTCCGATAGAGATTGTCGACGAGCTTCACCAGATCTTCAGGCGGACGATAGGTCATGTCGAGCTTGAGCCGCGCCGCCTCGGCGATCAACTCGGGATCCTTGACCGCGTCGGCGAAGGCTTTGCGCATCAGCGCGACCAGCTCCGGCGGCGATTCCGGCGGCAGTACATAAGGCCGGCCGAACTCGACGCTCGAGAACACGAAGCGCATCAACTGGCGCTGTTCATCGCTCTTCGCGAGATCGTAGATCGACGGCACATCGGGGATGCTGGGGATGGGCGCCTCCTCGGCGCGCAGGATGAAACGCAACTTGCCGTCCTTGACGAGCTGCTCGTAGACCCGGAACTGGCCATAGGTGGCGCAGACACCCTCGACCTCGCCGCGCGCCATGGCAAGCACGGCACCGGTCGTTCCCTTATAGCCCTCCACGACGCGGAATTTCGTGCCGAGGACGTGATTGAACACCGTCGGCACGATGCTCAACGAGGTTCCCGCCCCGCCGCCGCCCACGATCAATTCGTGCTGCAAAAGGTCAGCAGGCGTTCGGACCTTCGATGTGTGCCACGCAACGCAGACGCGGCCCGGCAGCGCCGTTCCTCCGAGCCAGTTGAACTTGCGCGGATCGACCTTGAGATTCGCTTGGCCCAGCAGCGCCTGACTCGGAATGTTGCGCGAAAATGAGCCGAACACGGTGCCGTCGCGCGGCGCCTGGCTGTAGAAAAAGTTCGCCGCAGCGACGCTGGAAGCCGCCGGCATGTTGGAGACGACAATCGTCGGATTGCCTGGAATGTGCTTGGTCAGGTACTTCGCGAGGAAGCGCCCGCCGAGATCGTAATCATTGCCGACCGGATGGCCGATGATCATACGAATCTGCTTGCCCTCGTAATAGTCCGACGCGGGCTGCGCGAACGACATGCCGCTTGCAATTGTCACGAAGCAGGCGGCGAGCGGAAGCAATCCTCGGTGCAACTTCATCCCGGCACTCACGCGTTTTCTGTCTGTGAGCGAGCCTACCAGACCGCGATCAGGATCGCAGCAGGGCCTTTCGCCGCTGCGCGACGCGACTATCGTTGATGGAGGGAAAGCCTCGCTGCCGCACGACCGCGAGTGGGACCATCCCCGCGCACGCCCGCCTTTGTCGTTGGGATCGTCGGCGCGATCCGGCGGGCAGTACCGATGGCGAGGCGACCGAAGAAACGCACCCAGCGGCGCGCACGCCAGGACAGCCCCTCGTCGATCGACACCGAGCGAAGATTGAAGGCCTTGTCGAAGGAATGACGGTCGCAAGCAGCCTTGACCGGATCGGCGTAGAACGCTGCGATCTTGTCGGCGCCCATGCCATCAGTGTTGAACCAGCGCGGAATGTGCACGTTACAGAGCCGCTCGACGTCGGTGAACACCTTGCTCGTGCCGGTACCGGCCGCCGGACATGACGTTGCAAACGCATCTCCGACCAGGACCACACCCGGCTGCACATGGCCGCGCGTGACATAAAGATCGGCCGGCCTGATCTTGACCGGGCCGACGACCTCCGCTTCGCCGGCGAGATTGCGCAGCCCCGGCATGAGCGAGAATAGCGCGGCATCCGGCCGATGCCGCATCTCGCTCAGCCACGGGTCGTGCATGCCACGATAGACCATGAGATTGGCGCGCATCGCGGAGCCAATCGGGAACAGCGTGATGTATGCCATCCGGTCGGCGGCGCGTTCCGGATAGTAGGTCAATGCAGGGAAATCGAAACGAGTTCGCCCGACCGGCTTAAGATCGAACGCGAGCGTGATCGAATGGCACGGACTCACGTCTTCGCGCGTCATGCCGAGCGTGTGACGCAGGCCGATATTGAGCCCGTTCGCGACCACGACCAAACGCGCAGAGATCGTCTCGCCGGTGGACAACGTGACCACCTGCCGGTCGACGCTGGTCGCGATGGCGTTGACCTTGGCGTTGATGAACGCGGCACCTGTCGGAATCTCGGCGCGGATCGTGTTGACCAGCGCGTCGTAGAGGATGCCGTATTGGTCGCCGGGGCGCTTCTCGATCACGCGCCCGAACCGCGCGACCCAGGATTCGCCGTCGAACGTTCCGGCGGGCAACACCGCGTCGGCAAGTCCCGTGCGCCGCAGGATTTGAACCTGCGGGCCGTCGAGCTTCTCGCAGCGGAGGTCCGGCGGATAGGTGGTGTGCGGATCGACCAGAACGACGCCGAAGCCGTCACGCGCCAGCATCGCCGCTGCAGTCGAGCCGGCCAGTCCGCCGCCGGCAATAATGATGTCGGTATGTCGCATGAGACGCCTGTCCTTATCGGACGACGTTAAGATTGGAAGGCTAAATGAAACCTGAAGTTAACCATGCGGATTTTCGGGTATCGCCGCACACAAGGATGTTTTCCGACATCATGGTAACTGCGGCGGGCACGTGGCCAACCCCGCGGCAAATATCCGTTAGGCGCCATTACTAGTGTGGCGGTTCAGAAGTCCGCATCATTCTCGCGGCGAGTCCGACATGCGGATTTCTGAACCAAAGCCACACTAGATTCAATGAGTTGCTAGTGTCCTTCGATTCCGAAGTTCGTATAAGAGGTCGCTGCGAAATGGAACGAACTTCGGAATCGGGACACTAGCATTACAGTTGCCTTTTTGATTTGAAGTGAGCGCGTTGAGCGGCAGCTTGGTGAGCTCTCCGCCAGCAAGACCATGCGATGATGTGTGCGGGTTGAATACGTTTTCGAGCGAGTCTGATGGCAATGCGGCGGATTT
>WHTP01000096.1 GCA_009377695.1 Hyphomicrobiales bacterium | reverse complement strand
GCTCTTGCGAAATCAGGATCGCGGTAGATGCGTTCGATCTCATCGAGCTGGAGCGTCTTTTGACCGTCCACGTCAATTGTCGCCGTCGCTCTTTCCTTGGCGGGGATTTTTTCCATCACGAAGCTGATTGCTTGGTGCAGACTAGCAAAGAGCTGGCTATCGGCACTCCCATCAGGGGTGGGTTGCCACTTCACTTCGGCGGGAGTGTCCAAGTCTCGCATCAGCATGTCGAGCTCCTCATGTCCCGCCTGGAAATGCAGCTCTGAAACAGGCTTTCACCCGAAGGAAGCATGGTCAATCCGGCCGTCTTTGAGATGCCTAAAGAATCCCGAACAGTGATCCGCCACGATGAGGCTGACGTTGGCTGGCGCGCCGACGGCGTCAACGATGCTGATCTCGGCATCGCCGACGACGCCGTTCATCTCGGAAGCGCGTCGAAGGACGCGGCTGCGAAGAGCTACGCTTCGGTCACCGTCGTCTCGGTGCTTGCGCTTCGACCAGGCGATCTGAACAAAATGTCGCGCGTGGAAAATGCCACGCGTGGAAAATGAAAAGTGTCACGGGTGAAGACAATTGCCCGGCAAGCATTTGATTAAAAATGGCGGGAGCGACGGGACTCGAACCCGCGGCCTCCGGCGTGACAGGCCGGCGCTCTAACCAACTGAGCTACGCCCCCTTTTCGGGAGTTGTCGGGCTTAAATGGCGGCCCTCGGCAAGTCAAGGCGCGGGACGATAAACGTGACAGCCGGGCTCCTTCGGGGGGGGCTTTTGGAGGCGAACCGGGCCGTCGCGAGGGCGTCGGCACGCCCTCCCCAAAGCCTAAAAGTCCGAAAAAACCCACATTTTTCGCTATGAAGTCCATGGTCAGAGCCTATCCGAATCGTCTAATCCGACCGATGTTGAGTGGCACTAAAGGCCACGTCCTACCAACGAGGAGGGTCATCCATGGCCACGGCACCTGCTGCCAAGAAGTCTGCACCGACCGTTACCTTGAAGCATCTTGCCGCGAGCCTCGCGGACAACCATGAGATGTCAAAAAAGCAAACCGAGGCTGTGCTTGGCGATCTCGTCGGTCTGGTGACGAAGCACCTCAAGAAAGGTGACCGCATCCGTATCGGCGGCCTGGGCATTCTTCAGGTGCGCAAGCGGGCGGCCCGCATGGGCCGCAATCCCGCGACCGGCGAACCGATCCAGATCAAGGCTTCAAAGAAGGTCGCGTTCCGTGCAGCCAAGGAATTGAAGGAAGCGGTTTAGTCACCGACTTTCCGGTTGCCCTTCCGTGCGACGTCGGCGGCCGCGAGGCCGCTGGCGTGCCGCATGTTTTGTAGACACTTGATTGACGTGGTGGGCGGTGACGGACTCGAACCGCCGACATCCTGCGTGTAAAGCAGGCGCTCTACCAACTGAGCTAACCGCCCAAATCTGACGTTCCAAGCCTCTCCTTTATCCTCGCTCACAACCCGGTGGCAAGATCGCCACTGCATGACCGCGTTCCTCGCTACGCCGGCATCGGGATGTCCTGCACCTTCTTCGGCACGTGGTAGCCCTTCTGCACCGCCGGCCGCGCCGCAATGGCAAGGTACCAGCGCTTGACGTTCGGGTACTTGTTGAGATCGACGGTCTGCCACTCGAAGCGCGACACCCATGGCCAGATCGCCATGTCGGCGATGGAGTAGTCGCCGGCGACGTAGTCGCGGCTGGCAAGCTGCTTGTCGAGCACGCCGTAGAGCCGGTGCGCCTCCTTGAGGTAGCGCTCTTCGGCATACGGCGCCTTGCCCGGATTGTACTTGGTGAAGTGATGCACCTGGCCGAACATCGGCCCCGGTCCGCCCATCTGCCACATCAGCCACTCGATCACGCGGTAGCGCGGCTCGCCCTCGCGCGGCAGGAACTTGCCGGTCTTGTCGGCGAGGTAGAGCAGGATCGCGCCCGACTCCATGAGCGCCATGCCATTGTCGCGGTCGACGATCGCCGGGATGCGGTTGTTCGGACTGATCTTGAGGAACTCCGGCCTGAACTGCTCGTCCTTGCCGATGTCGACTGGATGCACGGTGTAGGGCAGCCCGAATTCCTCGAGCGCGATGGAGGCCTTGCGGCCGTTGGGGGTGGTCCAGGTGTAAAGATCGATCACAGGGTGGTTCCTTGCTGACGTTTCGGCTGACGCTGGGCGGACACTCCGGCCGACACTTCGCCCGCTCTTGGCTGGCTCTTGGCCGGACTCCCGGCGGCGGCAAGTTGCGGGTTTGAGCCGCATCCTGCAAGGCCTGTTCGCCACCGAGACATCGTCCGCCGGCCATTGCAGAATGCACGGACCAAAGGCCCCAATGAGGCCGTCCAGGGAGGAATGGATGAACGATTGCGCTGGACCTGCGTGGCGCCGGGCCTGTCTCGCCGCCGCGCTGATCGCCGTGGTGCCGGCCACGGCTGTCGCACAAACCGACTTTCCTCGCCGCACGGTCAAGTTCGTCGTGCCGGTCCCACCCGGCAACATGCTGGACTCCATGCCACGCATCATCGGCGAGAAGCTCTCGGCGCGTTGGAGCCAGCCGGTGATCGTCGAAAATCGGCCCGGCGCGGCGTCGAATCTTGGCACCGAGGCGGTCGCGAAGTCGGAGCCCGACGGCTACACGCTCCTGGTATCGCCGCCAGGCCCACTGGTCGTGAGCCAGCACGTTTATCCGAAGCTCGGCTTCGATCCGGCGGCATTCGTGCCGGTCTCGACGCTGATCCGGTTTCCGTTCATCCTCGTCGTCAACGCGAAACTGCCGGTCTCGAATTTTGCAGAGTTGATCGCGCGCGCCAAAGCAAACCCGGGAAAGGTCACTTTTGGCTCACCCGGCGTGAGCAGCACGCCGCATCTCGCCATGGAGCGGTTCGCCACGGCGGCTGACATCAAATTCGTCCACGTCCCCTACCCCGGCCTCGCTCCGGCGATGCGCGACCTTCTGGCCGGCCATATCGATGCAATCTTTGACACGCCGGGTAACACGCTGCCCCATATCGCGAACGGCGGCGTACGGGCGCTGGCGGTGACCGCCGAACGGCGTATTCCTGAACTGCCGGACGCACCGGCCATCGCCGAAACCCTGCCAGGTATCGTGCACACCGACTGGTTCGCTGTGGTTGCACCGCCGAAGACGCCGCCGGCCATTGCCACCCGGCTTTCGCATGAGATCGCGGAGGTGATGAAAGCGCCGGATGTGTCCAAGAGGATCAAGGACTTTCACGTCACCACGGTCGGAAACTCGCCGGCAGAAACGGCGGCCATGATCAAGCGAGAGGCGGAGCAGTATCGAACGCTGATCGCGGCAACGGGGATCAAGGTGAAATAGAGGACACGCCCTCACTTCACCGCAAGTCTGAGCGCCTTCACCAGCTCCGCTATGTTCTTTGCTTCGTCGCCCATCATCGCGCCGATCTCCTGCGGCGACGTGGTCGCGACCAGCGTGCCGCCGTCGGTCGCGTCTCCATCATTGTGAGGAAGCTCGGAGTCTCACGCCGCGCCCAGGCGCTTGTGCGCGCCCAAGCAAACGGCGGCGCCGTTGCCAGCGCCGCCGCGAAAGAATTGCCGCTTGCCCCTCCCGTCCCTCCCCCGCAAGCGGGGAAGGAAAATAGAAGGATCAGTGCGCGGTGAGCGCAGAGGCTTCGTCCTCCACCGCCGGCTCGGCCGCGACCGCCGCCGCCTTGGCCTTGTCCTCGTCCCACTCGATCGGCTCGGGCGTCCGGACCAGCGCGCGCGGAAGCACCTCGTCCATGCGCGAAACCGGAACGATGTCGAGACCCTTCTTGATCGACTCGTTGATCTCGACAAGGTCCTTAGCGTTCTCCTCGGGGATCAGCACCGTCTTGATGCCACCACGTTGCGCCGCCAGCAGCTTCTCTTTCAAGCCACCGATCGGGAGCACACGGCCACGCAGCGTGATCTCGCCGGTCATGGCGACATCGCGGCGCACCGGGATGCCGGTCATCACCGAAACAATCGCCGTCACCATGGCGACGCCCGCCGACGGACCGTCCTTCGGGGTCGCCCCCTCCGGCACGTGCACGTGGATGTCCTTCTTGTCGAAGGCCGGCGGCTCGATACCGAAGGCGGTGGCGCGCATGCGCACATAGGAGGCCGCCGCCGAGATCGACTCTTTCATCACGTCACGCAGGTTTCCGGTCACCGTCATCTTGCCCTTGCCGGGCATCATGGCGGATTCGATGGTGAGCAGCTCGCCGCCCACATCGGTCCAGGCCAAGCCGGTCACGACGCCGATCTGGTCCACGTCCTCGAGCTCGCCGAAGCGATACTTGGGAACGCCCAGGAAGTCGCCGAGGGTATTGGCGTCGACCACGATCGACTTCTTGTCGGGAGCGAGCGTGAGTTCCTTCACGGCCTTGCGGACCAGGTTGGACAGCTCACGCTCGAGGTTACGAACGCCCGCTTCCCGCGTGTAACGCCGGATCAACAGGAGCAGTCCCTCGTCGTCGATCGACCATTCCTTCGGATCGAGGCCGTGCTTGCTGATCGCATTCGGGATCAGGTGCTTGCGCGCGATCTCGACCTTCTCATCCTCAGTGTAGCCCGGGAGGCGAATGATCTCCATGCGGTCCATCAAGGGCGGCGGGATGTTGAGCGTGTTCGCCGTCGTGATGAACATCACGTTCGAGAGATCGTAATCCACCTCGAGGTAGTGGTCGTTGAAGGTGTGGTTCTGCTCGGGATCGAGAACCTCAAGCAGCGCCGACGACGGATCGCCGCGGAAATCGGCACCCATCTTATCCACCTCGTCGAGCAGGAACAGCGGGTTCGACGACTTCGCCTTCCGCATCGACTGGATGATCTTGCCAGGCATCGAACCGATGTAGGTCCGGCGGTGACCGCGAATCTCAGCCTCGTCGCGCACGCCGCCGAGCGACACGCGCACGAAGTCGCGTCCGGTCGCTTTCGCGATCGACTTGCCGAGCGAGGTCTTGCCGACGCCGGGCGGTCCGACCAGACACAGGATCGGGCCGGTCAGCTTGTTGGCTCGTTGCTGCACGGCGAGATACTCGACGATGCGCTCCTTGACCTTCTCCAAGCCGTAGTGATCCGCGTCGAGGGTCTCTTGGGCCTGCCTCAGGTCCTTCTTGACCTTCGACTTCTTGTTCCACGGGATCGACAACAGCCAGTCGAGGTAGTTGCGCACAACCGTCGCCTCGGCGGACATCGGCGACATCTGGCGGAGCTTCTTGAGCTCATGGTTCGCCTTGTCGCGCGCCTCCTTCGAGAGCTTGGTCTTCTTGATCTTGTCTTCCAGCTCGGCGAGCTCGTCCTTGCCGTCCTCGTCGCCCAGTTCCTTCTGGATCGCCTTCATCTGCTCGTTGAGGTAGTACTCGCGCTGGGTCTTCTCCATCTGGCGCTTGACGCGCGTGCGGATGCGCTTCTCGACCTGCAGCACGGAGATTTCACTCTCCATCAGGGCGAGCACCTTCTCGAGCCGCTCGGGGACCGAGGGCGTCTCCAGGATCTGCTGTTTCTCGGGAATCTTGACCGCGAGATGCGAAGCGACCGTGTCGGCGAGCTTGGCGTAGTCCTCGATCTGCTGGACGACGCCGACCACCTCGGGCGACACTTTCTTGTTGAGCTTCACATAGTTCTCGAACTCGTTGACGACCGAGCGCGCGAGCGCTTCCGCCTCGACCTTCTCGCCGGCATTGTCGGAGAGAACGACGGCATCCGCCTCGTAATATTCGGAACGGTCGGTGTAACGCTCGACCTTGGCGCGCGCGGCACCCTCGACCAGCACCTTGACGGTGCCGTCGGGGAGCTTGAGCAATTGCAGCACGCTGGCGAGCGTTCCGGTTTCGTAGATCGCGTCGGTCGTCGGATCGTCGTCGGACGCGTTCTTCTGGGTGGCCAGCAGGATGAACGTGTCGGAGCGCATGACCTCTTCAAGCGCCTTGATCGACTTCTCGCGGCCGACGAAGAGCGGAACGATCATGTGCGGGAACACGACGATGTCCCGCAGCGGTAAAACTGGGTAGGCCCGGGCTTCACCGGGGATCAGAGGGGGGCGAGGCTTTGCGCTAGTCATGGCCCAAGTTCCTTGTTGTTGTGCCCCTCGCCCGCAACCCGCGCAGTGCGGCATTGGCGGCCGAGTGCCGGAGGGCCGGGGAAGGGAACACGGCGCGTGAACGGAGATGCCGTGAGCCGGAGGGTCGGGTACGAAACCCTCCCCGGAAGAGAACGCGATCCTTCGTACTATTTCATCGGCACTATTAGGTGGAGACGGCCGGGCGGGGTGTCAAGTAAGCCTGAAAATTCAGGCAAATAACCGTGCGAACCGTCTCGAAACGGCCCCCCTTTCGACGAATCGTGGCGGACACGCCGACGGCGCGGTGGTGGATGCGCTCAGGCGCTGGCAGAGGCGTCGTTCGCCCGGTCGGCCCGGTCAGCGTAGATGTAAAGGGGCCGCGCGGTCTCCTCGACGACCTCTTTCGAGATCACGACCTCCTCGACGCCCTCCAGGCCCGGCAGCTCGAACATGGTATCCAGCAGAATCCGTTCCATGATCGAGCGCAGGCCGCGGGCGCCGGTATTGCGCTCGAACGCCTTGTCGGCGATCGCGCGCAGCGCCTCGGTCGGCACCGTGAGATCGACGTTCTCCATCTCGAACAGCCGCTGGAACTGCTTGACCACCGCATTCTTCGGCTTGGTCAGGATTTCGATCAGCGCGCCCTTGTCGAGACCTTCCAGAGTCGCGATGACCGGCAGCCGTCCGACGAATTCAGGGATCAGGCCGAACTTCAAGAGATCCTCCGGCTGGAGGCCCTTGAAGAGGTCGCCGGTGGTCGGAGCCTGCGGGTCCTTCGGATCGCCGAAGAAGCCCATGGAACTCTTGTTCAGCCGACGCTCGATGATCTTCTCGAGCCCGGCGAACGAGCCGCCGCAGATGAACAGGATATTGGTGGTGTCGACCTGCAGGAACTCCTGCTGCGGGTGCTTGCGGCCACCCTGCGGAGGCACCGACGCAACGGTGCCTTCCATGATCTTCAGGAGCGCCTGCTGCACGCCCTCGCCCGACACGTCGCGCGTGATTGACGGATTGTCGGATTTGCGGCTGATCTTGTCGATCTCGTCGATGTAAACGATACCGCGCTGCGCGCGCTCGACATTGTAGTCGGCGGACTGCAACAGCTTCAGGATGATATTCTCGACATCCTCACCGACGTAGCCGGCTTCGGTCAAAGTCGTCGCGTCGGCCATCGTGAACGGCACATCGAGAATGCGCGCCAGCGTCTGTGCGAGCAGCGTCTTGCCGCAGCCGGTCGGCCCGACCAGCAGGATGTTCGACTTCGTCAGCTCGACGTCGTTATGCTTGGCTTGGTGATTGAGCCGCTTGTAGTGGTTATGGACCGCGACCGAGAGCACCTTCTTCGCGTAGTCCTGGCCGATCACGTAATCGTCGAGGACCTTACGGATCTCCTTTGGCGTGGGAATGCCGTCGCGCGACTTCACCAGCGAGGATTTGTTCTCCTCGCGGATGATGTCCATGCACAGCTCAACGCACTCGTCGCAAATGAAGACGGTGGGCCCCGCAATCAGCTTGCGGACCTCGTGCTGGCTCTTGCCGCAGAACGAACAGTAGAGCGTGTTCTTGGAGTCGCCGCTTCCGACTTTGCTCATTCCCTGTCTCCATCGGCGCGCCGCCGGGGCCGCGAGCCGGTCATTCCAACAATAACAAGGGCTCCCCTAAGAGTCCGTAGCACGAATGTCACATATTCCTTGGGAATTTGCCCTTATCCTGACCATCTCACTCCTAGCGAAGCACGGTAACGCAGCTATAATCAAGATTCTATTAATGATGAAAATTCAGGCTCATGGCGGATTTTGGCCGCCGCAAGCTGGAACCGGGCAGCCGCCGGAGCGACCACCTCACGGTATCACGTACCCTTGAGCAGCGCCGCCGGGTCCTCAGGTCGCCGGTCGAGGACTTTATCGACCACGCCCCACTCCACCGCCATCTCGCCGGTCAGGAAGTAGTCGCGCTCAAGCGCATCCTCGATCTTCTTGAGCGTCTGGCCGGTATGCTTAACGTAGATATCGTTCAACCGCTTCTTGATGTTCAGGATTTCCTGGGCGTGCACCATGATGTCGGTTGCCTGCCCCTGAAAACCGCCGGACGGCTGATGCAGCATGATGCGCGCGTTGGGCAGCGCGAAGCGCATGTCTTTATGCCCGGCGGCAAGTAGCAGCGAACCCATCGATGCCGCCTGCCCGACGCATAGCGTCGAGATCGGTGAACGGATGAATTGCATGGTGTCGTAGATCGCGAGCCCCGACGTCACCACGCCACCAGGCGAATTGATGTACATCGCGATCTCTTTTTTCGGGTTCTCCGCTTCCAGGAACAGAAGCTGCGCCACGATGAGCGTCGACATCGTGTCGTCGATCGGCCCCGGAATGAAGACGATGCGCTCTTTCAGAAGCCGCGAGAAGATATCGTAGCGGATCGAGCCGCGTGCGGTGACCTCCTCGACGCTCGGGATGAAGAAGCTGTTGTAGACGTTCAGCGGGTCCCTCATGGACGGTCTGCCTCGTTCGGAAGCCTCGGGTCCTTCGGATGCCGCTCCAGGACGTCCAGGCACTTGGTTATGCAGTCATCACAAATATGCGCGGACGCGCCAGCGACAAGGCGGTCCACCTGTTGGGCATTCCGGCCGCAGAACGAGCACGCGAGCCGCGGCCGAAACAGACGATCGATCCGCGCCAAAGCCGGGCCGGGTCGCAGGTCGATCATGTCCGGGTCTCCTTATTCACGATTCGTCCGACCAAAGCATTATGTCGACAGGCCGGGTCCCATAACTCGGCAATCATCCTTAAGGTCTGGGCGCAGTCGGCGGCGGTTCCCCTCTAACCCGGTGCGTCGCGCCAACGGCGGCCGCGACGTCTAGCGAGAACATATGGTGCAATGGCGCGCATTGCACCCCCTACCCTTGGACCCTTGGCCAAGCCCGGCTTGGCCACCGGTCCTCGACTTTGGCACCTGGACTTTGGCACTTGGACTAGTAGCGGTTCAGAAGTCCGCAACATTGTTGCGGCGAGTCCGAATTGCGGACTTCTGAACCTAAGCCACACTCGAATCAAATGCCGCTTCAGGCCGCCGCGGCTTCGTCCTCGTCTTCCTTGAACAGCTCTTCCTTGGTCACCGTCTTGTCGGTAACTTTGGCGAGCTCGAGCAGGAAGTCGACCACCTTCTCTTCATAGATCGGCGCGCGGATACCCGCCATCGCCTGAGGGTTCTTACGGTAATAGTCCCAGACTTCCTGCTCGCGACCGGGCACCTGGCGTGCGCGTTCGACAATAGCACGCGAGATCTCCTCATCGCTGACCTTGATATTGTTCTTGTCGCCGATTTCGGCCAGCAGCAGCCCGAGCCGGACGCGCCGCTCGGCGATGCCGCGGTACTCGTCCCGCGCCTTTTCCTCGGTCGTGCCTTCGTCGGCGAAGGTGCGGTTCTGCCGCTTGAGATCAGATTCGATGGTGGTCCAGATCGAGGTGAACTCGTCGTCGACGAGCGTCGGCGGCGGCGCGAACTGGTGCATTGCGTCGAGCTGGTCGAGCAGCTTGCGCTTGAGCTTCTGGCGGCTCATGGCGGTGTGATCGCGGGCGATCCGTTCCTTGACGGCGTCCCGGAGCTTCTCCAGCGAATCGAGCCCGAGCGACTTGGCGAACTCGTCGTCGATCGCGACGGCGCTCGGCGCCTCGATCGATTTCGCAGTGACGTCGAATTCGGCGGCTTTGCCGGCGAGCGTCTCGGTTGGATAGGTCTCCGGAAAGGTCACATTGACCTGGCGCGTTTCGCCGACGCCGAGATCCTTCAACTGATCCTCAAACCCCGGGATGAATTGATTGGAGCCGACCGTCACGGCGACATCGTTGCCGGTGCCGCCGGGGAATGGCGTGCCGTCGACGCGTCCGATGAAGTCAATCACCACGCGATCGCCCTCCTCGACCTTGGCGCCCTCGGCTTTGGCCGCATACGGCTTGTTCTGGTCTGCGATCAGCTTCACTGCGTCGTCGATCTCGCTGGCGTCGACGTCGGCGACCAGCCGCTCGAGCTTGATGCTGCCGAAGTCGGCCAGCGTGATCGCCGGCAGCACCTCGAACGACAGCGTGTAGGCGAGATCGGCCTGCCCACTGATGACGCGATCGACCTCGGTCTCCTCGTTCGGGATCGTCACCTTTGGCTCGCGCGCGAGCCGCAGTCCGCGCTCCTCGACGATCTGCGCGTTCATCTCGCGGATGACGGTCTCAACCGTCTCTGCCATCACCGAGCGGCCATACATCTTACGCAGGTGCTTTTCCGGCACTTTGCCAGGACGGAAGCCGGGCAAGCGGACGCGATCCTTCAGCTCGGCGAGCCGGCCTGCCATCCGTGATTCGAGATCGGCGGCCGGGACGGTCACCTGGAATTCGCGCTTGAGACCGTCGGAAACTGTTTCTGTGACTTGCATGGTTTAAGGACTCTGCGGCCGAAGGCGGCGCACTACGGTTGACGACAATTGGGCTAGTGTCCCGGTTCCGACGCTTGTATCTCTCTTGCCGCACATGCGTTTACAAGCGTCGGAACCAAAGGGACACTAGAAATCATTGATTGCTAGTGCGGTTTTGGATTTGACGTTCGTACTGCCGACTCGCAGCAATACCGGTACGAACGTCAAATCCACCGCACTAGCGGGTGCGGCGATGCCCTCTGGAATGGTGCGGGCGGAGGGGCTCGAACCCCCACGTCTTGCGACACGGGAACCTAAATCCCGCGCGTCTACCAATTCCGCCACGCCCGCAGAGGGCACCCTCGGCGCCAATGGGGGCGGCCGGGCGGCGCGGTGTATATCATGCGAAAACTCCAATGCACACGCGAAAAATGGCAGACGTTACTAGTGGTGCGACACGGTACGAAACTAGTGGTGCGAAACGGTACGAACGTCGGAATCGGGACACTAGCCCTATCTTCGGCCCTATTGCATCAGGATATGCCGGTAGCATGGCTGCCTGCGGCGAAGGTATCGGCATCGGCGGCTGATGCCGCCTGTTCGAGGAGCCATGCGCCGACCGCTTCGATAGCCGAGCCAGCGACGCGCTTTTGCCTGCGTAGAAGATAGTAGCTCTGTCCAGGAATCGTCGTTTGGAACGGCTGTACCAGCAGCCCGCGGCGCAGGGCATCACTGGCGATCGTCAGGCTGAACAAGGCCACGCCCTGTCCAGCAATCGCCGCTTGAAGCGCATGACTCTCCTCATTGAACCGCAGCTCCGGCGCAATCCGGAGATGATCGAGGCCAGCTGCGGCGAGCCATTTCGACCAGCTTGGCATGCTCGGCCGCGGGTGGTGCCAGTCGAACTGGATCAACGCTGTGCGTTCTAGATCGACCGGCTCTGCAATGTTCAAGGCCGGACTTACAACCGGGGCAAAACGGTCGAGAAACAGCGGTCTTGCATCGAGTTCCGCGGAAGGCTTTTCCGAAAGGCGCACGGCAAGATCAGCCTTGCCAGCCCCCAAGCTGACGACATCGTCGCTTGCCAGTACCGATAGCGCGATCGCGGGGTGCCGCTCTCTGAACGCGGTCAGGCGCGGTACCAGCCAATGCGCGGCAAAGGCTGTGGTCGTTGTGATCACTACGGACGGCCGTTCGGGCTGCCCTACGATGCGTTCGACCGCACCAGCCATCAGATCGAACCCGTTACGCAGCGCCGGAAAAAGCTCCTGCCCAGCCTCGGTCATGATCACTTGGCGAGTGCGCCGTTCGAACAGCCGTCGGCCCAAAGTCTCTTCCAGCAGCCGAATCTGATGGCTGATAGCCGTGGGTGTCACGCCGAGTTCCACAGCAGCCCTCTTGAAGCTCACGTGGCGTGCCGCGGCCTCGAAGGCGCGCAGGCTGGCAAGAGGCGGGAGACGACGCATCACATAGATGAATCCACTTCATCTGACAAATGTAGAATACAAGTTTGTCGGTCGATTGATCCCTATGTCAACGTGTAATCCGTCCTCCTAGTTTAAAGCTCATGGATGATGGAGATTAAGGCATGAGAACTCTTCTGCACATCGATGCCAGTGCCCGACCAGGCGGCTCGGATAAGGCGACCTTCGGCTCGCACTCACGCCGTCTCAGCGCTCGCTTTATCGAGCGGTGGCGTCAGCGGCGGCCGCAGGACCGTGTACTTTACCGTGATGTCGGCCAGAACCCCCCTCGCCCTGTCACCGCCGAATGGATCCACGTCGCTTTCACCAGGCCCGAGGAGCGCACGCTTGGATGGAGGCTGTGCTTCAAGAAAGCGATATGCTGGTGGACGAAATAATCGCCGCCGACCTCATCATCGCCGGCGTGCCGATGTACAACTTCAGCGTTCCAGCTCAGTTCAAAGCCTACATAGACAATATCGTACGGGTAGGCCGAACCTTTGGGTTCGACCGCGGGCGCGCCGGAGAGCCTTATTGGCCTCTCCTGGCTGGCATGAACAAGACGCTGGTTATCCTCTCTTCACGTGGCGATTTCGGCTACGGTCCGGCGGAGAGGATCGCGCATATGAACCACGTCGAGCCGAGCATCCGTACCGCTTTCGGCTATATCGGCATCACCGACGTGAGGAGCATCGCCGTGGAATATGACGAGTTCGCCGACAACCGGCTAGCGACATCCATAGCCTCAGCGGAAGCGGCGGTTGAAGAACTCGTGGGGCGATTGGCTGGAAGCGAGGAACTGAAGATGGCCATGTAACAGCTGGCTAGCCAGTCCTTCGTCGACGGCCATCTATAGAAACAACTTAAGAACTCAACAGCCGCCGATAGACCGCCGGCAGTGCTTCGGGGAGATCTTCGGAAATCAAGCCCGGCCCAGCCTCATTGCCGGCCTCGCCATGCAGCCAGACCCCCGCGCAGGCCGCCTCGAAAACTGACATTTGCTGCGCAAGAAGCCCCGCACAGAAGCCGGCCAGCACGTCGCCCGAGCCGGCCGTCGCAAGCCAGGCCGTGGCATTCTCAGCAATCGCGCCTCGTCCATCCGGTGCGGCGACGACCGTGTCGCCGCCCTTCAGGAGCACGACCGCGCCGGTCGCCGCGGCAGCGGCGCGCGCCCGGGCGAGCTTCGATGGTGCCCGAGCAGCCTCATCCAACTCACTGAACAAACGGCCGAATTCACCCTCGTGCGGCGTCAGCAGCACGGGCGCCTTTCGCCCCCGGATTGCGCCCGTAAGCGCCGCCAGGTCGCCCGCAAAGCTCGTGAGCGCGTCGGCGTCAAGGACCACCGCCGGGTCGGCCGCTAACGCGGCCAGCACGTGCTCCCGCATCCGCGCTCCCATCCCACCACCCGGCCCAAGCACTGCAACATTGCGCCGCGCATCGGCAAGAAAATCCGAGAGCGCACCGGCGTCGTCGACAGCACGAACCATCACCGCGAGACTCGCACTCGCATTGACCACGAGCGCCTCGCGCGGCGACGCGATCGTCACCAGGCCGGCACCAGCCCGCAGTGCCCCACGCGCCGCGAGTCGCGCCGCCCCGGTCGAGTCGATCCCGCCCGACAGCACGACCGCGTGGCCGCGCGTGTATTTGTGACCGTCCAGTCGCGGCCGTGGAAATCGCTCGAACCAGAGATCAGGCCCATTGCGGAATGTCTGAGGCCCGATGCGATCGAGCACGCTGGCCGGGATGCCAATGTCGGCGACATGGATACGCCCGCAATGCAGCCGCCCCGGCAGCAGCAGATGGCCTGGCTTGTTGCGGAAGAACGTCACCGTCGCGGTTGCGGTCACCGCCACTCCCATGGCAGCGCCCGTCGTTCCGTTGATGCCGCTCGGAAGGTCGACCGCATAAATCGGACTCGACGCCGCGTTCATCGCCTCGATGATCGCACGGGCCTCGCCCTCCACCGGCCGGTCGAGGCCGGCCCCGAACAATGCATCGACGATGGCATCGGCGTCGGCGACGCCCTCGGCCGTCGCTGGCTGCGTCGTGCCGGTCCATCGTTGCGCGGCCGTTGCCGCGTCACCGCGCAACGTTCCGTCCCCGACGCGCAGAACCCGCACCGAATAACCGCGTTCAGCAAGCAGGCGGGCCGCGACAAAGCCATCGCCGCCGTTGTTCCCCGAGCCGGCAACAACCACGATCCGCGATCCCCGTGGCCGCTCCAGCATGACCAGTTGGGCAACCGCAACACCGGCACGCTCCATCAACTCTATGCCAGGCCGCCCGCCCGCGATTGTCAGGCGGTCGGCCTCGGCCATTTCGGTGGTGGTGAGAAGCTCGATCATGGGGGGCGTGTCGGGTTTGTAGACCAGAGGCGATTCCAAAGCCGTTGCCAACGTGCTAACCAAAATTGAGTACGAAATAGGCAGTATGCTCAATTTGTAATCGAGCCGGTATTGCCTAACGCACAGGCGGCCTCCGCGAATGCACGTAAAGCCTTGGAAAATGGTGATTTCTTAGGCCATTCTCGGCTTGGCATGGAGCCTGCTAACCACAACGCAGTTCGACCCGCCGGAGTACGGCTGCGGCGGGCCAGGAGACGTTCAACATATGAAAAAAATCGAGGCCATTATCAAACCTTTCAAGCTCGACGAGGTGAAAGAGGCGCTGCAAGACGTCGGATTGCAGGGTATCACCGTGACGGAGGCGAAGGGCTTCGGCCGGCAAAAAGGACACACGGAACTCTACCGTGGTGCAGAGTACGTGGTCGATTTTCTCCCGAAAGTGAAGATCGAGATTGTTCTCGGCGACGACATGGTCGAAAAAGCCATCGAGGCGATCCGCCGCGCCGCCCAGACCGGGCGGATTGGCGACGGCAAAATCTTCGTCTCCAACATCGAAGAAGCAGTCCGGATCAGAACGGGGGAGTCCGGGATCGACGCAATCTAAACCGCTGGACGCGCAATACCCGGCGCCCCGCCTTCCAGCGATGCTGCTAGCAAAGAGGTACGAATTCCATGACTACGGCCAAAGACGTCCTGAAGCTGATCAAGGACAACGACGTGAAGTACGTCGATTTCCGTTTTACCGATCCGCGCGGCAAGTGGCAGCATGTCACCTTCGACGTCTCGATGATCGAGGAGGATACCTTCGCCGAAGGCCAAATGTTCGATGGATCATCGATTGCCGGATGGAAGGCGATCAACGAGTCCGACATGTGCCTCATGCCGGATCCCGTGTCGGCTGTGATCGATCCGTTCTTCGCCGAAACGACGTTGTCGCTCGTCTGCGACGTGCTTGAGCCGACCACCGGCGAGCCCTACAACCGCGACCCGCGCGGCATCGCCAAGAAGGCCGAGGGCATGGTCAAGTCGATGGGCGTCGGCGACACCATCTCTTTCGGTCCGGAAGCCGAGTTCTTCATTTTCGACGACGTTAAATACGCCGCCGAGCCCTACAACACCGGCTTCAAGCTCGACTCGCTGGAGTTCCCGACCAACTCCGACACCGAGTATGAAGGCGGCAATCTCGGCCATCATGTCGGTACCAAGAAGGGCTACTTCCCGGTGCCGCCGCAGGACACCGCGCAAGACATGCGCTCGGAAATGCTCGGCGCCATGGCGCGCATGGGCTGCAAGGTCGAGAAACATCACCACGAAGTCGCGTCCGCGCAGCACGAACTCGGCTTGAAGTTCTCGCCGCTGACCATCATGGCCGACCAGATGCAGATCTATAAGTACTGCATCCAGCAGGTCGCCAACATCTACGGCAAGACCGCCACGTTCATGCCGAAGCCGGTCTACGGCGACAACGGCTCGGGCATGCACTGTCATCAGTCGATCTGGAAGGACGGCAAGCCGGTGTTCGCTGGCAACAAATATGCCGACCTGTCGGACACGTGCCTCGCCTACATCGCCGGCATCATCAAGCACGCCAAGGCGATCAACGCCTTCACCAACCCGACCACCAACTCCTACAAGCGGCTGGTCCCGGGCTTCGAAGCGCCGGTGCTGCTCGCCTATTCGGCGCGCAACCGTTCGGCCTCCTGCCGTATTCCGTGGACCAACAATCCGAAAGCCAAGCGCGTCGAGGTCCGCTTCCCCGATCCGATGTGCAATCCTTACCTCGGCTTTGCCGCGATGACGATGGCCGGGCTCGACGGCATCAAGAACAAGATGGATCCCGGCCAGGCCATGGACAAGGACCTCTACGACCTGCCGAAGGCCGAACTGAAGAACATCCCGACGGTGTGCGGCTCACTGCGCCAGGCGCTGGAGGAGCTCGACAAGGACCGCGCCTTCCTCAAGGCTGGTGGCGTCTTCGACGACGACTTCATCGACAGCTACATCGAGCTGAAGATGACTGAGGTGATCCGCTTCGAACACACCCCGCATCCGGTCGAGTTCGAGATGTACTACTCGGCCTAATTCGGCCGTCCTGCCAATGTGTGATGAATGAGTAAGGGGCGCTCTTCCGAGCGCCCCTTACTCATGCTCAAAGAGTCGTCCCTCGGTCAGATCAGGAAAATAGGCGCTCGCAGCTACCATTGCCGCGGCGAACGTCCAGGCCCCAATACGCGCAAAAGTGACGACCCGGCCGCGGCCTGTAGGCGCCGGCCCTACGCCTGGAACTGATGACCGCGGCCTCGAATTCGTCAGCTGAGGAGAACGGGCAGGCCAGGCGACGCCGGCGCGTTCCGCATTCATCTGGAACGTCAGAACGTCTGGTCTCGGCCGGTCCGGTGTTAGAATTTGCCACATTTAGGGATGATAAGGCGGCGCTGGTGCGGTGGATTTGACGTTCGTACCAGTGTTGCTGCGAGTTCGTAGTATGAACGTCAAATCCAAAACCGCACTAGCACCAACGAGTTCTAGTGTCCCTTTGGTTCCGACGCTTGTAAACGCATGTGCGGTAAGGTGATACAAGCGTCGGAACCGGGACACTAGTAAACGCTCCCTTGCGGCCGAAGTGATCGCGCAATGAGCATGGATGGCCGAACCCGTAATGAAGGTTCCACTACGACTTCCGATCGAGATTCTCGTGTAGACACAAATACTTGATCGTAAAATGAGCGGTTGACGCGTCCTGCTTGACATGATGGTCTATAACGCAGGCAGCGCACAATCCTTGTGCTGTTCAATCTGCAGTATACGAATAAGCTTCGATTCGGCGGTGCAGCAAGACTGGTCGATCGCCGGGGATGAGGGCACGTGACACTCCTTCAATTGCAAGACCACCAGCTTGACGCGCTCAGTCAGCCCCAAACATCGCGATATCAGCCCGACGCCGTGTTTGCGTGGGCGGCGCAAAGCGTTCCGATCCTAGCGGTGACCGGGCTGGCGGCTGAGGCCAGGTTGGCCACCGGGCCCGGCGTCACCACCATCTTGGCGGGCGGCAACCCTGCGCGCTTGCGGTCCCTCCTCCAGTCACGCGTGAAGCCGGATTGCCGCGCGGTCATCAGCATCGGCATTGCCGGCGGCCTCGATCCCATCCTGGTGCCCGGCGACGTGATCGTCGCAACCGGTGTCGCTGCGCCCGATCGGTGGCATACGGCCTCGCCGAGCATTGCCCGCCGAATCGCCGCCCGTCTTTCCAATCACCCAAAGCGTGTAATCATGGCGGATATCGCCGGAGCTGACAGCGCGGTGCTGTTGCCGAGCGATAAGCGCAGCCTTCGCAGCGCGACCGGGGCGCTTACGGTCGACATGGAATCCCATGTGGCGGCCGCATTCGCCGCGCAGCATGGATTGCCGTTCGCGGCTGTGCGGGTGGTATGCGACCCAGCCCACCGCGCCCTTCCCGACCTGATCGCCACGGCGCTTCGCCCAGACGGCGAGGTAAGCTTTGGCAACGTGTTCAGCAGCTTGTGGGAGCGCCCGATCCAATTGCTGGCGCTGCCACGCCTTGCCCGCGATGCGGCCGAAGGATTCCGCGCGCTGAGGCGTTGCCGCGAGCTGCTGGGCCATAGCTTCGGCATGCTCGATTGCAGCGAGTGGGTTGGCGAAGCCGAGGTTTGCGATTTAACGACTTACCGTCCGCCGGCGCCCGTCGCAGCAAGCCACGTCACTGCATCGGCCAAGGCATCCTGAAGCGGCCGCGGTGCATAGCCGAGTTCGCTGCGAGCCTTGTTGCTGTCGAACGGGCCCGAACGCAACGCCAGCCGGACACCCTCCCGCGTTGCTGCCGGCGTGCGTCCGGTCACCACGTCGGCAACCCACTCCGCGCCTGTTGCCGACGCCAGCGCCAGCCATCCGGGCACGGCGCGCTTCGGCATCGCCCGCCCTGATATTCGCTCCAGCATCTTCAGCAGTTCACGCAGCGCGACGTTGTCGCCGCCGAGGATGTAGCGTTCACCGGCGCTGCCGCGTTCCGCCGCGAGGATCATGCCTGCTGCAACATCACGCACGTCGACGAGATTGAGCACGCAATCGAGAAATGCCGGCGACTGTCCGTTCAGGAACATCGACAGCATCGCGGCCGGCGGCGTGAGATTGCGGTCGCCGGGGCCGATCGGCACGGTCGGATTGACGATCAGGGCGTTGAGTCCGTCCTGCACGGCGGTGCGCACCGACTGTTCGGCTGCGAGCTTCGACCGCGTATAAGGCCCCGGCATGTCCGCAAGCGCCGGCCGCACCGTTTCGTCGATCAGCGCATCGGCGCCGCGGCGCGCGGGCAGCAAGATCGCCTCGGTCGAGCAATGGATGACGCGCGCGACGCCGCGCGACGCCGCGGCGCGCAGAACCTGCGCCGTGCCGCCAGCATTGACCCGATCGAAATCGGATCGGTCGCGGGCCCAGAGCTTGGCGAGGCCGGCGAGGTGATAGACGTGCCGGACGTTTGCCATCGCCGCGTCGAGACATCCCGGATCGAGGATCGAACCGGGCACGAACTCCACGTCCGCGGCAAGGTCGGCGGGCGGTGCGAGATCGAGCACTCTGACACGGACGCCTCGCTTGCAGAGTGCCGCGACGACATGGCAGCCGATGAAGCCGCTGCCGCCGGTGACGAGATCAATCGGTACGCCGTCGCTCCGGTTGGTCATGGCGCCTTTTGCGGCTGACGCGAGCACAATTCGTACAGGAACCAAATTGAAAACAGAGCGGCAACGTAGAGCTGGAAATTGCTGCTCGACACAAGGTTCTGGCTCGCAATGAGGTCGGCGACGGAAGCATAGATGCTCCACCACACCAGTTGCGCCAAACCCGCAACAACAAAGTAACGCCAGACCCGCTCCGCCTGAAAATATCCGAGGATCGCAAACGCGAGCGCGAGTTGATTGGGATGAAAGGCGCCGGGGACGAAGGCGAGCAAGCCGTAACGTTCGATGAGTGACTGCACCTTATAGAAATAGGCGTCGCCGACCAACGACGGCAGCCGTTGCTGGAGTAAGCGACCGAGGACAAGACTGGCGCCGTAGCCAACCATAGTGCCGGCCATCAGGCCCGCCACCAGCGGCCACCCTTCCGCCCAGCCGGGCTGCATCCCAAGCAGCAGCACAATCACGACCGCCGTGCCTGGAATGTAAAAACAGAGCACGATGGTAGCCTCGACAAAACCGAGGATCGCCATCCCCATCACCACGCCGGCCTGATCGAGATGTCGAATGGCGCGCGTGATGTCGTCGATATGGAAAAGGTGCCAGACGTTCTGCGCCAGATAGGCGAACAGAAAAACGATGACGCCAAGCCCCGGCAGGATGAGGCGCCGGCTGATGGTGATTGCTGGCACGCGCTAGTGTCCCGATTCCGAAGTTCGTACCATTTCGCAGCGGCCTCTTATACGAACTTCGGAATCGAAGGACGCTAGCAACTCTATGAATCGAGTGTGGCTTTGGTTCAGAAGTCCGCATGTCGGACTCGCCGCGAGAATGATGCGGACTTCTGAACCGCCACACGAGTGTCCCGATTCCGAAGTTCGTACCATTTTGCAGCAGTCTCCTATACGAACTTCGGAATCGAAGGACACTAGCAACTCTATGAATCGAGTGTGGCTTTGGTTCAGAATCCGCTAGTCTAGCGACCTAGCTGCCAAGTATGGCGAACTTCTGAACGGCCACACTAAGCTCCGACATTCATGGTCTTGATCGTGCGGATGCTTTGCGGGGTCAGCAACTGCGCCCCCCATCCCTTCTTGGGAAGATAATGCGCGGCGGCGGGCGTGACCAACAGCCACAGTGCCGTGATCGTCGGCGGAACGAAGCTCATCCAATCGATCGTTACCGGCGTCAGCTCTTCCCTGCTCCTGGCATAAGGATCGTGCTTGACGAGAAGCCGCCAGGCCTCTCGCACGACGCTGAGCCGGCTCGCCTCATGCGCCGCGCATCCGAGCAAGGCCTGCATGGCAATGTGGGTGCGGACCCCCGTCGTACTGTCCGGCACCGTCGTAATCGTTTCGCCGCGCGACACCTGCAACAGCACATTCACGAGATCGAGTCCCGCGAACACCGCGCTCATTGGCTCGACCAGTCGCGGATTGCAGTCGAAGTACTGCGGCGTTCCCGTCCGGTCGACGATATAGTCGACCGACAAGGCGCCGTGCCAATGCAGGTATTCGCCGATGCGGGCGAGGTGCGCGCGCACCGTCGGATTGACGAGGCTTTCCTTGATCGAGGTGCCCCCTCCAGCACCGCGCGCAATCTGGCGATACGCATGTGACGCAACCAGCCGCCCGTTGGCGAACACCGCTTGCGACTGCTGGGATTCACCCACAACCAGATCCTGGACGACCAGGCCATCGGCGAAGCCGTTGACCGCCTCGATCTCGCTCACAGCATTTTTCAGCTGCGCATCATCCGTGACGATCCAAGTGCCCCGGCTGGCGGTGCCGACCGGCGTTTTCAAGACCATAGGAAAGCGCTTCACCTCCAGCAGCTGCTTGACCTTGCCGACGACGCGCGTCGCGGGTTGCGGCAAGCCGAGTTCCGACAGGATCTCGCTGAAGCCGAGCTTGTTATGGGCACGCAAATAACTGTCGAAGCTCGGGAGCGCGACCGCGACATGGCGGGCGATCTGCGTGCGGGCCCTGGCGAGCAAGAGTCCCTGCTCGTGGATTGGCAGCAGGACATCAAACTGCCTGCCTGAAATGAGCTCCAGGATGAAGGCGAGATATCCCTGCGGATCGGCACCCAGCGGCGGACAACGGTGGAACTTGCGCACGAATCGCGAGAAGCGGCCGAGGCAATGCGGATCGGGGTCGCACACCTCCACATGGTGCCCCCGCAGGCCCAGGGCCGTGATGGCTTCGCGCGCTGAGGTGCTGGCGCCTTCCGAAAGCAAAATCCGCATATGAGCTTATAGCGATTAGCGGAGCGGATTTACCATCAGCAATGTACGCAAGTGATTGTTCCGGCGACGTGTCCGATCAAATCTATCCCGGGGACGAATATTAAGACGCGAGGGCCGGTACCGGCGCGGTTACCTGCCCCGCCGCCGCCGCTACCAACGCCGCAAGCCCCCCATCAACGGGCGCGGACGACGGAAATTGGTCGGCCAGTTCGATGCGGTTACGCCCGTTTGCCTTTGCCCGGTAGAGCGCGCGGTCGGCCGACGCCACGAGCGACATCACGTCGGTACCCGGCTCGCCGCTGGCAACGCCGATGCTCACGGTTGCACCCAACGGCAGATTGGCGACCATCGTTCCGGCCGTCTCGAAGGCCAGCCGCACCCGTTCAGCGGCCACCGCCGCCTCGCTCATAGAGCCGGGCAGGATGGCCACGAATTCCTCGCCGCCCAGTCGGCCGACGATGTCGGATGCCCGCATGTTGGTAGTGGCCACCGATGCGAACAGCCGGATCGCCTCGTCGCCAATCGCGTGACCGTACTGATCGTTGATGTTCTTGAAATGATCGAGATCGAATGCCAGCACTGTGACCGGCTCGCGCCGTTTCGCAAACCGCTCGATCAGGAGCCGCGCACTCGACACAAAGCCGCGCCGGTTCAACAGCCCGGTCAGTTCGTCGGTCGACGCTGCATTTTTGTGGATGCGAACCGAACGCTCCTTGGTCAGAAACAGCACGATGAACGCGGTGCCGACGAGATAGAGCATGACCTCGAGCGTGAAGATCGCGATCCATCCGCCTGCCAAAGCGATAATGCCGCTGTTGTCCGGCAACAGACTCGCGAGCGGAATCGGACAGAGGAACACGAGACCGTGCAGCACCGGCACGAAAATCGCCGGCCAGCGGCGCAACAGGTATTTTCGCCGCTCGCGCCAGAGCTCGGCAGCTACCAAGAACGTGTAGGTCGATACGATCGACGAACTCAACACGATCCGCGCCTTCTCCGAATGGACGAAGTCGGGAAACAGGCAGGCTGCGAGCCAAATCGTAGAGCCGGTAACCATCGAGCCCCACAGCACTGGGCGCCCGTGAAACAGCCGCGCAGCAGTCCACATCATGCCGCAGGCAACGAACAGAATCGCGTTGGCGGTTCCGACCGGCAGCGGCGGCGACATGTGGGATTCGATGCTCCAGATGGCGACCGATCCACCGCCGACCAGGTACGCCGTTCCCCACCACGCAAGGGCCTGGACACGGTCCTGGGTCCAAGCGAACAACAGCAGCAGTCCAAGCAGGCCGGTGACACAGATCGCCACGACGAACAGCGTCGTGAAGTCCAAAGCGATCGGTGCACTTGCGGCAAGGCTGGGCATGAACCGCTCCTAACAATGCGACGTAATTCCTCCATATCATTCTTTTATGTGATAGTGCGAAATCCCTCAGGGCACGCTTTGCGGTGCCTTTTGCAATTCAAACGGCTTTTCTTGGAAATATTCTGAAAACTGTTTCTTGTGAGTAAACCATTGTGAACCATGCGACGCGGACACGAAGGAGTCCGCACTCGAACTCGCAATTAACAACTGGTTATCAGGTGCCGAAGTTGCCTTGAATGGGGACGAACAAGTCGTCGACCGGAATCGGGCGGGCGATGAAGTGCTGATCAACCATGTAACGCACCAAGGCCTCCAGCGTCGGACGGTTCGGCTCGACGCCATATGGAAAAGCGTCGCCGGCGAACACCGCGTCGATCTCTTTCAATCTCGTCGACGAGCCACGGCAGCATCGTGCTAAGCGAGCCGCCGTAGCGCATGCGGGCCCGCGCACGGCGCTTCGATTCCACGAATGCCT